>NZ_CALIMS010000041.1 GCF_938045345.1 uncultured Campylobacter sp.
CCCGCTACGATGAAATTTTAAGCTTAGAGTTTTGAATTTATCCTTAAATTTAGGGCGTGCGAGCTATAAATTTAAAGCGCAAGCTAAATTTAAGCTTGCAAGCTCGCGGTATTTTTACGCCGCCGCATACATAGCGCGTAAAATTTTAAGCCTCGCTCGGCGTAAAAGCAGCATAAAATTTCAAATTGCGCTAAATTTTAAAATTTAGCGATACCGCCGCGCAAAACGGCGTAGAATTTTAAAATTTTAAAGCTTTGCGTTCCGCGAGCTATTTTGACGGCGTGAAAGCGGTGTAAAATTTAAAATTATGGGCAGCGGGAAAAATCTCGCAGAAGCAAATCAAGCAGCCCAAACAGGCAAAATTTTAAACTACGTTCTATGAAATTTCACAGCGGCGCGCCGCAAGCAGGCTCTCGCAAAATCCGGTTTCAGCGCGCGCTTAGCTCGTGCACCAGATCCACTAGATATTTGGCGTTTTGCACGCTTACGTCGGGCAAAATTCCATGCCCTAGATTAAAGATATGCGCAGCACCCTTCATCGACGCTAAAATATCGCGCACGCCCGATTCTATCGCGCCGCGGTCGTATAGCCGCATCGGCTCCAGGTTGCCCTGAAGCACAAATTTGTCCCCGAGCTGCTCGCGCGCAAGCTCAATCGGAGTGCTCCAATCCACGCCCCATACGTCAAAGCTCGCCTCGCCTCGCTGCGCCGCGATACGGCTCAGCCGCGACATCTGTGCGCCCGTGCCCTTGGCAAAGACGATGAGCGGGATATGCGGGAATTTCGCCTTTAAAAATTCCGTGATTTCTAGGATGTATCGCCACCCGAACTCCTCGTACGCGCTCGGCTCCAGCGCGCCCGCCCAGCTGTCGAAGATCTGCACCGCATCGACGCCCGAGCTGATCTGGCGCGCCAGATAAAGCTTCGTCGCCTCCGTAACGAGGCGCAAAATTTCATGCAGAAGCTGCGGATTTTCGTAGAGCATCCTTTTGCAAACGGCGTAATTTTTACTGCCGCCGCCCTCGATCATGTAGGTAGCGATCGTCCACGGCGCGCCGCAAAAGCCGATGAGCGCTTTATCCGCGGCAAGGCGCGAGCGAGTAAGCGAGATCGTATCATAAACGTATCCGAGCTCCGCCGCGGCCTTTTGCGGATCAAGGCGCGCCAAATCGCCCTGAGAGCGGATCGGATTGCTAAAGCGCGGCCCTTCGCCCGCTTCGAAGCGCAGATCCATCCCCATCTGCATCGGCACGACCAAAATATCGCTAAATAAGATCGCCGCATCGACGCCCAAAATCTCCACGGGCTGGATCGTCACCTCGCTAGCGGCGCGATAGTCGCGGCACAGGCTCAAAAAATCGCCCGCCCTCTCGCGCACCGCCATGTATTGCGGCAGGTAGCGCCCCGCCTGGCGCATCATCCAAATGGGCGTGTATGGGGTCTCTTTGCCGAAGCATGCGTCGATGAAAACCATTTTTATCCTTTAAATTTACTCAAAATATACAAAGCCAAACAAACCGCAAAGATAGCCCCTGCTAGCAAAATCATATCCAAAGGGGTAGTAAAATCGGTGTGTAAAATTCGCTTAAAGAAATCCACTACGAGCACCATTATGATGACGCTACCGAGTTTGTGCTTCAGCTCATCCAGCGAGGCGATCTTTAAAACTTGTAAATTTAGATCCACAAACTCGTCAATAAACAGCTCATAAATTCCAAATACGAAGATTAGCAGCACGATGGCGACCAGATACAGATCGATCGCCGTTATTATTTCGCTTAAAATGCCAATATAAAGCGCTCGCTCGCTCTGCGGGGCTAGGAAAAATTCCACGATTTTATAAAGCGCCGAGCCGATTTCGTAGCTTGCCATCACAAATATCGTCGCACTAGCCGCAACACAAAAAATAACAGGCAGAAGCGTTAGAGATTTGCTACAAAGCAAAAATTTTTCAAATATAGCTTTCATTTCTTCCTTAAATTTTAATTCGGGTAGCCGCTCCGCAAGCGGACGTATAAATTTAAAACCGCTCGAACTTGCCTATTGGTGGAGGGTATAGCGCTCCGCAAACGAATGTATAAATTTAAAAGCCGCTCTATGCCGAAGTGTTCGTTTAAATTTACGCTCGTTTGCAATCGCGTAAATTTACCCCATTTAGTCGCGTCCGTTTGAGTCTTTAAAATTTTGCGCCAGGTTAAAGGCACAAAATTTCAGCTCGCGGCGTTAAATTTTAACTAGGCTGATTTGCAAATTTATTCGCCAGACCTCGGCGCCGAAACCGCGCGCGCAACCGTATCCGCGCACAAAGTCTCGGCAACTCTGCTAAATTTATCTTACTTGTCTTGCTGCATATCTATCCAGCGAAGCGCGATGCGCACGGCGTTCGTAGCCGCTCCGACGCGGATTTGATCGGCGCTGCACCAAAGATGCAGAATTTTATCGTCGAAATTGTCCCTGCGGAGCCTGCCGACGTAGGTTTCGTTCGTATCGCTCGAAAGCAGCGGCATCGGGTATTGCTTTTTGCTTGGATCGTCTGCAAGCACGATACTAGGCGCGTTTTTTAGAATTTCGCGCACGCGGCTAATCTCGAAATCCTTTTTAAATTTTATAGTGATCGCCTCGCTGTGGCTGCGAAGTACCGGCACGCGCACGCAGGTAGCCGAAACGGCGAAATTTTTATGCAAAATTTTCTGCGTTTCGTTCACCATCTTCATCTCTTCTTTGGTGTAGTCGTTGTCCAAAAATACGTCGATGTGCGGGATGACGTTAAATGCTAGCTGGTGCGCGAAAACTTTAGGTTTGCACTCATCAAGCTTAAATTCAAAGAATTTTTGCAGCTGAAACACGAGCTCTTCCATACCCTCTTTGCCCGCGCCGCTGGCGGCTTGGTAGGTGCTTACGTCCACGCGCTCTATTTCAAACGCATCGTCAAGCGGCTTTAAAATTTGAACCATCTGAATGGTCGAGCAGTTCGGATTAGCGATGATGCCTGTCTCTTCCCATAGCTTTATATCCTGCGGGTTGCACTCAGGCACGACGAGCGGGACGTCCTCTTGCATGCGAAAGTGGCTCGTGTTGTCGATCACCACCGCGCCGCTTGCCGCAGCAAATGGCACATAGTGCGCCGAAATGGAGCCGCCCGCGCTAAAAAACGCGATGTCGATCTCGTTTTCATCGAAAGTGCTGTCGGTAAGCTCCTTCACGACGTATTCTTTGCCGCGGAATTCCACCTTCTCGCCCGCGCTCTTTGCGCTTGCAAGCGGCAGTATGTCCTTTACGGGAAAGTTCATCTCGTCTAAGACGCGCAAAATCTCCTCGCCTACGGCGCCGGTAGCGCCTACGATGGCGATATTGTAACTACTCATCCTCTCCTCCTTTTAAAATTTTATCGCTAGGGCCGTCGCTCTGCGAATCTTCGCTATCTAAATTTGAATTTAATAAATTTTCATCCTGCGCAAGCTCGCCTTCATCGCCTTCATCGCCCTCCTCGGCTTTCGGGCAGGTCGCGATGCTCACTACGTCGTCGCCCTCGACATTTACGACGATAACGCCGCTGGTGTTACGACCCGCTTTGCGGATGCTTTGCATATCGACGCGGATCATCTTGCCGCTGGTGGTTAGCGCCATGAGATCCATCTCCTCATCGA
>NZ_CALIMS010000042.1 GCF_938045345.1 uncultured Campylobacter sp.
ACTATATATATACATTTAATAATAATATTTTTTATGTTTTTAGCAACTATAAGAATGCCGTATTATTGGAATTTCAATACTCAGGTAGATATCTTTAGCGCCAATTCTAAAAGTTCATACGCTCAGTTAGATGGTATTTATATGGATGAGAGGATATCGGAAATCTTTGATTATTTCGATAAGTATGTAGCTGTTAAATCTAAAAATCAAAAAGATTTTTACTTTTTTAATTTTCCCATAATGTACTTATTGAATAATAAAATTCCACCGTATTATTTAGTAACTCATTGGCTAGACGTATCGTCATCTAAGGCCATATCTAGGGAATATGATGAATTTATTAAATCTCCTGCGCAGAACGTTGTTATGTATCAATATCAGACATTTTTCTTTACTGTGCATCGAAATTTTCAAGTTAAAAGCTCTTTTAAACAACTTGATTTTCATGAAACTATGAATCAATGGGTACGGGAAGGAAGATATAAATTTATAAAGTCGTTTGTAGTTCCATACGATAATGTACCTGCTGAAGAAGAAAAAAACCATATTCTTAAAAATATGCTCATTATTTTGCAAAATGAAAAATTTTTTGGTATGGATAGATCTAAATTTACAAAGTGGCTACAAGAGAATGGCGTAACATTAGTTACTATCAGGCGTGATAAAAAGATAGCTACCGATCAAAATGGCACAAAACAAGAAGATGATAGCTTGCAAAATGGTGATGTATTGCAAATGGATGGTAGTATAGTAGATTTATGTAAAATATTTCCAATTCTAGGAGTAGCTCCGACCGAAGCGACTTTTTTCAATACCATCAACGTATACGAAAAGCAAGAAGGTCATGGTGAATAGTTCTATTGAAGAGAAATTTATATTAACATTTTGCTTTAGTATAGTATTAATACTACATCTTCTTATATTCAACCATTACTTTTCCCTCCAAGAAGGCTGGTGGGAAACATATGCTTATCTGGTAAATAAGGGAGAGGTGATAAATAAAGATTTTTATCTAGCATGGACTCCGTTATTTGTATATATAAATGCCTTTTATCAAAAAATATTTGGGATAAATTTCTTTGCATTTGCCTGCATCGGCGTGGTAGCAGCAATGATTCAGGTGATCTTATTGTATTTGGTTTTAAGGGAGTTTTTTTCAAAGCCGGCTAGTGCTATAGGAGCCACTTTTGCTAGCTTTTTATGGTTTAGTATGGAGACATATATACCGAAGGATTATCATACTTACGTCTTCATCATAGAATTTTCTACCCTACTATTTCTAGTAAAATCCATAAAAAATGAAAATTCTAAAAAAGGTACCATATATCAAATACTTGGAATCTTATTTCTAGTCCTACTTTTTTTCATAAAGCAAAATGTGGGATTAGTTCTTTTTGCTAGTCTTTTTGTATCTTATGCTTTTATATCCAGTAGCGTAAAAGATTATTTTAAAAGAATAGGATTTTTACTGCTCTTTACCGTTATATTCTTTGTATCCGTAAATTTTATAATGCCTTTTGATCCCGCATCTATAACCGATAATGACTCAAAAGGAAGTCTATGGACTGTAGCGACTAGATTTATTTTTGAACCAGAGCTTAGTCGGATATTAACAATAAGCGTATCGGAATTTTTTATAATATTAATTCTTGCATATTTTGGAAAAAATATTGTATATCTATATGATGTATTGGTAGGACAAATTGCAGCAAGAACAACTATCTTATTTCGATTTACTATCGTAGCTATTGGACTGACTGCGCTTACTTATATTGTTTTATTTCATAATACTGTTATATTATATATTATTAAATATATCTCTTATATTAGCTTTTCCATAGCTATGATTTTGTATATCATGTTTGCTGCTATGTTCTATAAAAATAGTAGTATTTTTGGATCAAAAATTTACATTTTCATTACTTTTTGTGTTGCTGCTATAGTTTATAGTAATACTTTCACTACTATCGCCTTAAATATGAATAGCATTCTTTTGTGTGCAGGGTTGGCATTCAGCTTTTTATTAAATCAAAATTTGCGCAAAATAGCTAGGATTTTACTGATCTATTGGATGCTTGTAATGGTATCTTTCATAATATACGTAAAATTTTTAATACCATATAATTGGCTTGAAAATTATCAAGGTAGTGTATTCGAGGCTAAATCCGAGACCTCATATATTCCTTTAAAAAATATTTATATGAATCAGAAATTATCTTATATTTTTGACTATATTCATGATTATGTACCTAAAAATACAGTATCTGACAAAGATTTTTACTTTTTTAACTTACCGATAATGTATCTTTTAAATGATAAAATTCCACCATATCACTTAGTAACACAATGGTTTGATGTAACTCCAACAAAACTGATTAAACAAGAATATATTAATTTTACAAATAGACCAACCAAGAACATCGTTTTATATCAATATTATAAAAAAGCGTTTGATATAAATAAAAGACTTTTGAGAAAAGATGATTTTATTCAAGAGGATTTTTATAAAGTAATGAATAAATGGGTAAAAGAGGGTAGATATAAATTTATAAACTCCTTTGTTGTACCTAATAGCTTGATGTTTAATAATGCATCTAAAAATTTAAATATTCAAACAGATGTAATAATTCAAAATAGTAACTTTTTTGATCAAAGTTATGAAAGGTTCTATTTATGGCTACAGGATAGCGGCGTAAATCTCATACAAATCACTAGAGACGGAGCCGTTTTGCAAGATATTAATAATACAATTAGGAATTCGGATATAGTAACCTTGAATGGTAATGTAGCCAATATAATGGAAATTTTACCTCAACTTGGGGTTGAGCTGATTGATAAGGCAAATTTTAATACTATAAATATTTATAGACGAAATGATAGCTATGATTAAACGACAAGCCGTCAAGTTTCTCTTCGTAGGTATCATGAATACTACCTTTGGATATGGGCTTTTTGCCCTTTTTATCTATCTAGGTCTATATTATCCCCTCGCCGTGTTGCTTTCTACGATACTTGGCGTATTGTTTAACTTTAAAACCATAGGCGGACTGGTATTCGGCAGCAACGATAATAAACTTATTTTTAAATTTATTTTAGTGTATGTTATAATATATTTTTTAAACATATTCTTTTTATGGCTTTTTAAGCGGCTTGGCTTTGAAAATATGTATCTAAATGGCTTTGTACTTTTGATCCCGCTGGCTGCGGTATCATTTTTGTTAAATAAATTTTTCGTCTTTAGGAGATGATATGAAAAAAATCAGTATAGTTACCGCCTGCTTTAACGAGGAGGAGAATGTAGAGGAGGTATATTCGCGCGTAAAAAAAGTTATGGGCGAATTTCCGGAGTATGCCTATGAGCATATATTTATCGATAATGCTTCGACCGATAGGACGGTTGAAATTTTAAAACGCCTAGCAAAGGATGATAAAAATTTAAAGATCATCGTAAATTCCAGAAACTTCGGGCATATCAAATCGCCAACCTATGCGCTTTTGGGTGCAGACGGAGATGCTGTTATCTCTATCGTAGCCGATTTGCAAGATCCGCCCGAGATGATTGCGCAGTTTATAGAAAAATGGCAAGAGGGCAACGACTTGGTTTTGGCTATTAAGCGAGATAGCGAGGAGCGCGGCGTGATGTTTAAAATCAGAGAGTGTTATTACGAACTCTTATCAAAACTATCTGAGATCGAGATTTTTAAGAATTTTACCGGCTTTGGACTTTTTGATAAAAAGGTCATTGCGGCTCTTAGACAGATGCATGATCCGTATCCGTTTTTTCGTGGAATGCTCGCGGAGGCGGGTTATAAAGTGGCCAAAATTCCTTACGATCAACCTGTGAGGATTAAAGGAGTTACCAAAAATAACTTCTACACGCTTTATGATATGGGGATACTCGGTATAATCTGCAATTCCAAAGTACCACTTCGGCTCGCAACCTTTATAGGTATGATAATGGGCATTTTAAGCATAATAGTAGGACTTGTGTATTTTATACTTAAGCTAATTTATTGGGACGAGATGAGCGTGGGCATCGCGCCTCTTATCATACTTTTTTCATTCGTTTCATCTGGAATTTTGTTTTTTATCGGTATAATAGGCGAATATATCGGGGCAATTTATACACAAGTGTTAAATCGCCCATTGGTATTTGAAAAAGAAAGAATAAATTTTGATTAAAGGGAGCTTTAATGAAAGTTTTAATACTAGCAGGGGGTTTCGGTACTAGGCTTGCCGAAGAGACGAGCATTAGGCCAAAGCCAATGGTAGAGATCGGCGAAAAACCGATTTTATGGCATATTATGAAAATTTATAGTTTGTACGGATTTAACGAATTCGTCATTCTACTTGGCTATAAAGGCTACTATATCAAAGAATATTTTGCCAATTATTTTTTGCATCAAAGCGATATGACTATAGATTTGAAAAATGGCAAAATGGAGGTTTTGAGCAATTTTAGTGAGCCTTGGAGCGTTACGCTGTTAAATACTGGGCTAAACACTATGACTGGCGGTCGTATTAAGCGGGCTCAGAGCATAGTGGGAGACGAACCATTTTTGCTTACTTATGGAGATGGTGTTAGTGATATAGATATCCACGAGCTTGTAAAATTTCATAAGTCTCATGGCAAAACGCTTACGATGACTTCCGTTCAACCGGAAGGTCGTTTTGGGGCACTAAATATAGATGACGAAAGTCGCGTGCATGAGTTTAAGGAAAAACCAAAAGGAGACGGCAATTGGATCAATGCAGGTTTCTTTGTATGCGAGCCCAAGGTTTTTGACTATATTACGAATGGAGATGCGACGATATTCGAGCAAGAGCCGCTTATGAATTTGGCCCACGACGGCGAAATTTTAGCGTATAAACACAGTGGATTTTGGAAACCGATGGATACGCTTAGAGATAAGCTTGAGTTAAACAAAATTTGGGATAGCGGCAACGCTCCGTGGAAAAAGTGGTAGCAATGCAAGATATGCAGGATCTATACTCCGGAATTTATAAGGGCAAAACAGTTTTGCTTACCGGGCATACCGGTTTTAAGGGCTCATGGCTTAGTCTATGGCTGCAGCGCTTGGGCGCGAAAGTGATAGGGTATTCGCTTCCGGCGCCTACAGAGCCAAATCATATAGGACTTTTAAATTTAAATATCGTCCAGGTAATCGCCGACATACGAGATCTTGCTAAATTAAACGAAGTCTTTGCGGCTTATAAGCCCGACATTGTATTCCACTTTGCCGCTCAGGCGCTCGTACGCCCATCTTATGCCGATCCTATCACAACCTACGAAACCAATGTTATCGGCACATTAAAAGTCTTTGAAGCCTGCAGAAAAGCAGGCGTTCGCGCGATCGTAAATATCACAAGTGACAAGGCTTACGAAAATAAAGAGTGGGTTTGGGGATATCGCGAGAGCGATCCTATGGGCGGATATGATCCATATAGCTCGTCGAAAGGCTGCGCGGATCTTCTGGCTAATTCATATCGAAACTCCTTTTTTAACGAAAAAGATTACGGCACAAAGCATCAAACGCTGCTTGCCACGTGTCGCGCAGGTAATGTCATAGGCGGCGGAGACTGGGCACAAGATAGATTGATTTGCGACGTTATGCGCGCAGCAGCTAAAAATGAAGCGGTAACGATCCGCAATCCGCATGCGACACGCCCTTGGCAGCACGTACTCGAGCCGCTTGGCGGATATTTACTCGTGGGGCAAAAGTTGCTTGAAGGGCGAAAGGAATTCGGCGGTGCGTGGAATTTCGGACCTAGCGATGATGGTGCGATTAGGGTGCTTGATGTACTAAAGAGCGCCAAGCGATATTGGGATAAGATAGAATTTAAAATCGGCTCCGACACGGATCAGCCGCATGAGGCAAATTTATTGAAGCTTGATTGCTCTAAAGCACATGCGCTGCTTGGCTGGAAGCCCGTTTGGGATAGCGAAACGGCATTTGAAAAAACTGTAAAATGGTATAAAAATTTCTACGAAAACGGCGCAATTGATACCGAGCAAAATTTAAACGACTACGTAAAAGAGATGATGCGATGATAAAAGTTAGCGATTTTATAGCAAAATTTATAGCCGAACACGAAGATACCGCAAAGACCGTATTTATGGTCTCGGGTGGCGGCAATATGCACCTGATAGATTCGCTTGGCAAAAATGAAAATTTAGAGTATGTCTGTAACCATCACGAACAGGCTTGCGCGATAGCTGCAGAGGGCTATGCGCGCGTCTCAAATAAGATCGGTATCGCGTATGTTACCACGGGTCCCGGCGGGACGAACGCGATTACCGGCGTTTACGGCGCTTGGGTAGATTCGATCCCTATGATGATTATATCGGGACAGGTAAAATTTCAAACGACCGTCGCTTCGCAACCCGAGCTAAATTTGCGTCAGCTCGGCGATCAAGAGGTCAATATCATTGACATCGTAAAACCTATCACAAAATATGCCGTAATGATAACTGATAAAAATAGCATAAAATTCCATCTGCAAAAAGCGGTTTATGAGGCTAAGCACGGCAGACCGGGACCCGTATGGTTGGATGTGCCGCTAGACATACAAGGCGCGATGGTGGACGAAGCGGATTTGGTAGAATTTGAAATCCCAGAAGAGCCGAAATTCGACACAAAAATCCCACAGGTTCTAGATGCGTTAAAAGCTGCTAAACGCCCCGTTATCATTGTGGGTAACGGAGTGAGGTTAGCCAATGCAAAAGATGATTTTAGAGCCTTGATTGACGAGTTAAAAATCCCTGTTTTGACTGCTATTTCAGGAGTTGATTTAATAGAAACTTCAAATAAGTATTTTTTTGGTAGACCGGGAATTTTAGGTGAGAGGGCCGGGAATTTTGTAATTCAAAATAGCGATTTGGTAATAGTATTAGGTACAAGATTAAATCTTAGAATTTTGAGCTTTAATTGGGAATTTTTTGCGCGAGAAGCCAAAAAAATTATGATTGATATAGATGAAAACGAACTTAATAAAAAAACTTTTATTCCGGATATAAAAATTAAATCCGATGCAAAGGTTTTTATAAATGATCTTAGAGAAAAAGCTAGAGATTTAAATCTAGAAATTGGAGACTGGCTTAAATATTGTAATAGAATAAAAATGAAATATCCTGTTTTTGATAAGTCCGTATTGAAAGAGAAGAATTATGTCAGTTCATATTATTTTCCAAGATTACTTTCGGAGAAATTACCAAAAAATTCTCTCTTGCTTACCGGTAATGGCATAGCATATACATCAACATTTCAGAGCTATCCGGTACGAGCAGGTGATAGGCTTTTTGCAAATGTCGGATGTGCTTCTATGGGCTATGATTTGCCGGCACTAATTGGTGCATGCGTAGCAAATAATAAAAGACAAACTATATGCTTAACCGGTGATGGAAGCATTCAGATGAATATCCAGGAATTGCAAACTATTATTCATTATCGGCTTCCCGTTAAAATTTTTATGTATAACAACAATGGATACCTCTCTATACGCATAACTCAACATAATTATTTCAATAACAATTTTGTCGGTGAAAGTCCTATAAGTGGTGTAAGTATACCGGATATGAAGGCGCTCGCTAAAATTTATGGCTTTAAAGTATTTCAAATTAAAAATAACGATGATGCCAATGCAAAAATAGATGAAATTTTATCATGTGAGGGATCGGTGTTTTGCGAAGTGATGCTGCCGCCCAATGAAGCCATAGGGCCAAAAGTTGCATCTATGAAGCTTCGGGATGGGACTATGATATCAAAACCATTGGAAGATCTTGCTCCATTTTTACCTCGAGATGAATTTTATAAAAATATGATAGTAAAGCCTTTGGATTGATATGAGATTTTTATTTTTGGATTTTGACGGCGTCCTTTTTGATACTGTACGTGAAGCCTATGAGGTTTGTAGATCTACGCCAAGTTTTTTAAGGCAAAAATTTGATGAAAAGCAATATGCCGAATTTTTAAGATTTAGACCTCATGTGGGTCCGGCATGGAATTATTATTTCGTTATGACAGCTATAACTAATAACAATAAAGAGCTTTTAGCTTTTGATTATAACAATGAAGCAAAGAAATTTGAAAAAGACTTTTTTGAGACTCGTAAAAAGTTAAAAGCAAATAACTATGAAAATTGGTTGGCTTTGAATAGGCCATATCCGTTTTTATTGGAGCTATCAAATATGAAACTGAATCGGCAGACTTTTATTGTAACTACTAAAGATAGTAAAACTGTATTGGATTTAGCCAAAAGATTTAATATTCAATTTATAAATAACGATAATATATTGGGGGCAGATATATTTGCTAAATTTAATTCAAAAGCTAATATAATAAATTCAATTTTAAAAGATGGCGATAGCGGGATTTTTATAGATGATTCAGAAATGCATTTAAAAAAATGTGAGCACATAAAAGGACTTAAGTTATTACAGCCCGATTGGGGATATGTAGAGAGGAATAGTAAGTATATGGGCGATATTAAAATGATATTAAGCGTATTGGAGGAAGAGGTATGAATATAAATGAATTTGAGATGATAGACGTACTTAAAAGGCTTAAAAACGAATATGGCGTATTTGAGTTAAAGGCCGAGTTTGAAGCCGAGGGAAGTCGTATGGAGGAGATGATGCGTTTGCGAGATATTGCCAATCGAGCAGATTTGCCTATCATCTTAAAGATCGGTGGAGCTGAGGCGGTTACGGATATTTATAATGGTATCATTTTGGGCGTAGAGGGCCTTATTGCGCCTATGGTAGAAACCCCGTATGCTGTTTATAAATATCTAGGAGTTATAGAAAATTTGATAAATCCAGACAACCGAGATTATATAGATTTTGCTATAAATATCGAGACAAAAACTGCGGTAGAAAACATAGATGAAATTTTAAAATTAGAAAAAATTTCGCTACTAAGAAGCATTACATTCGGTAGAAGCGATTTTGCGCAGTCATGCGGTTTGGCTAAAAAAGATGTAGATAATGAGAAAATTTTAAATGCTGTTCAGCGAGTATCTCGCGCCGTAAAAGCGAAAGGTTTAAAATTTGCAATAGGCGGAAATATTACGGCTAAATCTATTGATTTTATCAAGACTCTAAAAGCAGAAAATTTAATAGACAAATATGAAACCCGCAAAGTAGTTTTTGCTATAGACTCTATTAATGCCAATCCGCGCGAAGGAATAAATACGGCACTAAAATTTGAACTGTTGTGGCTAAAGTCAAAAAGAAGATTTTATGCAAGGATAAAAGCTGAGGATGAACAGCGTATAGAAGATTTAGAAAAAAGGCTAAGTAGCAGATGAATCTATTCATCACGGGCGGTAGCGGTTTTATCGGGTCGCATCTAAAAAAGCGTCTTGCGCTAAATGGAAATTTTAACGTTTTCGCTCCAAAAAGTAGTGAGCTAAATTTGACTGACGAAAGCGCAGTTGACGATTTTGTTCGTGCGCATAAAATCGATGCTATCGTTCATCTAGCCAATCGTGGCGGCGGTCGTGATACGCTGGATATGACAAATGTGACCGAGTATAATTTGCGGATTTTTTTCAATATCGCCAAGCAAAAAAACAAGGTTGCAAGGATCATATCATTTGGAAGCGGTGCGGAATACGGCAAATACAAGCCGATAATAAATGCTCGCGAGGATGATTATAAAAAGGCGCTTCCGCTTGATGAATACGGTTTTTACAAAGCTATCACGTCGCATTACATTGAGGATTGCGCGGATAATATCATCCAGCTTCGTTTATTTGGAATTTACGGCGAGATGGAGAATTACCGCTATAAATTTATCACAAATGCCGTAGTAAAAAACTTACTGTACCTACCCATCACGATCAATCAAAACGTATTTTTTGATTACATGTATGTCGATGACCTGTTAAACGTAGTGGAATTTTATATAGAAAATGACGCGCGGCATAAAATTTACAACGCAAGCAGCGGGACAAAAATCGATCTACTCGGCTTGGCTGCGCTAGTAAATGAAGCGAGCGATTTTAAATCGGAGATAATCGTACTAAATAAAGGGCTAAATAACGAATATACTTCCGACAATAGCCTGCTAAAATCTGAGATGGGAGATATGTTTAAGCTTACGTCGCATTTGGAAGCGATCGGTAAAATTCATAAATATTTTAAGCAAAATTTTACTAGCTTAGACTTAGATACCATAAAAAAAGATCCATATTTGAGAAAAATCAATGAAATTTGGAAAGGCAAAAAATGACCCCGCAAGAATTAAAACAAGAAATTTTAGAAAAGACAAAAGAGTATTATAAACTGGTTCATGAGCCGGCGCAGAGAGCTAAATTTGAACCCGGCAAAAGCCGTGTGAATTACGCAGGTAGAGTCTTTGATGAGCATGAAATGGTAAATTTAGTAGATAGCTCGCTTGATTTTTGGCTTACATACGGCACATATTCTAAAAAATTTGAAAAGGAATTTGCCAAAATGCTTGGCGTAAAATGGGCGTTTTTGGTAAATAGCGGAAGCAGTGCAAATCTACTTGCATTTTTTGCACTTACCTCGCCACTTCTAAAAGAGCGCCGCATAAAAAAGGGAGATGAAGTTATAACCGTAGCGGCGGGCTTTCCTACGACAGTTGCGCCTATCGTGCAATACGGTGCCGTTCCAGTTTTTGTCGATATGGAGCTTGAGTATTTTAACATAGACCATACGAAGCTTGAGCTTGCGCTTAGCCCAAAAACGAAAGCCGTCATGGTAGCTCACACCCTGGGAAATCCTTTTAATATAAAAGCCGTGAAGGAATTTTGCGATAAACACGATTTGTGGCTTATCGAGGATAACTGCGACGCGCTGGGTTCTCTGTATGACGGTAAGCCGACCGGCACATGGGGAGATATAGGCACAAGTAGCTTCTATCCACCCCATCATATGACTATGGGCGAGGGCGGCGCTACATACACAAACAATCTGCTGCTTAAAAAAATTATGCTAAGTATGCGTGATTGGGGACGCGATTGCTGGTGTGAGAGCGGCGTAGATAATACCTGTGGCAGGCGCTTTTCGCAAAAATTTGGTGAGCTACCGCTCGGGTACGATCATAAATACGTTTATTCGCACTTCGGATTTAATTTAAAAGCCTCCGATATGCAAGCTGCCGTGGGATGCGCTCAGATAGATAAATTTTCTAGCTTCGTGCAGCATCGTAGGCAGAATTTTAAAAAGCTTTACGATGGGTTAAAAGATATAAAGGAGCTTATTTTGGTTAAAACCCAGCCGCATTCTGAGCCTAGCTGGTTCGGCTTTATGATGACGGTTGCAGACGGGGCAAAATTTAGTAGAAACGAGCTTAGCAAACATCTAGAGAGGGCGGGCGTGCAAACAAGAAATTTATTTGCGGGCAATATGATCAAGCACCCGTTATTTGCAGATCTTAAACGCGGGGTAGATTATAAAATTTCAGGCGAGCTAAAAAATACCGATAAGATAATGAACGATAGTTTCTGGGTGGGGGTATACCCTGGAATGAGCGATGAGAGGATAGAGTATATTATAAAAACGGTTAAAGGATTTGTATCTACTAAAAGCTAAAATATAAATCAGATCAAAATTTTAAAGTGCTATATGCAATATAAATAGTGTTATTTTGTTTGGTTAAGCGCCGATATAGCAAAATTTAATTAAAATTACGGCGATAAATTTGGTTAAAAAACCGATATTTAGGGGAGTTTATGACGAAAAGAAAAATTTTAATAGTATTTGGGACGCGTCCGGAGGCCATTAAGATGGTTCCGTTGATAAAGGAGTTTCAAAAGCACTCGGAATTTGAAGTGAAGGTTTGCGTCACGGCGCAGCACAGACAGATGCTCGATCAGGTGCTTGAATTTTTTGATATTAAGCCCGATTTTGATCTAAATTTAATGAAGCAGACTCAGGATCTGTACGATATTACGTCAGGCGTTTTGCTTGGTATGCGCGATGTATTTGGCGAATATACCCCAGACATCGTGTTTGTCCATGGAGATACTACTACTACTTATGCCGTTTCTTTGGCGGCGTATTATCAAAAAATAGATGTTGCTCACGTAGAAGCTGGACTTAGGACGCATAATATCTATTCGCCGTTTCCTGAAGAGATAAATAGGCAGATGACGGGACTCATAGCTAAATATCACTTCGCGCCGACTGCCGATGCGAGAGACAATCTCTTAAAAGAAGGCAAAGATTCAAAAAATATAATCGTTAGCGGCAACACCGTTATAGACGCGCTTTTGTGGACGATAGATAAAATCGAAAACAACGAGCTGCTAAAAAATAAAATTTTATCCTTTATAAATTCCAAATATAAGCTTAGTGATAGAAAATTTATTCTCGTTACAGGACACAGACGAGAAAATTTCGGAGAAGGCTTTGTTAATATTTGTGAGGCTTTACGTGAAATAGCGCTAAAAAATGAAAATATCGACATTGTTTACCCCGTGCATTTAAATCCAAATGTAAGAAAGCCCGTGGGAGAAATTTTATCGGGCATTCCGAATATATTTTTAATTGATCCGCTAGAGTATGATAGTTTCGTCTATCTTATGAGCAAGTCATATATGATAGTAACAGATAGTGGTGGCATTCAGGAGGAGGCACCGAGCCTTTGTAAGCCCGTTTTAGTTATCAGAGAAACTACCGAAAGACCTGAAGGGATAAGAGCAGGATGTGTGAAGCTTATCGGTACCAAGCGCGAAAATATAATAAAAGAGGTGCAAAAATTATTAAATTTAAAAGATGAATATGATAAAATGAGTAAAAGTACAAGTCCGTATGGCGACGGTAAAGCTTGTAAAAAAATACTGGAATTTTTAAAAGGAATATTATGAAAAAAGTTTGCATCTTAGGTCTTGGGTATATAGGGTTGCCGACAGCAGCACTTTTGGCAAATAGGGGCTATAAAATCCACGGCGTTGACGTGGTGCAGAGCGTTGTGGATACGATCAATGAGGGTAAAATTCATATCGTCGAGCCGGAACTTGACGTATTTGTTAAAAAAGCAGTGCAGAGCGGAAATTTAAAAGCAGACGTTAAGCCTGATTTCGCAGACGTTTTTATCATAGCTGTTCCGACGCCGTTTCGAGACGGATACGTGCCAAATATCGATTATGTCATAAGTGCGGCAAAATCTATAATACCATACGTAAAAGACGATAATATGGTCGTTTTAGAATCCACTTCACCGGTAGGTACTACCGAAAAGATAGGTGAAATTTTAAAAAATGGCGGTGTTGATATTTCTAAAATTTATATCGCTCATTGCCCGGAGAGAGTTTTGCCGGGTAAAATTTTAAAAGAGCTTACGCAAAACGATAGAATCGTGGGTGGAACTACAGAAATTGCTACTAAAAAGATAGCGGAATTTTATGGAGAATTCGTTAGTGGTAACGTTTTGCAGACGGATTCTAAGACTGCAGAGATGTCAAAGCTTACAGAGAATTCTTTCCGCGACGTAAACATAGCCTTTGCAAACGAACTTAGTATTTTGTGCGATAAATTCGGCATCAATGTTTGGGAGCTTATCTCGCTAGCAAATCGCCATCCGCGAGTTAATATTTTAAACCCGGGCTGTGGCGTAGGCGGGCACTGCATAGCGGTCGATCCGTGGTTTATCGTCCATGCGGGCGGCTACGAAGCGAGGCTGATCAAATCCGCAAGGGAGGTCAATGATCACAAAGCTGAGTGGTGTATAGAAAAGATCAAAAACGCGACTTTAAAATTTGAGCTGCAAAACGGCAAAAAGCCCAAAGTCGCGTGTATGGGGCTTGCTTTTAAGCCCGACATCGACGATTTGCGGGAGTCGCCTGCGCTAAATATAACCAGACGCCTGATCGCAGACGGCGTCGATGTGATCGCCGTAGAGCCCAATATCAAGGCTCACAAGGATTTTGAGATAGCGGACTATAAAAAGGCTGTTGAAATTTCGGACATTGTCGTATTTTTGGTCGGACATAAGGAATTTAAAGGGCTGAAAATAGAAAAAGAAGTTTTGGATTTTTGCGGTGTGCGAAATACTAATATTTAATATTTTTTAAGGTTATAGTCAATGATACAAGCAATAGTTAAAAAAGGTAAAGTTTTGGCGGAGCAGATCCCTGCTCCGAGCGTTTCAAAGGGATGTGTTCTTATAAAAGTAGTAAATAGCTGCATATCGGCGGGCACCGAGATAAGCGGCGTATCAAATAGTGGAAAGAGCTTGATTAGAAGGGCTTTAGAGCAGCCGGAAAACGTAAAAAAAGTCATCAATATGGTGAAATCCGACGGCATAGCCAGCGTCTATGCGAAGGTAAAGGGTAAGCTTGATAGCGGAAGCCCGACCGGCTATTCGCTTAGCGGCGTCGTCATAGCGGTCGGAGAGGGCGTTTCAAATTTTGAAATCGGTGAGCGCGTCGCTGCAGCCGGTGCAGGACTTGCAAACCACGCAGAATACGTAGACGTGCCTAAAAATTTAGTTATGAAAATGCCGCAGGATATGGACTTTGAGCGGGCTTGCACCGTGACGCTGGGCGGTATAGCGATGCAGGGCGTTAGGCGGATCGATCTAAGGTTAGGCGAGACCTGCGTAGTGGTGGGAGCTGGGATTTTAGGGCTTCTTGCGGTGCAGATGCTTAAAATTTCAGGCGTCAGGGTTGCGGTCAGCGATTTTGACGATAGGCGTTTGCAGATAGCAAAGGAATACGGCGCAGAGCTCGCCATAAACCCGTCAAGAGACGATTTGCTAGACGTCGTTGCGTCTTGGAGCGGCGGATACGGCGCCGATGGAGTGCTATTTACCGCCGCTACGAGCAGCAGCGAGCCGCTATCGCAAAGTTTTCAGATGTGTAAGAAAAAGGGCAGAGTGGTGCTTGTAGGCGTTGCCGGCATGCAGATCAATAGAGAGGATATGTATAAAAAGGAGCTCGATTTTCTCATCTCCACCTCCTATGGGCCGGGTCGCTACGACAAGAGCTACGAAGAGGGGGGGCTTGATTATCCGTTTAGCTACGTAAGATGGACCGAAAATCGAAATATGAGCGAGTATCTAAGGCTGGTAAATGAAAATTTGATAAAGCTGGATAAGCTCATAGACGCAAAATATCCTATCGAGCAGGTAACGGAGGCGTTTGAGTCGCTACAGACTTCGCAGAATAAGCCGCTCATGGTTTTGCTTGACTACGGCGAGGCAAATTTAGCCGAGCTTGATAGCTATCTAAATCACGATAAAAAAATCATCATAAGCTCCGCGCCAGTAAACAGGGATGTGATAAGCGTCGCATTCGTCGGAGTCGGCGGATTTGCCACCGGTATGCACCTGCCTAATATCTCAAAGCTTACGGATAAGTATAAAATTTACGCGATAATGAACCGAAGCGGACATAAGGCAAAGGCGGTGGCGCAGCAATACGGAGCGAACTACGCTACTTCAAATTTAGACGATATTTTAAGTGATAAAAACGTCGATCTGGTGATCATCTCCACAAGGCACGATAGTCATGCGGAGCTTACTTTAAAGGCGCTTGAAGCTGGCAAAAACGTATTTGTAGAAAAGCCGCTTGCGACAAATAAAGACGAGCTTGAAAAGATAAAGAAATTTTACGAAGGGGGAGGTGACAAGCCCCTTTTATTCGTGGGATTTAATAGACGATTTAGCGCTTACGCGCAGGAGATAAAAAAGCACACGAGCGCTAGAATAAATCCGATGATAATTAGATATAGGATGAACGCAGGCTACATACCGATGGATCATTGGGTGCACGAAAATGGCGGCAGGATGGTAGGCGAAGCGTGTCATATAATAGATCTGATGACGGCGCTAACGGGTAGCGAGATACAGAGCGTATTTTCGCAGGCTATCACGCCGAGCAATGAAAAATATAGCTCCGAGGATAACAAATCCATCGTTTTAAAATACAAAGACGGCTCGGTGGCAAATATCGAATATTTTGCAAACGGCAGCAAGGAGCTAAGTAAGGAATTTATGGAGATCCACTTTGACGGCAAGAGCATTATTTTGGATGATTACAAAAGCCTAAAAGGATACGGAGTGGGGGTGAAAGAAATTTCAACGAGCGTAAGCCAAAAGGGGCAGCTCGAGGAGCTTGAGGTGCTATTTGAGACTCTAAAAAAAGGCAAAGGCTGGCCGATAGAGCTTTGGGATATGGTGCAGACGACGGAAATAAGCTTTATATT
>NZ_CALIMS010000043.1 GCF_938045345.1 uncultured Campylobacter sp.
CTTGGAATTCTTGGAATTCTTGGAATTCTTGGAATTCTTGGAATTCTTGGAATTCGCCACGGCGCCGTCGCGGTATAATTTTATTGTATTTTTTGTATCTGTAAACATAAATTTTACCGCCAGCCGGCTTAGGGCTTCTCTGTATGCGCTAGATTAAATTCTATTTTGCAAAAATAGCGAATTGGCAGTGTAGCCGTAAATTTCGTACTTACTAGCAAAAATTTTGTCATTTGCTGTAAATATGGAGCTAAATGCCAAAAAAAACGCAAAATCTTTGCCGAAATGGCGCGCAAGCTAGACGAAAGTGCTAGGCAAGTAAGCGGTGTGAGAACTCGCAAAGCTCAAAATTTCACTTGCTGGCGCAAATTTAAATATACTTTAACGAATAGAAGTGTAAAATACGCCACAAATTTTAACGATCAAGGGTTTTTATGCTAAAAGACATCTTCCTTTTCGGCGGTTTAATTTCTTACGACCACACTTTTATCTACCTTTTTTACTTCTTTTTGGTCGTCGCTATCATCGTAGCCGTCGCGCTTTGCTCCACTCGCTCGCTTCAGCTTGTACCACACGGCATGCAAAATATCGCCGAAGCCTACCTAAGCGGCGTGCTAACGATCGGTAAGGACGCGATGGGTAGTGAGGAGCAAGCCAAAAAATATCTTCCGCTAATCGCAACATTGGGATTTGTGATATTTTTTAGTAACGTTATCGGCTTAGTGCCGGGCTTTGAGTCGCCGAGCGCGAGTCTAAATTTAACCCTTTCGCTTACGCTTTGCGTTTGGTTGTATTACCATTTTGAGGGCGTTCGCGAGCATGGCGTGATCAACTACCTAAAGCACTTTATGGGTCCGGTGAAAATCCTAGCGCCGTTTATGTTCGTCATAGAGATCGTCTCGCATTTTTCGCGCGTCGTATCGCTTTCTTTCCGACTTTTCGGAAACATCAAAGGCGACGATACCTTCCTGCTAGTTATGCTTACTCTCGCTCCTGCGCTAGTGCCGATGGTGCCGTTTGCGCTGCTTACTTTTATGGCGATTTTGCAGACTTTCATTTTCATGGTTTTAAGCTACGTTTATCTAGCGGGCGCCGTGATCGTCGATGAGCATTAATTTTAAGCGAAATTTCTTATACTTCCTCGTGGGTGCGTCGTTCGGATTGATCTTCGTCGGCGCATTCGTCTTTTTTGCCTATCCGTCATTTTATTTTTTGGGGTTAAAATTCCTCTTCATCTGCACCGCTCCCGGCGTGATATGCGTCATCATCACCTGCTTGATGGTCGATGTTTTCGATCTGAAAGAAAAGCTCCTTAGCGGCGGCGAGTAAAATCTATCCGATTAAATTTTAAAATTTGGCTGCGCCGTGTGCCGCTACAAGCGAGTATTAAAGCAAAAAATTGTAAAATTACGCGAAATTTTTATTCTAAAAGGTTAAATTAATGTTTGAAACCGTGATCGGCCTGGAGGTACACTGCCAGCTAAATACCAAAACCAAAATTTTCTGCTCCTGCCCCACGAGCTTCGGCGATGAGGCAAATTCGCACGTCTGCCCGACCTGCCTAGCGCTTCCGGGCGCTCTTCCCGTGCTAAACGAGGAAGCGGTTAAAAAAGCTATCAGCTTCGGCACCGCCGTCAATGCGACGATCAATCGCAAGTCGGTATTCGACCGCAAAAACTACTTCTACCCCGACCTTCCTAAGGCGTATCAAATTTCGCAGTGGACGATCCCGATTGTCGAGCACGGCGAGCTTTTCATAGCCGCGGACGGACAGAGCAAGCGCATCGGCATTACACGCGCGCACTTAGAGGAGGATGCTGGCAAAAATAATCACGAAAGCTCGCGCAGCCTAGTCGATCTAAATCGCGCCGGTACGCCGCTTTTGGAGATCGTAAGCGAGCCTGATATGCGCTCTGCGGACGAGGCGGTCGCGTATCTAAAAAAACTCCACAGCATTTTGCGCTTTTTAAATATCAGCGACGCAAATATGCAAGAAGGCTCGTTTCGCTGCGACGTAAACGTCAGTATCCGTCCGCAAGGCGAGCAAAAGCTCTACACGCGCGTGGAGATTAAAAATTTAAACTCCTTTAAATTTATCCAAAAGGCGATCGAGTTTGAAGTGGAGCGTCAGATCGAAGCGTGGCAGGACGACAAATATGAGCAAGAGGTCGTGCAAGAAACCCGCCTTTTCGACACTGCTAAGTTTATCACCAAGCCGATGCGCAGCAAAGAAGACAGCGCCGAGTACCGCTACTTCCCCGATCCTGACCTGCTAACCGTGATCGTGGATGACGAGATGCTAGCTGCTGCGCAGCATATCCCCGAGCTGCCGGATCAGAAAAAGGCCCGCTACGTCCGCGAGCTGGGTGTTAAAGAAAAAGACGCCGAGATCATAATCTCGACCTACGAAAACGCGCGATTTTTCGAGGATCTGATCGCGGCGGGGCACGAGCCAAAACTTTGCGTCAGCTGGCTTACTGTCGAGCTTGCGGGCAGGCTTAAAAACGGAGTTACGATTGAGGATTCGCCCGTAGGTAGCGCGAAGATGAGCGAGCTTTTAAACGCGATCGAAGGCGGTGCCGTGTCGCAAAAGGCCGCCAAAGAGGTGCTTGATTATCTAATGGAGCACGACGAGGCCGTAAGCTCGGTCATCGACAAGCTGGGTTTACGACAGGTAAGCGACGACGGCGCGATTTTGGAGATCATAGCGCGCGTGATGAGCCAAAACGAGGACAAAGTCGCAGACTATCGCGGCGGCAAAGACAAGCTATTCGGCTTCTTCGTAGGCCAAGTGATGAAAGAGGGCAAGGGCGCGTTTAATCCTGCAAAGGTGAACGAGCTTTTGAAACAGAAGCTGGGCTGATTTCGCGGATTGCGTGGCGAATTAATGCGGCGCGGCGCATGCGATAGATGAAATTTAGGGATAAAATTCTAAATTTTATCGTTCGCGTGAAATTTTATCTGCGCTTTGCGGACACGCTGCGCGGCAAGTTCGATAAGATACACTTGCTTGAGCGGGCAAACGGACGGCACGCATTAGTCCGGCTGTGCAATGGGTAAAATTTTGCATACGGCAGGCGATGCATGCGAATTAAATTTAGTAAATTTTGTGCGTGCGGGCGCGGTGAAATTTTTCAGGCTCGCACAAGGTGAGAAGCCAGATAAAATTTTATGTCGCGGCGAGCAAGGTTTGAATTTACGCATGCGGGTTAAATTTCGGCAAACCGCCTTGTAAATTTAACGCAAAGCCGCGCTGTAAATGCTGTAAATTTAGCTGCGGTTAAAATTTGCGCCAACGGATCGCTCAAATATCCGGCGCAAGTTTTGCGGAATTTTATAAATCAGATCGAAAGGGCTACAATGAAAATCGCGGTTATAGGCGCGGGCAAATGGGGTAGCGCGCTTTTTGATGCGCTTAGCGCGAAAAACGAATGCGTCATCACTTCGCGCACGCCAAGACAAATTCCGCATTTTGTAAGCGTGAGCGAAGCGCTGGAGTGCGAAGCGCTCGTTTTCGCGCTCGCAGCGCAGCAAACCGCGCAGTGGCTGGATCAAAATTTCACTTACAAAAATCAAAAAATTCTAGTCGCTTCCAAGGGCATCGACGCCGCAAGCGGCAGGTTTTTGAACGAAATTTTTGAATCTCACGTCGCACGCGGCAATCTTGCTTATCTATCAGGTCCGTCGTTTGCCACCGAAGTCATGCAGAAGCTGCCTTGCGCGCTCGTCGTAAGCTCGTGTAACGAAAATCTAGCCGAACTTTTCGCAAGTGCCTTCCCTGCCTACATCAAGACCTACACGAGTGGTGATATCATCGGCGCAGAGGTGTGCGGCGCGTATAAAAACGTCATCGCCATCGCTAGCGGCGTTTGCGATGGGCTCGAGCTCGGCAATAACGCTAGAGCGAGCTTGATCGCGCGCGGCATCGTAGAGATCGCGCGCTTCGGCAAGTTTTTCGGCGCGCGAGACGAGACTTTTTTGGGCTTAAGCGGTGTGGGCGATCTGTTTTTGACCGCCTCGAGCGCACTATCGCGAAACTACCGCGTGGGACTAGGGCTTGCGCGCGGTAAGAGGCTCGAGGAAATTTTGCGCGAGTTGGGCGAGGTCGCCGAGGGTGTGGCTACAACCGAAGCGGTCGTAAATATCGCGACAAAGCACAAAATCTACGCTCCGATCGCTACCGAGGTCGCGCAAATTCTGCGTGGCAAGGACGTAAGAGCGAGCCTGAAGGATCTGCTGCGCAAAAAATAGCCGTGCGACGGAATTTACTCGCTAAATTTTAGCGGTAAATTCGGCCTGCATAGTTTTGATTTATCCGCTATGTTTGTGAAATTTAGTTGCTGGTTTGCGGATTTTGGTCGTTGTCCGTTTGGATCTGCTTACGCGGCTTTGATTTGAAATTTAGCTTTAAGCTTGAGCGCGAAATTTTAAAGCGAGGTCGTAAAATTTTAAAAAGAGGCTAAAATTTTAAAACATTTAATTTAAGGTGGGCCGCAGGTAGTTGACGGCTAAGAGTGGAGTAGGCTGTCCGTCTGTGACTGGGTAGGTCAAAATTTTTTATGTGTCAGATTTAAAAATTAAGGCGTAGTATTTTTTATTTAGACGAGGCGGAAAGGCATAAATTTTGAAAATATTCAAGACAGATGATGTGTAGTTTCGATAAATTTTTAGTGCTTGCAAAGGAGCAGACTGCTCGTCCGTGACTACAGCAAGTAATAAAAATTTATCGAAAATCCATAGCGAATGGGGAATTAACAAGATGGAAAAATACGAAGGCTACAATCTCAGGCTACGCGACGCTCTCGTCGGCGTACAGTTTTTATTCGTGGCATTCGGCGCGCTAGTACTCGTGCCGATCTTAACGGGGCTTGATACGTCCGTGGCGCTGTTTACGGCGGGCATCGGCACGCTGCTGTTTCAGCTCATCACGCGTAAACACGTCCCGCCGATCTTTCTCGCGTCTAGTTTTGCGTTCATTGCGCCGCTAAGCTTCGGCGTGAAAGAGTGGGGCATCGCCGCGACGATGAGCGGGGTGATCGCGGCGGGGCTTTTTTACGTGGTTCTAAGCCTGCTTATTAGGCTCAAAGGCGAGGGGTTTTTGCATAAAATTTTACCGCCCGTGGTCGTGGGCCCCGTCATCATGACGATCGGCCTCATCCTCTCGCCCGCAGCCGTAAATATGGTCATGGGCAAGGGCAAAGAGGCGCTATATACGCAGGGGCAGTCGCTTACTATCGCGCTCATCTCGCTCTCTGCGGTTATCGTCGTTATGATGTTTGGTCGCGGTATGCTGCGCCTCGTGCCGATCCTGTGCGGTATTGCGGCTGGATACTGCGTGTCGCTATTTATCGGCATCGTGGATTTTACTCCGATTTTAAATGCGCCTTGGTTTGTGCTGCCGCATTTCACCGCGCCGGTTTTTAAGCTCGAAGCGGTGATCTACATGGTGCCTATCGCTATTGCGCCCGCGATCGAGCATATCGGCGACATGCTCGCGATCAGCAACGTAACGAAGGAAAATTTCCTCAAAAACCCTGGGCTTAAAAGCACGCTGCTAGGCGACGGACTCGCGACGTCGCTAGCGGGATGCTTCGGCGGACCGCCGAACACCACCTACTCCGAGGTCACGGGCGCGGTCAGTATCACAAAGGCCTATAATCCCGCCATCATGACCTTTGCCGCGCTTGCGGCGATACTGCTAGCTTTCGTGGGTAAGCTCGGCGCCGCGCTCTCCACGATCCCCGCTCCCGTCATCGGCGGCATTATGTTGCTGCTTTTCGGTATCATCGCTAACGTGGGCATGGAGACTCTGATCAAAAACGGCGTGGATCTGGCCGAGCCGCGCAATATGATCATCGTCGCGCTCATCTTCGTCTGCGCGATCGGCGGCATGGTGCTGGATTTTGGCGCGATGAGCTTTAGCGGCGTTGGACTTGGCGCGCTTATCGGCATCACGCTAAATTTGGTTCTGCCAAAGACCAAGCATTTTGACGGGTACTGAGTTAAATTTGCGCGAAGCTTGCGTAGTTTCGAGCGATTGCAGGTAAATTTGAGCTGAGGCTTTGCTGTCAAATTTGATAAGCTTTAAATTTACCCGTGGCTTTTTGCCGTCAAATTTACCGCGCCCTAAATTTTAAAATTTCCCCCGCAAACGCTTTTAAATTTCTAACGTTTTAAACTAGCAAGATATATAATTGCCTTATGAAAAAGGTGAATAATTTAAGCAAATTTGATAAAAAGGCGCTAAGGCTCCTTTTTGCGGTACTTTTCGTGCCACTCTTCGTTTCGCTCGTTTTTATCTATGAGCTATCGGTGTATGATAGCTCGCGCGAGTTGCCCGCAGACGCGCAAAAGATCGGGGGTAGCGATTACTACAACATCGGCGGCAAAATTTATCTACGCTCTTGGAATCTCGCTCCTTACGAGCTAGAGGGCGGTGCGGACGCGGCGAGCTTTCGCGCGCTTGATACCGGCAGATACTTCTACACAAACGTCGGTATGGACGCTAGTAGCGTATTTTGCGGCGCTCGCAAGATGTCGGGGCTGGATCCCGCTCGTACGCAAAAGATCGGTTCTCGCTACTACAGCGACGGGCGCGTGAGCTACTTTTGCTCGGACGTTACGCAGCGCATGGGCGGCGCGATAAGCTACATTTACAAGGTATTTTTCCATGCGTTTGGGCTCTCCAAATGGCCGCAGGAGTATAACTTATCCATACGCGAGGCTGGATACTAGCGCGCCTATCTCGCCGCTGACCGAGAGCCCTT
>NZ_CALIMS010000044.1 GCF_938045345.1 uncultured Campylobacter sp.
AATATCAAAATTTAAATGCAGTGAGCTCGGGGTATCTGTCATTAGTGTGCGCCGTGGGTTTTTGTAGAGAAATTTAATGAGACTTTGCGAAGCGTAGCCGATGCGCACAGGAGCGAACGGCAATTAAATTTTTACGGCGAATTTAAAGCAGGGTATTTTTAATACTAATTTTTCAAGCGTTAAAATGCGGCTTGCAGCGGCTAATGCGGTAAATTTACTTCGCGGTTGCAGTTAAAATTTCCGCCGCGCGGAGTAAATGTCGCGCATAAATTAAATTTGTCGCGTAGAAGCTAAATTTCGCGTCGCAGTTAAATCCCAATAGTTAAATCGTAGCGAGCCTCAAACGCTATAAATTTAGAGCCCACCGCCGTAAGCGCTTGACTTAGGCTGAGCCGCGATCTTTTATTATAAGATGCCTATTGTTCGCATTCCTGCGGCTGTATAAAACAAACCGCGCCGCATTTTAAATTTTAAAATTTTATTTGAATAAGCTATTTACGCTCTCGTCGTGATATACGCGTCTGATGACCTCGCCGAAGAGCGGAGCGACGCTGATTACCTTGATGCGGTCGCTTTCCTGCTTTAGCGGGATCGTGTCGGTCACGACTAGGCCGTCCAGCGCGCCGCTTTCGATGCGCTCATATGCCGGACCGCTTAGCACGGCGTGCGTGCAAAACGCGCTGACGCTCTTCGCGCCCTGTTCCTTAAACGCGCCCGCAGCCTTGACGATAGTGCCCGCGGTATCGATCATATCGTCGATTAGGATCACGTCCTTGCCCGCGACGTCGCCGATGATGTTCATCACCTCGCTTTTGTTCGCCTCCTCGCGGCGCTTATCGACGATCACCAGATCGAGCGAGAGCTTTTTAGCGAAGCTTCTGGCGCGCGCGACGCCGCCAACGTCGGGGCTGGCGATGATCGGATTTTTTAAATTTTTCTCTTTCAGATAATCCAAAAATATCAGCGAGCCGTAGAGGTTATCGACTGGCACGTCGAAAAAGCCCTGTATCTGCCCCGCGTGCAGATCCATCGTAACGACGCGGTTGATTCCCGCCGTCTGCATCATATTTGCCACGAGCTTCGCGCTGATCGGTACGCGCGGGGCTGCCTTGC
>NZ_CALIMS010000045.1 GCF_938045345.1 uncultured Campylobacter sp.
TCGTTTAGGTAGGTAAACGCCATCTGCGCACCCTGGGCGTGACAAGCTTCGGCGATGCCGTAAGCGATAGATTTGGCGTTAGCGACGCCGACGATGAGGCCCTTTTTGCCTTTTAAAATCATTATTTCTCCTTTCTATTTTTGCTTGGCTTTTAAGCGCCTTTGAATGAGTTTTGATTTTGCTCCCTGCGATAGGCTACATGCCTAGTCTTGGTCGCAAAATCTGCAACAACATTCAAATCCATCTTAAAATCCTTCGCAATTTGACTTAAAATTCTATCAAATTAAAATTTGCAAAATTTCGCAAAACGCCAAATTTTAAATGCAATTTGATAGCGGCAATATCGCGAGATGGATTTTAATGTTGTGCAGAGATTTTAAATCAAGACTAGGCGCATAGCCTGTCGCGGACTTAAAATTTCAAACTCATTAAAAGACGCTCACGAGACGACGCGTATAAGCTCCAAAAACTTCGAGGCGTCCCAGCTCGCCGTCCCCACTAGCACCCCGTCGCAACCTCTTATCGCGCAAATTTTTGCGATATTTTCCGCATTTACGCTGCCTCCGTAAAGTAGCGGCGCAGAGCTTTTAGCGCGCAAGAAATTTAGCATTCTTTCGATCTGCTCGCACTGCGCGCTTCTGCCCGTGCCGATCGCCCAGACGGGCTCGTAGGCTAGTACTAAGCTCGAATATTTCAGATCGATACCCTCAAGCTGTGTCGCTACAAACTCCTCGCTGCGGTTTTGCGCAAATGCCGCCTCATCCTCGCCGACGCAAAAAACGATGCGCCAGCCCTGCGCTGCGGCAAAACTGAATTTCTCTCTTATCAGCTCCGCGCTCTCGCCCAAAATAGCGCGCCGCTCACTATGTCCGATAAGAACGGTTTTGACGTCAAATTCCGCCAGCATATCGCCGCCGATCTCGCCCGTAAAGCTGCCGTGCGCGGCAGGATAGAAATTTTGCGCGCCTTGAGTAAAATTTTTCGCCTTCGCGCAAAATGCGCTGGCGGGAGGAAAAACTAAAATTTCATTCTCGCGCGAAATTCCGCCCGCTAAGCCTTCATCTAAAGCTTTAGCGTACCGCTCAAAACTAGCGCGAGTATGGTTGCATTTAAGATTCGCTGCCAGTATCATCGCAGCTCCGTTTTAGCAGTAAGCACTCGCACGCCCGGCAGCTCCTTGCCTTCGATGAGTTCTAAGCTCGCGCCGCCTCCGGTAGAAATAAAAGTCATATCATCAGCGTTACCAGCGCGTTCGACAACATCTGCGGTATCGCCGCCGCCCACTACGGTAGTGGCGTCGCTATCTGCGATCGCGTGCGATATATGCAGGCTGCCGCGAGCGAATTTATCGATCTCAAAAACTCCCATCGGTCCGTTCCACCAGATCGTTTGCGCATCGTCTAGGGCTTCTTTAAAAAGCGCTACGGTCGCAGGCCCGATATCTAGCCCCATCCAATCGCTTGGAATTTCTTGGACGGTAACTTTTTTTGTAACGGCATCTTGCGAGCATTGCGGAGCTGCGACGGCATCGACAGGGATATAAATTTTAACCCCAAGCTCTTTGCCGCGGCGCAAGATATTTAGTGCGTCAGATATAAGATCCTCCTCTAAAAGCGAATTACCAATGTCATATCCGACGGCTTTTAAAAACGTAAATGCCATGCCGCCTCCGATGATGAGCTTATCGACTTTAGGAAGTAAATTTTTAAGCGCCTGAAGCTTGCCGCTTACTTTGCTGCCGCCCG
>NZ_CALIMS010000046.1 GCF_938045345.1 uncultured Campylobacter sp.
GCTTTTCTTTCAAATTTAGCGGATCGGTTTTATCCTGGATAAAAAGCCTCATCTGGCCTTTCGGGACTAAATTTACCTTCCTGCAAGCGATCTCGCAGTCGGTACAGCCGACGCATTTGTTCTGATCGAATATCATGCCGTAGTGCGGCTTTTTAGGCTCTTGCTTTTTGGCGCTCGCGTTTGCGTCTTGCGCGCTTTTATCCGCGCTGTTTTGCGCGAGTAAGCTTGAGGCGATTGCGCCAAGCCCCAAAGAGCCGAGTGCGGCGGATTTTATAAAATTTCTTCTTTGCTTTTGCATATTCTCCTCCGACTAAATTTAAGCAAAACTACTTTGTTTTGTTCGCGTCGTGAAAGCTTTTGGCCTCGCTCTCGCTAAGTTTTTTCGCCGCATCGGCAAGCTCGCCGGGCTTTAAAACTTTTAGTAGTTCGGCTTCAAAAATCACCACAGAACCCGCAGGAATTCTATCTACGTCCACGTTGCCGTAGGCTAAATTACTAGGGATTGTAAATTTATATTTCGAGCCCGTATTCATCAAAAGCAACCCCTCGCGCAATCCGTCGATTAAGCCTATCATAGAAAGATGCGCCGGAATTTTAGACGCGAAAGTATCGTCAAATACACTACCATTCGTCAAATACGCCTTGTAGTTCATCACTACTACGCTCTCAGGCTTTGGCTTTTCGCCCATACCTAGCTTTAGAATTTCATATTGAAGACCGGATTTCGTGGTTTTAACGTCCGGATTTTTGGCATTTTTCGCCATAAATTCCTTGCCTGCTTTTAAATTTTTATCAAGCTCCGCTTTGGAATTTGTTTCTACGATCTTATTTAGCTTATCGGCTCTTTGATTCAAAAGCGCAATAATTTCCTCATCTTTTAGTTTCTGCTGCTTTTTAAGAGCGTCCAAAAACCCCTCTATCACCGCATCTAAGTCGTATTTGACACCTAACGCGGCTTGTGAATGCAGCTGGTTTGAAACATAGCTTCCGGTGGAAGCTCCGATGCTATAAGATTCTTTTTGTTCTTGCGTAGTTAAATTCGCGCCCAACGCGCAGCTTGCCAAAACGATAGGCAAGAAAATTTTTAGTCTTTTTTGCATACATTTGCCTTTTAAATTTCGGGGCCGCGAACTTACGCGACCCCCGAAAGAATTATAAATTATTATTTAGAATTCTTTGAGCCTCTTTAATATACTCTTTAGCGGCCTCTAGCCTTTGCTTAGTATATTTAAAGCCATGCATACCCCATGAGCCGTCTTTTTCGATAAGATCGACGGTGTCTTGAGCTTTTTCTATTAGCTCATAGACGCGAGTTTTATCGCTGGAGTTAAGCTTTTTAGTCTCAAGGATCGAGTAAATTCCTTGAATACCGATCTTAACTTGCGAGAAATCGCTCTTAATCGGAGTTTGCCAGCCCATAACCTCATCATAAACCTGCTTTTGGTTCTTGAAGTGAAGCGTCTCTTTTAGCTCAGAAACGACAGGGCTGTGGCAGCCTTTGGTATCTTGCATATCTTTATCTGCCCACGAGGTTCGTGCGCACGACCACATAAGATCGACGAAATTTCGTCCGTCTTTATTTCTTTGGAAGTGCCAATCTTTCGCATCTCTTGGACCTTTGGCGGCATCGCCTGCGACTAGAGATTTTCTAGCAGGATCGATGTCGATCTTCCAGATGTGCGATCTTCTTTGAGTATCAAATCCCGCGTTGTCTTGGAACTGAATAGCGTAGAAGTTCTCGCAGCTCATCATAAACGGCATGTGGCAAGATGCGCAGGTGTTGTCTTTATGCGTATCGGCTCTTGCAGCGATGTAGGCTTGCTCTTGGTGGCAATCCTTGCACTCTTTTGTGATCTTAGGCTTTGTATAAAACGCGCTCAAATAGCCCTGCTCTGAGTTGTAATTTACGCCCTTGACGGTTTTATCGCCAACTACCGGTCCAGTGTTATCGTGCGGATCGTGGCAGGTTACGCAACGCATACCTTTCTCGTAGTGAGCGGTAAAGTAGGACTGAGAGCCTTCAGAGCCACATCCTGGTCCCATAGATTTAAATTTAGAGCTTAGAGATAGATCGGGCTTGCCGTTGTTTAGCGGATTAGCACGAGCTAAATCAGGGCTATAGTTAAATCTTTGGTGGCAGCGTTCGCAGTTTGAGGTTCTAAAATTTGTAGCGCCATCCAAGTGACCGCCCGCTCCATGGCACTCTTCGCAGGTGATACCCTTGGAGATAGTGTGCTTTTGAAGCTCTTTTGCGTTACCCAAAGCGGCATAGAATTCTTTTTTAGTTTTAAAATCGAATTTGAATGGGTGGCAGACTTCGCAATACGAGCTGTTTGCTTGGAAAAACATCGATTTTTTGTATTTCGCAGCATACGACGCAAGACCTCTTACGTAACCGCCGTTATCGCCGTATTCCTCAAGTGTGCCTGGGAATTCCGGAACAATCTTTTTAATCTTTTTGACCGTCTCATCGTCTAAATTTAACGCCCAAGTCCTTTGGAATTGGTTACCGCCGGCTACGATCTGACCGGTACCATCTCGTAGCAAACCGCCCTCTACGTGATAGGTTCCGCGTAGAAGCCATGCATCTACGTAGCCGAATTTTGTCCTTAGATGCCCCACGGTCGCATAAATTACGTCAGGGGTAATACCTTTTGGAAGGATCGACGCGGTATCCGGGCTAAATACCGGATCGGTTAGGTTGTTATTAACCTCCGGGTGCTCGCCCGGGAAGCGGATAGTAGTGGCGTGGCGCGATCTGCTCCATGTCTCATACTGCGCAGGGTGGCACTCGCCGCATTTTTCAGGGCCTATGAATTTATTTGGGAATTGCAAAGAAGATCCTGCAGGGATTCTATACATCATAGAGCTATAGCCCTTGCCGTCATCTCTTTTACTCGCCTTTGAAAAGTCAAATCCATGCCCTTCCGCAAGCCACTCCAAACCTCGGTCGTGAACATCCATCTTACCGACCGTCTTACCGCCGTATTTGGTAAAAATCGGGTGATTTTTAAATAGCCAGTCATACATCTCTCGCTCTTCTACGACGTAGTCCTGCAAGGATATGACGCCTCTGCTTTGCAACGTGCCCTTAGGATTTGCGATGACATCGCGCGATTTTTGCGACATTTCCATCTCATGCCCCATGCCTTCATCAGCACAGGCTCCTGCGGCAAAAATGCTAATACAGGCTAGCGCGCCTAGTAGCATCTTATTCCATTTTTTCATGGCTCCTCCTTTGAAAATCGAATTTTAAATTAGCAAAGTTCTACGTTCGAAATAATATCAACAAAAAAGGGTGAAAAAGGGAGAAATTTAATGAAGTCTAAATTTAACGAAAAGATATCGTAAATATTGATACTTTTTATTATTTTATTGAAATTTATTCAAAATCGCGCGTCGTAAAATTTAACCCTTCGGCAAAGATATTTTATAATACTATTTTATAAAAAATATTATTTATGGTATAATAGCGGTGAAATTTAACCGTTTTAAGGAGGTCTCATTATGGTTAGAAAAATTTTATTTATATCGCTGCTGCTTGTTTTTTCAAACGCCGCTACACTCACCGACGTTTTAGACAGGCAGGTTGAGGTAAAGGACAAGATAGAAAAGGTCGTTTTGACGTTTTATTTCGAAGAGTACTTCGTAACCACGGGTGAAGAGGGCGTTTCGAAAATCGCAGGATGGTCCAAAGGATACTGGAAAGGTCGCAGAGAAGCGACGTGGCAGGCTTTTTTGAAAAAATTTCCGAGCATAGATCAGATCCCCGATGTGGGCTACGTCGGCAAAAACACTCTATCGTTCGAGCGCATCGTCTCGCTAAAGCCCGATGTGGTTTTGTTTGCAAAAAACGATTACGAAAAAGTTAAGCAAAATTTGAAAAATTTAGATAGCTCGGGCATTGCTGCGGTGTTCGTAGATTTTCATGATGAAAATTTACAAAACCACATGAAAAGCATGGAAATTCTAGGCGAAATTTTTGGTAAGCAAGACAGGATAGCCGAAGTGAATAAATTTTATAAATCAAAATTCGAGCTCGTAGAACAAAGGCTCGCCAAAGCCAAAAATACGACCAAGCCCAAAGTTTACGTAGAATTTAGCGAAAAGGCGGGCGCTAGCGTTTTCGGCGTATCGTATGACGATAAGATGTGGGGAGCCTTCGTCAGCGCCGCCGGCGGAGAAAATATCGCAAAAGGGCTGATAAAAGGCGCCTCCTCGCCGCTCAATCCGGAATTTATAGTCAATAAAAATCCCGATATTATCATATTTGCGGGGAATTATTTTCCAAACGGCGGCAAGAACATCCCGCTAGGCTACGGCGTAAGCAAGCAGGAGGCCGCGGCAAATTTTAATGATTACGCCCAAAGGAGCGGCTGGCAAAACATAAACGCCGTCAAAAATCATAAAATTTACGCGATCTATCACGATCTAAGCAGGCATATTTTCGATTTTGCGGGGATTTTATTTTTCGCGAAAAAAATACATCCCGAGCTCTTTGCAGATATAGATCCTGCCGCAGAGCTGAAGGAATTTTTCGATAAATTTTATCCGGTCGAATTTAGCGGAACGTGGATGATCGATTTTTAATGTCCGCAGAATTTTATAAAAGCCTCGTCTTTAGAAAAATTTTATTAATATGCTGCGGCACGGGGCTTTTATTAGTTTTATTCGTACTTGATATAGCAAACGGGCCCGCAAACTACGGTTTTTTTGAAATTTTACAATCCTTCTTTTCGCGCAGCGCAGATAAAAACCTAAGCGTTATAGTCTTTGATATGAGGCTGCCTGCGGCTATAGCGGCTGTTTTAGCGGGAGCGAGCCTAGGACTTAGCGGCGCCGTCATGCAGACCCTACTAGCAAATCCGCTCGCTAGCCCCTACACCCTAGGAGTGGGCTCTGCGGCGGGCTTTGGAGCCGCCGTCGGCATAGTATTTTTTGCGGGGAATTTTTTAAGTATAGGATTTTTTGCATTTTTCTTCGCTATTTTAAGCATCGTTTTCATATACCGTTTATCAAATCGCATAAATCTAGGCTCTTCGGGCATCATTTTAATAGGGATCATTTTGGTTTTTATCTATCAGAGCCTGCAGGCCTTCGCGATATACGTCGCGGATGAAGCGGAGGTTTCGAGTATTGTTTTTTGGACCTTCGGCTCGCTTTCAAAGGCGAATTACGCGAGCTTATCGATTATGCTCGTCGTATTTGCGGCGGCATTTTTTATATCGCTTTACAATGCTTGGAGCTTTAACGCGATCTTACTAAGCGACGAAATAGCTCAAAGTATGGGCGTTTGCGTGCGCTCTTTTAAAATAAAAATGCTGATCTTAGCCTCGGTCTTAACCGCTACTTGCGTCTGTTTCGTGGGCACGATCGGCTTTGTTGGACTACTGGGAGCGCACATATCTAGAATTTTAATAGGCGCGGAGCAGAGATTTTTCCTTCCGTTTTCAGCCCTGATAGGAGCTCTGCTTCTTTCATTTTCATCGATTTTGAGTAAAAATTTAATAAGCGGCGTAATCTTTCCTATCGGCATAATCACCTCATTCATCGGGGCGCTGTTTTTCCTAGCGATCGTGCTAAATAAGGGGCGCGGATGAGGGTTGAGGGCTTAAGCTTTTCATACAAAAACAAAGAAATTTTAAAAAACATAAGCTTCGCCGTAAACGAAGGCGAAATTTTAACGATCCTGGGCGTAAACGGCGCAGGCAAAAGCACGACGATGAAATGCTTAGCGGGGATTTTAAAAACGGATGCTAAGATTGATCTGTGCGGCGCGAGCGTCAAGGAGATCGGCTATCTGACGCAAAATATTATGCAAGAAGGCGGACTTAGCGTATTTGAGCTGGTGCTTTTGGGCCGCATTTCGAAGCTAAATTTTAAAGTAAGCCGCAGCGATCTGCAAAGGGTAGAGCATGTGCTAAAGCACGTGGGCATCGAGCACCTCGCAAAAAGAAGCTTTAGCGAGCTCTCCGGGGGCCAACAGAGGCTGGTGCTCATAGCTATGGTTTTTGCAAAAACGCCTAAAATCATGCTTTTGGACGAGCCTACCGCAAATTTAGACCTGCTTCATCAAAAAGATATATTAAATTTAATAAGAGACTACACGAAATTTTATAAAATTTCGACCGTCATAAACATCCACGACATCAATCACGCTCTGAATTACGGCGATAAAATAATGGTGCTGCATGACGGCGAGATAGCGTTTCTAGGCGCGCCGAAAGATCTGGATACAGCCCTACTGAGCGAGGTTTTCGGCGTGGAATTTGAACTTCTTCAAAACAGAAGCGGCAAAAAATTTATCGCAAATTTTTAGCGCTTCTGCGCGGATTTGATCAAATTTGACGAAAAGAAATCGTAAATATCGCGCCTTCGTCGGAATTCGAAGCGCTTATGCTCCCTCCGTTTTTTTCGATTATCATCTTACTCATGTATAGCCCGAGCCCGCTGCCCTGCTGTTTCGTCGTAAAGTGCGGCTCAAAAATTTTATCTAGCTGCGCTTCGTCGATGCGGCTTGCGTTATTTTCGATCGTGATTACTCGCTCGCCCTGTTTTAAAAATGAGCAAATTTTAATCTCGCGCCGTTTAAGCGGCACGTCCAAAAACGCCTCCTTTGCGTTGTTTATGATATTTATGAGCACCTGGATGAGCTCGTTTACGTTGCCATAAAGCGTGAAATTTTCTTCTATCCGCACGCTTATGTCGATGACGTGCTTTTTAAGCGAGGCATTTAAAATTTTACGCGCCTGCTCGATCGCCTCGCCGGCGCTAAATTCCCTCTTCGGCATGTTTGGGTTGAAGAAATTTTTAAAATCCTCGATCGTATCGCTCATAAATTTCACCTGCTCGCCCGCATCCCTGATGCCGCCCTCGAGCCTCTCGTTTGAAAGCTTGCCCCGCTCGCTATAAAGCTCTAAATTTATGAGCGTGGAGCTGATCTGCGATAGCGGCTGACGCCACTGATGCGAGATATTGCCGATCATCTCGCCCATGAGCGCGAGGCGGCTTTGATTTATCATCAAAAGCTGGGTTTGCATCTTTAAAGTCGCGTTTTTTTTGTGAATTTTATAGATACAAAATATGCAGATCAAAAACACCACAAGCAAGCTTAGGCCGCTAACGACAAACTCTTTGGTGTGATAGAGCAGAATGCTTTTTATCGGAATTTTAAAGCTTATCATCGCGATCGTATCGCCTAGGCCACCTTTGAAATTTCCCACATCGCCGTAGAGCTCTTGCATCTTTTTAGGCGCTGCGTTGATGCTGTGGCACTCGGTGCACGAAGGCTGAGAGTTTGTTATCGGCAGACTCAAAAGATACGAGGCACCGCCCTTATCATAGACGATTCTGGAGTATTCTTTGTATCTATTTTCTTTAAAGCCCTCTAAAATTTCATTCTCAAACTCGCTTCCCTCGTGCTCGGGATTGAGTGGTTCGGTAGCGACGAGCTTGTAGTCGTAGTTGATGTGATTTTTGGCGAGCTGAATTTTATAAATTTCGCGCGTTATGTAGGTCGAGGACATCAGCCTCGGATCGAAAAAATCCTCGCTTAGAAGCTTTTTTTCTTTAAGCTCGTTTATTAGCGGGCGCTGCACGGTCGAGACGTAATCGCGCACCGCATTCATCGTATCTAGGATATAAAACGCCTCGCGCCTCGTGTCCTTTAGCGCAAGCTCGCGGTAGAAGTTAAAAACCAAAGCCGTAATTACGATATATAGCAGCACGAAAACCGCTACGATAAATTTAAATTTATACTTCAAAGAGATACCCCACCGCATATAAATTTTTGATCACGTCCTTGCCGATCTTGCGGCGCAGCTCTTTGACGATCGCCTTGATCGCCTCCTTGCTGGGCTGCTCGAACTCCCACATGTAGTCGAATAGCTGCTCGTAGGTTACGGTTTGATTTTTGCGCGCTAAGAAGTACTCCAAAAGCTTGCTCTCGCTTTTGGAGAGGTGACAGGCGCTGTCTTTGACGTAGATGATCTTTTTGGCAAAATCATATTTCAGCTCATCGTTTATACTCAATATCGGCGTGTGATTTATCAGCTCCGCAGCGACGTCTTGCAGCGCCTTTATAAAGGCGTTTTTGTCGTACGGCTTAGGCAGATACCTAGTGATCTTAAGCTCCACCGCCCGCCACAGATACTCCTGCTCGGTGTGGCTCGAAAGGATCACGATCGGCACCGAGATGCCGGCAGCACGGATCTTTTTAACGACCTCTAGCCCGTCCATATGCGGCACACCGATATCAAAAACCAGTGCGTCGTACGAACCGCTCATCGCCTCATCAAGCGCCTCCAACCCGTCCTTAACCCCCACTACTTCGCCGAAAAACAGCTGCAGCGATTCGATTATATTTTTTAAAATCCCGGGCTCATCCTCTAGGCAAAGAACCCTTTTATTGGACAAAACATCCAATAATTCGTAATCTTGCATACTCTATCCGCCTCCAAGTTTAGCGCATTTCATTCTTAATCGTCTCTTAAAATATAACTCGCTTAAATTATATAAATTTAGCATTAAACTAACGTTAAAAAATATACCAAAGCGGTTTGCACACCAATTTAGACCTCAAACCGCATATGTGCGAGCTTTGTGCCTGCATAAGTTGGATAAAAATATCACAAGAACATAAAAAGGCGGGGCGATAAGCTTGATATTAAATTTTACCGCCTCGCAGGCGGTATATGAAAGGCGGTAAAATTTTATTTGAGAGGTGCTTGCATATGCATTTCGCAGACAAAGGCAATCAAATCATAAAGATCTATCAGCTCCGCAGCTCGGCGGAATAGAATTCAAAATTTAGCCCAAGCCGGGCATGCTAAAGTTAATGTGAATGCTCCATCTTTGAGTGATCCATGCCGCCATGATCCATATTCTCCATCGAGCCATGATTCATATGCGAATGATCCATCCCCTCCATCGAACCCATATCGTGGCTCATCCCACTCATCGAGCCATGATCCATCATAGAATGTTCCATGCCGCTCATGCCTGGATCGGTCATTCCAAAAATCATCGCGACGTGTCCTAGCACCAAAAATACAATCAGCGCCAAGAAATGAAATTTAAGCCTAGCTCTAAATTCCGCTCCTTTTGCGATAACTCCGAGCTCCAAAAGTAGCAGCACTAGCGCAGGCAGCGCCGCTGCTACGTATGCCGCCAAAGCTAAAGCGTCCGCAGCGCCACGCAAATGAATAGCGGGCAAAATTTTAACCGCTACGTAAATGATTAATATCGTAAAATAAGCGCCGAGAATGATGCTAAGGCATTTATTGATTTTTAGTGCCAAAGAGCCCTCCTTCGCGCGGTACAAGCTAAAAAATTCGCTCGCTACTATCGCTTCTGCTAAGCCCATCGGCACCGCCATAAATAAAATCAAATTCCACGGCTGATTTGCCATCAAAAGTTCCATGTAATTCGTCATTGCCATGTTTTCTCCTTATTTTGGTTTAAAGGGCGCAATTATAGCGGCTTTCGGTAAAAAATTTTAAAACAATAGATAAGATTAAGTGCGCCTTTAATCTTATCTTTCCGTAAAACGATTTGGGCTGCGTCTTAAAACTCGCTCACAAATATTAAATTTTAATCTCGCCTCGCACGCCGCCTCTTCGTATCTAACGTGAAATTTAGAAAATTTATATTTGCAGATGCAGCTGCATTAAATTTAGCCAAAACGCTTTAAATTCCGTAAAATTTCAGTTTTGTAAAGATAAAATTACGACATTTTTTAAAAAGGATTTAAAATGAAAAACACCCTCTTGTTCGCCTGCGCGGCATTATTTATATGCGCTTGCTCCGCTCCAGAGCATCCAAAGCCAGGCGTTTCGCATTGCAGCGAGCCCAAAATGGACGAGGCGTCACATCAGATGATTCAAATTTGCGGCGAAAGCGAGGATCCGCAAATCGAAAATATGCAGTGCAACGAAAACGGACTTTGCTTCGGCACCGCAAAAATCAGATAGCCGAAGCGTCTTGCGGGTGCCAGCGCTAAATTTAACTATTTTAAAGCCGAAACCGAACGCCCGCAAGCGTTCTAGGCCACGCTTTAAAATTTCGCCCGCAATTTAAATTTAGACCCGCTTCACGCGCTGATGCATTTTATCTATCTTATTTTAGCTACGCTCGCCGATTGATCGAGCTGCTCTTGGCGCGTAATTAGGATTTAAAAGTAAGCGCGGCTCACATTTCATAAGTTTAAAATTTTAAAGCGGCATGCAATTTAAAATTTCAGGTCTCTCAAATGCTAGCCGGTGCAAAATTTCGCGCAAGCTCAAAATCCGCGCCAGGCAATTTTGTGCCGCTGCAAAATTTCTAGACCACAACTCCGCTCGGTAGAATTTTTTGGCGGTGCAGATGGAGGCGCAAAATCTGTGCCACGCAACCTTGCACGGATCACACCCGCCCAAATTCCTATGCCGCACGCCGAGACTCATAATCTAATCTCGCTACAAGATCGCTTGCGAAATAGTACAACATCCTTGGTCGCATAGCGCAACCTTGCTCACTGCGTGGTCGAGATCCATAGCTGTAGTGCAAAATGGCGCAAAATTCTTTGCCGTGCGGTAGGAGTTCTCAGAGCAAAAAAAGGCGCGGTATCCTCTACCGACGGTGCAAGTTTACAATCTAGCTCACGCCTTAGAATTCTGTCTCAAACTCATTGCTTAAAATTTCGTCTAAAAAAATCGCGTATGAGAAATTCCGCTTTATCTTTACGGCTTAAAATTTCGTATGGATCGCACCGAGCAAAATCTCGTCACTGCGCGACGTAATCTTAAAATTTCAGCGGTGAGCTCGTAGCGATATTAAATTATGCTTCATTATTACGACTTAAATTCTATCATAAGCCCGCAGATTTAAAATTTTACTTCAAACGACGCCGTAAAATTTCTACCCTTGCCTAGGCACATATCTCTCGGTGCCTGCGCCGCTCGCACTTAGCGGTGACGCTATATCTTTGCCGATAGCAATCCTCGCACAGGGCGCCTGCCACAGCGCGTAGAAAACAAAGCGCGCCTCTTGCATAATCGTAGCCTCTAAAAAATTTTAAGCGACCGCAAAATTTTAAAATTTAAAAGCAGCCTTCGATTAAGCCGATTTTTATAAATTTGGATTTGCTTTGTAGCAGCGCAATCTGGTGAGCAAGGCGCAACTATAAGTTACGCAGCTAGCTTTACGTCAGCTGCTTAAACATTTCGATCTGCTCCTTCGTAAGCTCGATCAAATCATCGTTTGCGTATTTAAGCGATGTCTCCAGGCTTGCGATGAGCTCCTTACGGACGAAGCTCACGCTAAAAAGCGTCGCCCAAAATCGCGCTCCGCTGCCCGTGCTCGGATCTTCCAAGACCGCTCTAATCGCAGCTACCGCAGCAGCATCGTCCGCCGCACCTAGCACCTCGTCCACGAGCGGATATTCACCTGCGCCGTCGCCCTCGTTTAGCGAGCGCAAAAGCGGCTCAAGCGCCTCGTCGCAGGGATTATCACGCAAAAACTCCCGTACCGCGCGAAACTCTGCCACAAGCTGATCTGAAAGCTGCGCAGGCATCGGCTGATGAAGTCTCAAAAAGTCTAATGCCGTTTGCTTGTCCATACAATTCCTTTTAAATGATATGCGCGATTGTAGCTAATTTTGGATTGCAAAGAGATAAATTTACTCTAATTTATCAGCTACTTCCGTCATAAATTCTCAATAATCTTAAATAATTAGACAGTGGTTTTTAGGGACGATTTTTGATGGCTTTGCGGATTACAAAATAAAATTCTAAAATTTTGTGCAAATAAAAAAAGCCCCCGCGGACTGCGGGGGCTTATAAGCTTGATCTGTTTAGTCTGGCAGAATTTGGCAGACTAAAAAGGATTATTCCTCGATCTTGCCGGTTTTGATGCGGCGCTCGTAGATTTCGCGCATCTCTCTGATGTCATTTTTGACCTCGAATACGCCGTGCCAATGCGAATAATCAGGTCCGCCCATTAGCGCGCCTTGGCGCATTCTGCGACCCTCGTGGTGCCATGAAACATAGTAGATTCGCTGGAACGCATCCGCCCAAGGATCGTCTTTTAGAAGTTTCTTTTCCTTAAGCTCTTTTAGCATCTTAGTCGCTTCGTCGTTGTAAACGTTATATAGAAGTACCTGCTTATCGCCCATCTCGAAGAAATTATTCGTGTGGGTCTTGGCGTGGCATTCTTTGCAGACTTGCTTCATCTCCGCGCGCGCCGCCTCAGGACCGTTTAGGTTACCCGCCAAAGGATTGCCGACATTTAGTTTGCCGGTATTTAAAAACTCGCTTACCGCGGTCTCATTACCGCCGGTGCGTAGATTGCTCTTAGGCTGCCACAAATTCCACTTCAAGCGTTGAGATACGTTGTGAGTGGAGTTTAGATCGCCCACACCGCCGCTCATATGGCAGGTCGCACATGTAGGAGCGCGGTAGTCAGGAACCGCCCAAGTACCAGGAGCACTATCGAATTTCCACTCATTGCCTTCAGCGTTAAATACGTGTCCGTGCATTGAGTTATTGTAAATTTCGATATCCGGATGATCAGGTCCTAAGTGGCAAGATGCGCAAGCGGCAGGCTTACGAGCTTCGGCGATCGAAAATTTATGACCCGAGTGGCATGATTTGCATCCGCCTACGCTACCGTCCGGATAAACCGTACCGATGCCGTAAACGGGCCAGGTCTCTTTGGTAGGCTTGTTATGCTCATCCATTTTAACGACGCTACCGTGGCATTGAGAGCAGCCGGTAATATCAGGTGCATGTTTAAGATCAGGGATATCACGTCCTTCGTAGTGATACATTAGATCAACTATTCCTTTGTTGGCTTGCATTTGCATAGCGCCTCTTGCGTGACCGCTGTTTTCAAACTCTTTAACCTCGTTGCTGTGGCATTTGGCACAGGTTTTTGGGCTAACTAGCACCGAAATATGATTGTCTGTGTCTTTCGGATGCGGCTCTTTAGCTGCCATAGGGCTATCTGCTGGCTGCGAGTGGCAGTCGGTACAGCTAACGCCTACGTGAGCGTGGCGGCTCATCTTCCAATCCGCAACGACGCCCGGAGTTTTTTCGGCATGGCACTCGACGCAGCGTCTAGCTAGCGGCGTAAGCTGCCTATTTACCTTTAAATTCTTCGTAAGACTAACGTTTACAGAATTGCTTACGTTCGCGTCCGACGCGGACATATTCGCATGCTGCGCGGGCATTTCTGCGAATGCAAACGATGCGATACAGGCTATTAAAATAGCGACTTTTTTTAGCATTGCTTCTCCTTTACTTGGTTTTGTTATTTTCTTGGTTGTATTTATCCCAATATTTGGTGATTTCGATGCCTAAATTTTTATGACCGACGTTTTCGTGGCACTGCACGCAGGTTTTGCCGGTAGTGCCCGCGAAATAATCCCTATGCGCGAGCCAGGCTTTATTTACTTGATTATTCTGCTCTTTTAAATTTCGATGGCAGCTTAGACAGCCGCTTTCATAAACGAAATGATTTCGCTCCTTACGTTTTTCTTGCCAGTCGATCTTATCTGCGTCGGTAAAGACCGTCTTGTAGACATCATTTGCAGAGGTTAGAGCCTTGGTCCAAAGATACATAAAGGTATTTTCATGAGAGACGTGACAGGCGACGCAATCAGCTTTGAAGCCTTGCGGGTTATTGCCGCCATGAACGTCATTGTGAAAGGCGTTTGCCATCGGCTGCATCGTATGACAGGATACGCAGAATTTATCGGTGCCCGTAAGGTGAACCATCTCCGCAATCCCAAGAGAAAGTATCATTCCTATAAGCACACAAGCGCCCACGAGCAGCACAAGAGTTTTCTTTTTCATAGGTTTCCTTGATTTTAAAATTTCTTCGCAAAATTTTTAGTATTTGATAATTCGAAAAGTGGTATTTTATTATAAAAAGATTAAAAGCCGCTTATTTTCTAACCTTTTGTTAAAATTTATTAAATGAAGATAAAATTTTAAACTAAGTTTTTAGTTTAACGGAATATAATCCATTAAAATTTCAATACAAGGAGAGATCATGAAAACGATCCAAGCGGCTGAGATTACAAAAGTAGTCAGCGAGCTTTGCAAAAAAGCCTGTTATCACGTCACGCCAGATATGCGCGCGGCATTTGAGAAAGCGCGCGAGAACGAGACTTCACCTATCGGCAAAGATATCTTAGGCAAGCTCTTGCAAAATGCCGATTTGGCGGCGAAAGAGGTCGCGCCGATCTGCCAAGATACCGGTATGACGGTGGTTTTTGTCGAACTCGGTCAGGATGTACATATCGAGGGCGGATATCTGGAGGATGCTATCAACGCAGGCGTCGCGGACGGCTACGTAGGCGGCTACCTACGTAAATCCGTGGTCGCAGAGCCGCTTTTTGAACGCAAAAACACCACAAACAATACTCCTGCGGTCATCAATACCCGCATCATCCCCGGCGACAAGCTTAAGATTAAAGTAGCTCCTAAGGGCTTCGGTAGCGAAAACAAATCGGTACTAAAAATGCTCGTTCCCGCAGACGGCATCGAGGGGGTAAAAAAAGTATTTTTAGAGGCTGTTAAATACGCTGGTCCTAACGCTTGCCCTCCTATGGTCGTAGGCGTCGGTATCGGCGGCACGATGGATAAGGCGGCGCTTTTGGCCAAGCAAGCCGCGGTTCGCTCGATCGACAGCAGAAATCCCGACGAGCGCTACGCCAAGCTAGAGGATGAGCTACTGGAGATGGCGCGCGCTACGGGCGTCGGTCCGCAGGGTCTGGGCGGCATAAATACCGCCGTTAAGGTAAATGTAGAGTGGTATCCGACCCACATAGCGGGGCTTCCGGTCGCCGTTAATATCAACTGCCACGCGGCTCGCCATGCCGACGCTGAACTATAAGGAGGAAATCATGTCAGAAGTTAAAAGAATTACCGCACCTTTCGATAAAAGCGTAGTAAAAAGCCTAAAGGCGGGCGATAACGTCCTAATCAGCGGCACCATCATCGCAGCTCGCGATGCCGCGCACAAGGCTCTAACCGAAACCCTCGCTCGCGGCGAGAAGCTACCCGTAAATTTAGCGGGCGAGACGATATATTATCTGGGACCGACCCCTGCCAAACCGGGTCAGGCTATCGGTGCCGCAGGACCTACGACTAGCGGACGCATGGATAAATACACTCCGGCGATGATAAACGAAGTGGGCATCAACGGCATGATCGGCAAGGGCTACCGCAGCGACGCCGTAGTCGAAGCGATGAAAAAATCTGGTTGCGTCTATATGGTCGCTATCGGCGGAGCGGGCGCGCTGATTAGCCAAAGCATCAAAAAATATGAAGTGCTGGCCTATCCAGAGCTCGGCCCCGAGGCGGTTGCGCGACTTACGGTCGAGGATTTCCCAGCTATCGTAGCGATCGACAGCGAGGGCAATAACTTCTACGAAGTCGGACAGGCGCCTTATAGAAAAATTTAAATTTTCTAGCGGCGTCCGCGCGGCGCTTTTTGCAGTGCGAGCGTTCGTAAATTTATCGGCGTTCGCTCGGGCATCCTAAATTTCGCAGCATAATTTGCGGCGTTTATTCCGCGAAATTTTGCGGCTCGGCGCAGTGGAATTTTATAGCGAAATTTAAATCGCGCCCGTAAAATTTTATCTCTTTTACGGCACGGAATTTTTAAAATTTCGTGCCGCTTAAATTTCTACCAAGATTCCGCCTTTGCTTCATTTAGACGATCCGCCGCTAAAATTTAACCATAAATTTACGCAAGTCTAAATTTTAAAATTTCGTCGCCGTTCCTAAGCGAATTTAAAGCCTGCAAGCGTCATAATCGGATTTAAATTTTAGGAGGGGCGATTGAGCGCGAGCGAGCTGGAGAAGATCAGGCTGGGGCTTTTGTATAAGGCGAAAAGAAATACGATCTTCGTGGCGGCGTGCATGCTCGGCTACGGCGTGTTTTTGTTATACAAGCTACGCGACGGAGGAGGCATGGCGGATTTGTTGCCGTTTATCGGATTATTTGCGGTTGTTCTTATAGTAGCCGTTTTGTGCGATCAGGCCTCCATAAAAGCTACGATAATCCAAGCCGCGGGTCTTTTTATAATATGCCTATTTCTAGTTGATTTACAAAATCGCCCCACGATTTCCAAATATATCTTACTCGCGATTATGACTTTAATCTTGGCCGCTTCGAGCTTGTTTGTATTGTTTAGAGACTTTAAGCAAGACTATTCGGCAAAATTTCGGTGCGCTTTTAAAGAGCACTATCTAATGCCCTATTTTAAGGCGTTCGGCTATCGATATGAAATTTCAGGTGATATCGATCCCGCCAAACTCAAGCTCTCCGGGCTCTTTTTTCGACTAGATAAATTCAAAGGCGGCAACGATAGGGTCTCGGGCGTTTATGACGGCGTGAAGTTCGCATTTTGCGACGTGAGCTTATTTAATAGATTTTCGGAAAGCGAAATCCTCGGCACCTTTTTCTGCGCGGAATTTAACAAACGCATAAGTGCCAAAACCCTGATTTTTCCCGCTCGCGCCGGCGCGCCGAACACCCTCGGGCTAAAAAAGATCGATATGGACGATGCGGAGTTTAACGTCGCCTTCGCCGTGTATTCCGCGGACGCGGCGGGCGCGATGTATATTCTAACGCCCGCCTTTATGCGCAGGCTCTTGCGCTTCGCAGGCGCCGTAGCCGCGCCCGTTAGCCTTAGCTTCGCAGATAGCAAAATTTACATTTTCGTAAATACGGGGCGCGACAATTTCGAGCCCGACATCGGCGAAAGCGTGTTGCGCCGCGACCCTGCCGCGCAGCTCAAGCGCGAGCTTTCGCACTTTTTAGCGATCGTAAAAAACCTAAAACTAAACGAAAGAATTTGGAGCTAGCGGACGGACGGCTCGTCGCAGCTTTGCGTGTCACAGCCTCGCGCACTATAACTTCACACGCCGTGCTGCGACCTCACGCGCCGTAAAATTTGGAATTTTAAAATTCCGCTTTTTGATTTCGCGCTTTGGAATTTCACGCGCCTTAAAATCCCGCGCGTTTTGAAATTTAAAATTTTAATCCACGCTACGAAATTCTGCACCGTAAAATTTGAAATCCTGAAAATAAAATCCGCGCCTTGAAATTTTACGCTTTGAAATTTAAAATTTTAAAATTTCGCAGCCGAAATCTTACGCGCCTGAAATTTGAAATTTTGTCGCGCCTTGAAATTTTACAACCCCAAAGCCTTGAAATTTAAAATCCAAATCCGCTTGCTGTGGAATTCTACGAAATTGCGAAATTGAGAAATTGAAATTCCTTGAAGTTGCAAAATTCCGCAAGGGCTGCCGTTTGAAATTCGCCTTTCAAAGCATAAGGCTAAGCAGCAGCAAAAATCCGATGAAGCTTAGGGCGTTGCCGAAGGAGCCGCCGATGTGATCGCCGAGCCGCGTCAACACGAGCGCGCCGCCTAGACGCAGACCTATTTGTAGCGCCACGCCCGCGATAAAATCCGCTACGCGCCGAAGTCCGCTGCGCGTATCGCCGAGCTTCATGCCGCGGCTTTGATTCCAAAGCCCGCTTACGCGGTAGTCTTTGTAGCGAGCGCGGAGAATATCGCCGTTTTGCAGCTCGAAGCTCTGCGAAGCGTCCTTCGCCTTGGCGGGTACCGTGGCTTCGGCAGAGCGGGTGGAATTTATAGAATTTGCTGCGTTAGTAGAATTTGCAGAGCTTGTGGAATTCGCTGATTTCGCAAAATTCTTGATGCTCGCAGAATTTGTGGAATTTTCTGCGCCTAAATTCTTAAATTTCATGCAATTTTTGCCGTCCGCAAGCTCCGCTAAATTTTGATCCGCACGTAGCGCGCCGGAAACGATCTGCAGCTTGTTTTCGCCCGATAAATATAGCCCATCCAGCGCGAAGCCATAATAATAAACGTCGCCGCTTTGCAGCACGCGCACGCCGCTAGCATAGCCCTCCGCTTCGCCGCTTCGCTTGGGCTCTTTGGAGTGCGAAAGCGCTGCGAATATGCGTCCGAACTTTGCGGCGCGCCAGTCTCTTCGCATAAACCTAAAGCTGCAATATGCAAAAGGCGCGAGGACGGGTAGGGCTATAGCCACCGCAGGATCGCTCTTTTCAAAAATAAAGATTATGCAGTAGATGCTCATTGCAGTCAGCGCTACGCCGAAGGCTGCGAATATCGCGGCGAGTGCCGTGCTACCGGCGTCCTTCCAGCGCTGCGCGCCCAGGCTTAGATTAACGAAATCTAGCGGAAGGACGGAAGCGGCGGAGTTTATGCCGCTACGATCTTTGTCCGATAAATCAGATACCGCAGAATTTTGACGTACACTTGCCGCGGTATAGCTATGTGCGTCGTAGTCTAAATTTGCGGTAGCGGGATTTCCGCTACTTGAAACTTCGCAGCTAGGGCGCAGCGCGGAATTTTCACCGCTTAAATCGCTGCGGGCGGAATTTGAGCTCGAAACCTCATATATCACCGCCAGCTCGTCTCCCTCGCGTATCGGCAGATAAAGCCCGTCGCGTTTTAAGTCCAAAATTCCCGCAAAGCGCAAGTGCTCCAGCATAAAGCTAAATTTCGCCGTGTCTGCAGCCGCGGGCTCAAGCTTGAAATCCCTGGCCGTGCCGCGAGCAAGCTTGATACGTCGCGGCGAAAGAAATTTAGAAAACCCCATGAGCGCCTTTTAGATCTCGCAAAATTTTGCCCCGCCTATTTCGCGGCGGATTTTTTGCGGATCTGGATATTGATGAGTTCCACCAGCAGCGAAAACGCCATCGAGAAGTAGATGTAGCCCTTAGGTATGTGAAAGCCCAGCCCGTCGGCGATCAGCGAGACGCCTACCAAAATCAAAAATGCAAGCGCTAAAATTTTGATCGTCGGGTTTGCGTCCACGAAGCGCGCGATCGCGCCGCTAGCGAGCATCATCACGCCCACGGCGATGATCACTGCGAGGATCATCACAGGTAGGTGCTGCGCCATGCCCACGGCGGTGATGACGCTGTCGAGCGAAAAGATGATGTCTAAAACGGCGATCTGCACGAGAGTGCCGCCGAAGCTTGCCTTGCCGCCGCCGGCGCTATGCTCGTGCGCCTCGCCGGTAGTGCTGGAGTGGATCTCGAGCGTGGATTTGACGAGCAGAAACAATCCGCCGCCGATCAGCACGAGATCGCGTCCGCTAAAATCGCGCGTAAGCACGCTAAATAGCGGCTTGGTAAGCCCCATGATCCAGCTTAGGCTAAGAAGCAGCAGTATGCGCGTGAACATCGCAAGCGCGAGCCCCATTATACGGGCGCGTCCGCGCTGTGCCTCGGGCAGGCGGCCGCACAAAATCGCGATAAATATGATATTGTCGATGCCAAGCACGATCTCAAGCCCCGTGAGCGTCGCCAGGCTGATCCATGCCTCGGGTGAGGCGATCCATTCAAACATCGGTTTCCTTTGGGTGAAATTTAAGCGGTGATGATAGCGAAAGTTTGGTTAAAATTTCTAAATTTTACCGCCTTCGTGCGCGAAACTGCGCGGGGAATTTCGGCGATGCGATGCGGACGGTTTATCTTGGAATTTTACCGCAAGACTATTTCGCTAAAAGGCGCAAAGCGCCGCATGCGCGGCAGAATTGCGGCGCGTGGAATTTTAATGGCGGAATTTTAAAATTTAGGCTATAAATTTACCCGTTTTTAAGCAGGGGGGGGTAGCATTATTTTCTAGAAAATTCACTTCAAGGAGTTAAAGATGAAATATGTGCTAAGTGTCGCGCTGGCGGCATTGTTTTTAGCAGGATGCGGCGAGGACGAAGTAGAGCTCGTGAAAAACTATACTTTGCCTGATTTCAAGTCGATGAGTATCGGCACGGCGATCGAAGGCTCGAAAATCTGCAAAAGTGTTACGTGGAGCAAAGAGGAAAACGGCGGATTAAAGACGGTTAGGATGGTCTGCGACGTGGATATGGAGCGCATGAAAGTAAAGATAGTGCAAGATAAAACCGAGAGCCTTAAATCTTATAAACAAAGAGCATTGGATACATCTTTAAATAATGCTATGATTTATTACAAAAGTAAGGTCTATGATGAGCAAGGCCTGCTTAAGCTAGCAAAAGAACACTGCAAACTCAATGAGGTAAAATTCCAAGAAGCATTTAAAACTAAAGGCAAAATAGAATTCGACGATGAAGACAAGATAGTTGATTGTGACGATAAATTAAAAGGGGAATTTCAAAAAGAATATAGCGTTGATTATATTATAGAATATCTTAAGAGAGCCGTCTATTACTCGCAGCTAACAGTAGAGCAATATGATGCAGTTTTTGGACGCAAAAAAGTAGAGTATCCATCAAAAGCTGTTATTGAGCTAAATTTTATCGTCAATGCCGATAAAAGCATAAGTTTGTCGGATAAATTTATGGTGACCGAAGATGTTGCCGATGATATTATCAAAACAAGTTCGTTCACTGGTAAAAGGGTGGCAGAAGACGCCTTAGTAATTTTCTACGAAAGAAAGTAAGCACCTCATCTTGCGGCTAAATTTTATAAAATTTTAAAATTTAGCCGCTTTTTTGTATCAAAATTTCATTCAAGATTTTACGTGGATTTTAAATTTAAAGCACGATGCCTTCTCGCCGTCAAGGCTAAATTTAAATTTAGCCTTATTGCGGTGCGCGGGCTGAATTTACGCTGCGCGGAATTTTAAATTTTATTCGGACGCGGATAAGCTAGCGAGCCGAGCTTGCGGTTTTAGATAAAAATTCCGACCTTGTACGGGCTCTTGCGAGATATGAAAGCGCGGTTAAAATTCCCACAAGTAGCGCAAGAGTAGGTCATAGCCGAGAACGCAGGCTGTGGGCTATTAAATTTCTTGCTAGCTAGGCAAAAAGCGTATTCGCCTGCCAAAACTAGCGATTATCGTATCGGCTGAAATCGGCGTGCTTTGCATTCAAATATGAGTTTCGGCGTCGTTTGCCAACGGAGTATCAACCGAACGGCAGACTTTGTCTCGCTGATCGAGCAAGCTTGCTGCCGCGTTAATCAAACAGCGAGGGTTGCAGCGATTTGATCTTATAGCTTGCGCGGTGAAAAGGCGTGAATCCGTACTGCTCGATCGCCGCGATGTGTGCGGCCGAGCCGTAGCCTTTGTTTTGCGCGAAGCCGTATTGCGGGTAGCACTGTGCGAGCTCATACATCGTGCGGTCGCGCGTAACTTTGGCGAGGATGCTTGCGGCGCTTACTTCGGCGATTTGCGCGTCGGCTTTTACGAGCGTCTGAAGCCCGCGTACGCCGAAGTTTGCGTTGCCGTCGTAGATGATCTGTCCGCTAAAACCCATAAAATACGCGAGAATCTGCTCAAGCGCCGATCTTAGACACGAGCTTAGGCCCACCTCATCGACCTGTGCGCTTGAAATTTCGACGATTTTGTAGCACGAGTTTTCGATGATCTGGGCGTAGAGCTCCTCGCGGCGCTTTTCGCTTAGCTTTTTGCTATCGGCAAGGCCTGCGATCTCGCGTTGCAGCACGCAGCCCGCGACGCAAAGCGGTCCCGCAAGACAGCCCCGCCCCGCCTCGTCGATACCGCAAATCTGCCCGCTCACTGCGCGTCCTTTCGCACGACGGGCGCAGTCCCGCTTAGCAGGTCGTGTAAATTTAATCTATCTTTGCGGAAAAAGCAGATCAAAAGCCCGATGACGCTAAAGCCCGCAAACACGAAGCACGCAAAGCGAGTTAGCGCCCTAAAGAAGCTTACTTTGCGCCCGCTGCGAACGTCGATGAGGTAAAGCCCTGCGAGCTTATAGCCTGGCGTCTGGGCGCTGCGGGCGTAAAATGCCGCGCAAATCGCGCCGTACACGAGCCAGATAAGCGCGATCGCGGCTTGGTTACGCCACAGAGCTTCCTTTGAGCCCAAGACGAGATAGGTAACGCCGTAAAATAGGGGCATTGCGATGATGAAAAGATCGACGATGAAGGCCTTTACGCGCAGAAAAATCGGCGAAATTTTAGCTTTTTGTTTTGCCATTTTGCTCCGTTTTGGATTAAATTTTAAAATTCCGGCGCGTTAAAGCTGAAAGAATAAAATTTAATCTCGTTGCGGTTTGTTAGCAGCAAATCGGCGTCTAGTTTCCGCGACTGCCGGGCTTGATCGCCTTGCTTCCGGCAGCGCAAAGCGGGCAGGTCGCGGGCTCGTAAATTTCAAACTCGAAATTGCCTAGCGCAAAAAACGGCTTATCTGCAGGCAGCTTGGCGCCCTCTTTTGCGCTGCTGCCCGATAAATTTGCGACCTTGCAAAATCCGCGATTGGCAAGCGCGGCAAAGCCCACGACCTCTCCGCCGAGGTTTTCGATGAGCCTGGCGCTCTCAAGAGCCGAGCCGCCCGTCGTGATGATGTCTTCGCAGACGATAAATCTCTCGCCCTTATGCACTTCAAAGCCGCGGCGCAGGCTCATTACGCGATCTACGCGCTCGGTAAATATGAAACGCTTTTTCGCCGCGCGAGCTAGCTCGTAGCCCGCTAAAATTCCGCCCAGCGCGGGCGAGCAGACGCTGTCAAACTCCACGCCCGCTTTTTCGATGATAGCGGCGAGTTCGTCTGCGAGCTGTCCCGCGAGCCGCGGATCCTCAAGTACTTTGGCGCTTTGCAGATAAAATTCCGAGTGGTTGCCGCTTGAAAGCAGAAAATGCCCTCGCAGATATGCGCCGCAGTCGCGATAGATTTTTTCTATATTCACAGCTCAGACCTTCAAAAGCTCGGCTTCTTTGGCCTTGACTGCGTCGTCGATCTTGGCGGAGTAAGAGTCGGTGATCTTTTGCACCTCGTCGTAGCCCTTTTTAGCGTCGTCTTCGGAGATCGCTTTGTCTTTTTCGAGCTTTTTGATTTCGTCGTTGGCGTCTTTGCGGACGTTGCGAATGCCGATTTTTGCTTTTTCGCCCATCGCTTTGGCCTTTTTTGCGTTTTCTTGGCGTTGCTCGATCGTCATCGGCGGGAAAAATAATTTTACGCTCTCGCCGTCGTTAGTAGGGTTTACGCCGATATTCGCCGCTGCGATCGCGCTTTCGATCGCCTTTAGCATCGGTTTTTCCCACGGAGTGATCGAGATCGTTACCGCATCGGTCGAAAGGACGGTCGCGACCTGATTTAGCGGAGTCTGCGAGCCGTAATAATCCACGAAAATATGATCCAGGATCGCCACGCTCACCTTGCCGGTGCGTAGCGTCGTAAAGTCCTTTTTCAAAGCCTCGATAGCTCGATCGCCGTTTGCTCTTTGCTCTTTATAGATAGCTTCTAGCATTCAAATCCTTTAAATAAAATTTGCGAAATTATAGCGTTAAAAAAATAAGAATAGCATTTAAAAGCGCGGATTTTGCGCTTTTAAATTTTAAAATTTAGAGTTTATTTGGTTGTGTTTTGATCTGCGGAAGTAGCGCTAGCATTGGTATCGCTTGATGCTTGCGACTGGGCAGGCGCGCTAGCTGCGGTAGTATCGGTCGCAGGAGCTGCGGGCGCTTCGATTTTCGTATCCGTTGCATTGGTCTCGCCGCTAATTATGAAATTTGACTCAGTGCTTGCCGGAGCGAAATTAGGCTTTGCGCCTGAAGCTGGTATGGATGGCACGCTAGGGACAGCGTTTGGCACGGATTTAGTAGCATTTGCTTCGATCTTTACGCGATCGACTACGGAAGATTTAGCATCTTGCTGATAGAAATATGCGAGCACAAGTGTATTTATCACGAATAAAATTCCCATCGCGGCGGTAAATTTAGCTAAAAATCCAGCTGGACCCTTCGCACCAAATAAGCTTTCGTTGCTTCCGCTGTATGCGCCAAGTCCGATAGAAGAGCTCTTTTGCAGTAGAACGGAGATCGTAATTATCACGGCAAAAACGACTTGTAAAACCAAAAATAACGTAGTCACTATAAAACCTTTTGAAAAAATTGAATTTGCGATTATAATAAAAGATTTATAAATTTTAAGTTAAGAGTGCACCGCACGAAGCGGTGCGTAAAATTTAGTCTCTACTTGCGCCGAAAATTCTTAGCAGCGAAAGGAAGAGGTTGTAGATGTTTAGATACATATCTACGGCAGCCATTATCGGTGAAGTATAGGTGCCGTTTATAATATTTTTAGTATCGTAGATGATATACATCGAAAAGATTAAAGCCGAAAAAGCTGAAATCGCTATATCAAGCACGGTGCTTTTGAAAAAGAAGTAGTTCAAAAGGCTTAGTACGATAATAGCCACAAGCGATACCAATAGCGGCTTGCCCCAAGAGTCGAAATTTGTCTTTGTATTCATCGCATAAACGGTGAGAGCACCGAAAGTAATCGCCGTAGCCACGAACGCATGCGTTACTACGTCTCCAGCGCCTGCTGCGATATAAATAGCGATCAATTTACCTAGAGTAAGACCGGTAATAAAGGTAAATGCAAAAAGCAAAACCAGCGCGATCGTGTTGGCGCCGCGATTTACGGCTGCCTGCATACCGAAGATCAGCCCCATTAAAACTACCAGATATAAAATCGGATGAAGAGCCAAGCTCACGCCGAAACTCATCGCCACAAAAGCCCCTGCCGCCGCAGCTATCATCGAAGCGGTTAGAAGCGCGTAGGTTTGTTTAATGGTCTGAGAGATTCGTCCTTGTTCCAGTGATGCGTCCGATAGTTCATAGCCGTCCGCGTAATTTCGTCTGTCGTATAGACTCATATCTTTCTCCTTCTTTTGATTTATGAGCGGGGAGTTTAGCGAAAATTTGGTAAATATATAATTAAAAATTCGCAGAATTCTATCTATTTATGAAAGTAATATATAATTCCCGACTTTTTTAAGGAGAAAGTATGCCCAGCCAGTTAATAAATGGAGCTATTAAATTTATGGAAGAAAATTTTGCCGAGCATGCCGAGCTTTTCGGAAGTCTGGCAAATCATCAAAAGCCCCACACGCTTTTTATCGGCTGCTCCGACTCGCGAGTGGTGCCGAGCCTAATTACCTCGACGCTTCCAGGAGAGCTTTTCGTCGTACGAAATATTGCAAACGTCGTTCCTCCATACCGCATTAGCGAGGAATTTTTAGCGACTACCTCAGCGATTGAATACGCGCTGTATTCGCTAAATATCAAAAATATCATCGTTTGCGGGCACAGTAACTGCGGAGGCTGCGCGGCGCTGTTTTATGACGCAAAAAAGCTCGAAAAAATTCCAAACGTAAGGCGCTGGCTAAATTTAATGCAGCCTGTAAAAGACGAGGTCGAAAAGCTCAAAGATCTCGGCGCCGACAAGCGCGAGTGGATCACCGAGCGGCTAAATATTATAAATTCCATGCAAAATTTACTTAGCTTTCCTGGCATCAAAGACGCCTACAAAAACGGCGAGATTAAAATTTACGGCTGGCACTACGTCATCGAAACGGGCGAGCTATTCAACTACGACGACGAAGGCGCGCATTTTACGCTATTAAATAAGGGAATGGATTATGAAAAAATCTATAATCAGCTTTTTAACGATTAGTCTTTTTAGCGTCGCTTTAGCGTTTGCAGACCTCAACACGACCGGCGAGGGAAGCTTTGTAGAGACGAATTCTTCTACTCCCGAGGCAAATCTTACTTTAGAAAACAACAAAACCGAGATCAAAAAGGAAGTCGCTAAAATCCTATCCAAATCCCTCGGTGCGGAGGATGGTAATAAAACTGAAGTAATAAATATGATCGCAGAAAAGGTCGCCAAAACGGAGACTTCACAGAAAAAAACTCCTAACGGCGAGACGCTTATCTCTGTAATCAAAGAGATTAAAAAGCTAAATTTGCAGCGCAACTCCCTGCTTAACGGCGGCGATGCCAACGCGAGCAAAAACGAACTGGACGCCATCGATCGCAATAAAGCCAAGCTCTTTGATCGCCTACCTTTCGCGATTACGCAGCAGGATATGGATATCGAAAGCATAATGTCGTATGCTCAAAATAAAAAGAACATCCAAACTACGCTAAAAAAATACGCCAAAAAGCAGAGCTCTCCCGAATACGTAAATGCAAGCGCGGATTTGGAAAAAATGGAAATGGCGGAGATCTTTTATACCTCACTTATGAAAATTGAGGATATGTTTGTAAACGGCGCAAGCAGAAGCGCGCTTGAAAGCGAGCTAAGTAGTACGCTACTAAATATCCAAACTAGGGATTTTAGCAAACTTAATGATTTGAAAAATAATCTAAGCAGTCAAGAGCAGATAGACGCCTTAGAGTCTAAAATCAACGATTTGAAAAACGATAAGCAGACCTACGACGAGGTGCTTACGTATCTGTCGCGAAATAGCGATCTACTCGCAAGCAGCGTGGTTTTTACGAGCTTAAATTTTAAGTCGGTGATCGATTATATCAACGATAAAATTCCGTTTAAGCTCAGCCACGTAAATTTCGGCAAGCTCATTTTGATCACGCTGATTACGCTATTTTTCTACTCGCTTCGCAGACTGCTCGCTAACATCATCTATTTCGTATTTAAATTCTTTAATAAAAGCTTTTCTCTGGATAGCGAAACTCTAAAAACGCAAGTAGTAGGCATTATCAAGCGTCCGATGGGTATTTTGCTGATTGCTTATTCGGTCGATATCTGTCTTAGTATATTTTATTATCCGGCGCCTGTGCCGATAAAATTTGCAAATTTATTCTCGATCGTTTACGTGGTGCTTTGGGCATGGCTCATCATCGAAATCATCGATGGTTACGGTATTGTCGTGCTTGGAAACATCACAAAAAAAGGCGTCAGAAAAGATATCATAAATCTGGTTGTTAAAATTCTATACGTCATAGTAATCATCATCGCCGCACTTTTGGTACTAAAGCGTCTAGGCTTTGACATCTCGGCGCTTATGGCATCGCTTGGAATCGGCGGACTTGCGATCGCATTTGCAACCAAGGACATCATCGCAAATTTCTTCTCATCCGTGATGCTATTATTTGATAATTCATTTTCGCAAGGAGACTGGGTCGTATTAGGAGACATAGAAGGAAACGTCGTAGAAACGGGCTTTAGAAAGACGACGATCAGAACCTTTGACAATGCTCTTGTTTTTGTGCCGAATTCCAACATAATGGCGCAAAATATCAAAAACTGGAGCCGCAGGAAGGTAGGACGGAATTTAAAGCTTACCATAGGCGTCGAATACGGCGCGAGCACGGCTCAACTGCGAAAGTGCGTAAACGACATCAAAGAGATGCTCAAATCTCACCCGGGTATCGCTCAGTCTGCCGATACGGCGCTAAATTCCAAAGATTTTCGTATGCGCTATAGACAAAATATGGTCTCTATCGACGATTTAGCGGGCTATAAAAGCACCATGTTCGTGGCGTTAGATAGCTTTGGCGATTCGTCCATTAATATTTTAGTTTACTGCTTCACAAAAACCGTAATATGGGCAAATTTTATCCAAACTAAAGAGGATGTTTTATTTAAAATAATGGAGATCGTGGAGCAAAACGGGCTATCGTTTGCCTTCCCATCACAGAGCGTTTATATCGAAAATATCCCGGAAATAGCAAGTGAATGCGTAAAATCAAAAGTAAATTCCAACGACAAAGGAGAGCAAAATGGCTGATTTCGATGACTTCGAAGACGAAGAGTTCGATGAGGACGAATACGAGGACGATGATTTAATCGGAGGCGACGAGAGTTACAACTACAACTACGACGAGGATGATTACAGCTACGAAGACGACGATGGTTTTAACGATTATAGCGATTTGGACAGCGAGGATTATTAGTGTTTAGATCCAGGGCGCTGCCTTTTGATCCGCGCACGAATAAAATCGCGAGCTTGCAGAGTTTGAAATTTCACCACGGCGGGCTTTGCGTGGACTACGTCTCTGCCTTAAATCGAGATATAGCGGACACGCCGATACAAAACGCAGATCTTTTTACGATCATCACGCAGTCGTTCAGGGAGGCGCGCGGCGAGGAGTGCGAGTTTTCACAAATTTCAAAGCTTTATCAAATTTGCCTAGGTTTTAGCCGTATTTTTAACAACGCTTCTGAAATTTACAACCACGATTTTTACTTCGATTGTATCGCGCAGCCCAGCGAGCCTAGCGGCGAGCTAGCGGACGCTTTAGCGCAGGCTTTCGGCGGGATGGAAAATTTTAAAAACGAGTTTTTAAAGCGCGCGCTGGGGCTTTTCGGTAGCGGCTGGTGCTGGCTCGCGTGCGACGAGCGCGGCGCAAATTTAGAAATCATCACGACGCAAAACGCAGACACGCCGATCGTGCGCGGCAAAATTCCACTGCTTGCCTGCGATCTTTGGGAGCACGCCTATTATGCCGATCATCAAAATGCGCGCAAGTTCTACGTGGAGAGCTTCTTGCATTTTGCCGACTTCGGCTTTGCAAGCGACGCCTATTCATGGGCGAAAAAGCAAGGACTTGACTCCGCAAAGCTCTACATTAGCGAGCTTCATCCCGCCGCTTCCTCGCGCTGCGATTGCGGCTGCTGCGGATAAATTCGGACTTTTGCCGAGTAAACTTTAGCGCTGCGGATTTTCGGTTCTCTATGCCCGCCGCGCGCTAAATTTCAAATGGCTACGTCTTCCAATGCCTGTATTTTGCCGTACGGATACTGCGCTATACGACCTGTAGTGCTCCTCTGAGAGCGCTCCCGGCTTGCCGCGCTCTAAATTTACGCAAATTTGATTTTGAGCCCATTTGGCGTCCACGGATTAAAATTTAAGATTTTTAATTTGAAGTTTGTTTGACCATAGCTCACCACTCGTTACGTGCCAAATTCCGAGTGCTTCTCCTTTTCAGCGCTTATATCTTGTGCGCAAATACCGCGTTGCACAGACCTTATGTGAAATTTCGCTTTATCTAGCTCTGCTTTCTTAAAATTTCCACCGCCCGCGTATGGAAATTTAACGCTACGAGCGAGCATCTTGCAAAATTTTAAAGTTGCAAATAAGCCCACGAAATTTTCATACTGAAATAAGCAGCGCATTCTTTGCTTCCGTAATTATATAGAGAGGCACTCTCTACCTCCCTGCCTTGTTCACCCATGCCCTATTCGTAAAATTTTGTTTAATAAAGCGGTTGGTAAATTTTAAAATATCAGCCAGATAAAATTTGCCGCGCCAAAGACAAGGTTGCGGTGAATTTGAATTTGGGCCTGAATAGCACGGCTTGCGAACCGTGGGCTAAATTTAGCGAAATTTGATCGTCAAATTTTACCCTTTCGGCGGTTAAAATTTCAGTGCCGTTTCGGTTTAAAATCCCGCTTTAAATTTTTAAAATTTGCGCTACTTTAGAAGGCTAGTTCATTATGTCTAAAAGACGAGCCGTATCGAAAGCCAAGCTATGCCGCGTCGAGCGATACCTGCGCGCTATGTGCGCCAAAATACGGCGTGGAATTTTAACCGCATCAGCTCAAATCACGCGACGAGTTGCGCTGCACGAGACTTCGTTAATTAAAGCACCGAGCCGTATTTGCGCGCCCTATAAAGCCGCTCGGCATAGAATTTTACTCGTTTAAACGCAGCACATCGCTTCACAAACATAAAATTAGTCCGTTAAGGCGGCACTATTCGCGCGGCATGAACGCCAAACCAAAAGTGCAAACCACGTTCGCTTAAATTCAAAGTCATACTCAATAAAATCCAAAGCCGTACTCACTCGAAACGTAAAGTCGCACCTATTTAAAGCGTATAGCCACGCTCAATCAAAATTTGTCCGAAACGCGAAGCCGAGATCAATCGAAACACGAAGTCGTGTCTATTTAAAGTATAGAGCTACGCCTAATAAAATTAAAAACCGCCTTCCCTCAAAGCACGAAACCGTTCCGCTCAAAAATATTGCGCCTGTAAAACGTAAAGCCGCGTCTGCTTAAAATTCAAACCCTATTTCAAATTTTAAGCCCACTCAAAGCCTCAAATCCACTTAAAATTTTAAAATTTAGCCCGCTTTACTCCCTTGCTAGCCCGTTTTTATCGGATTTGTCGCTGATTAGTTTGCCGCTTTCGTCGTATTTTTTGGCACGCACGAGCCTACCGCGCTCAAACTCGCCCTCGGCTTCGAGCTTTCCGTCTGCGTAGTAGTGCTTCGCCGTGCCCGTTTCCAGGCCATCCTTGAACGTAACTATAGCCTTGAGCGCGCCGTTTTCGTGATATGTTTCGTATAGCCCGTGCTTGCGCCCGTCTCTGAACATTACCTTCGCCGCAAGCGCGCCGCCTTCGTAGTATTCGCGCACGGTGCCGTCGCGCTCGTCGTCTTTGAAATTTTCGACTACGCGCGTCTTGCCGTCCTCGTAAAACCACTTCCAAATTCCCTGTTTGCGGTCATCCTTGTATGCGCCCATCTGCTTTAGCGCGCCGCTTTCGTAGTACCATTTTTCCGTGCCTTGGCGCTTACCCGCCTTATAGTTTCGCACGCCGCGCACTTTGCCGTTTTTGTAATAATCCATGTCTTTACCGTTTCGCAGCCCGCCCTTATACGGATGGCGCGCGCTTACTTCGCCGCTTTCGTAGTAGTCGGTGAAAACGCCCTCGCGCCTATCCGCTTTATACGCGCCCTGCTGCTTTAGCTTGCCGCTTCCCTGATAATACAGCTTGTAAAAACCCTCGCGCTTGCCGGCTTTGTATTCGCTCTGCGACCTCAGCTCGCCGCTATCTGCGTAATAGCTCTTCGCGACGCCGTCGTACAGGCCGCCCTTTAGCGGATATTCGTTTGAAGGCTTATCTCTGCCGTCAAAGTAATCGCGCTGAAGCACCGCGGTGCCGTCCTTTACGTCGATCTCTCTGATAAGCGTCGGTGGCAGCGGCTTTGCTCTGAGGTAGACGACGCCCATAAAATTTACGTCGTAGAGATCCTCGGCACTATAATGCAGCACCTTAAGCGTCCCGCTATAGGGCTTATCCGCTACGAAATATAGGCCGTTTTTCAGGACCGGCTCGGGCTTCATTACGATTTTTGGCTCCAGAGCTTGCGCGCCTAACGCTAAAAACGGAAGCAGGAGCTTTAATGCGCTTGAAAAAGCGAAATTTCGCATTAAATTTAAGCCCAAATTGAGCGAATTTTGCGCGGCTTTGCGGGTTTTCATATTTTGCTTCCTTTGGCTCGGTTAAATTTAAAGAATTTTAAAATTTGAAGCTAAATTTTAGATAAATCCTCGCGGAGTTTGGACTGAGGATTTGGTTTATGGCGTTAGACGCGCGCCGTGTAGGTAGGCCTATCGCGTGCTGTTTAACGGAGCTAAGCGCTAAATTTCGGCGCGCTTTAACACATCCGCGACGATCGTCCACTCGCCAACGAGCCTTTCAAAACTAAAATTTGCATTCGCAGGGCTAGTCGAGGGTAGCTTGACGGGTTCTTTGCCCGTTGTGTTTAAAATTTGAGTTTTTAGGTATTTTTCGCAGATTTCGTGCGCCTTGCCGCCGTTTGCGTAAACTTGCGCGATGTGCGCGCCGCTAAAGATCGGCTCTAAATTTGCAGGCACGACGGCGGTCATTTTGGCGTCACTTGAGCCCTTTATCTCGCAGCAGATCGCAGCGTCGTAGATGGCGATGCGGCGGGCGAGCAGGAATTTTATCTTTTCCTCCGTGCTCGTAGGCGGCGGCGCGTTTAAAATTTGCGCCAGCACCCGCCAGAAGCGATTTTGCGGATTTGCGTAGTAAAAGCCCAGCTTGCGAGAGGGAGCGGAGGGAAAGGAGCCGAGGATTAAAATTTTAGAATTTTGATCGAAAATCGGCTTAAAAGGGTGAGTTTGGCTCATTTTACACCCGCTTTGTATTCGCCGAAAACGCCCGCCGGAGCGCTATAAAATTTATCTTTCATTTTCGCTTATCTCTCGTAAATACCCGAATTTTGCCAGTGAAACAGCTTGGGCTAAAATTGCGCGGCGGCAAAGATTTCGGCGCGCCTGCTTGTTCTGATACGGCGCGCGGTAAAAATTATGATGAGCCTATCGCGGCGCGCGATTTGGGTCTAAATTTCAACTTTTCAAAGCCATAAAGTAGAGCTTTCGCAGCCAAATTTAACGTCTCGCGACGGCAAAATTTTAACCTTTGTGGCAGTTAAAATTCCGTCCGCCGCCGCAACCGCCTCCGAACCGCTGTGCGCTAAATTTTAGGTACTGAGATTACGCGTACGAGCTCGCCTTTTTTGAGCTCCTTGACCTCTAGCGGCGCGACGAGCAGGACGCTATCGTCGTCTAAATTGTTCAAAATCGCGCTGGAGCCCTGCTTTTTGCTTTGCAGGCTAACAAAAAGTCGCCCTTCTCTGTTTTGCAAGACGGCGGGCATAAACTCCAGCCACGGCGTCTTTTTTACGTAGTCGTGATCCAAGATCGCACTAAATTCCGTGTTTTCGTGCATGCCGAAGGATCTTCGCAGATATACGCGCAAAAATAAAATGCACGTAATGAGCGCCGAGAGCGGGAAGCCCGGGAATGCGAAGATATATTTTTCGCCGGTTTTAGCTACGCGCACGTGGCGGCCCGGTTTGATCGCCGCACCTTTTACGATTAGCTCAAATTTTGACTGTAGCGTGCTTTGTACGAAGTCGTAGTCCCCTACGCTCACTCCGCCGCTTGTTAGAAGTATGTCGGCGCTCTGTAAAGCCGATAGGATCGCGCCTTCTAGCTCTTTTTCGTCGTCGCGTACTAGAGGCATTATCATCGCTTCGCAGCCTAGCTGCGTTACTAAATTTGCAAGCGCGATGTGGTTGGAGCTGTAAATTTGAGCGTCGTTTTCGAGCTTTTCGCCGAGGTCTTTTATCTCGCTACCGGTGGCAAGGATCGCTACTTTTGGGCGGACGAATACGCTTATGTGAAATAGCCCTAGCTCGGCTAGCAGCGCGATCTGCGAAAAGCCGAGCTTCGTGCCGCTACGAAGCAAAAGCTCGCCCTCGCGGTAGCTCTCGCCCGCCGCGCGCACGGCAAAGCCTGCGGAAACGGGCTTTGTGACGACGATCTCGCTGTCTTGTACCTGCACGTTTTCGATCGGCAGAAGCGTGTCGCTACCCTCGCACATTAGCCCGCCGGTGAATGTTTTGACGCACTCGCCCGCTTTTGCCGTGGCGCCAGGCATCTTGCCCGCAGGCGTCGTGCCGACGATCTTAAATTTAGCCCCCTCGCTCAGATCCGCGCCCTTTAGCGCGTAGCCGTCCATCGCGGCGGTCGGGCGGCGCGGAGTGCTGAAAGGCGCCGCGACGTCGCTTGCCAAAATACGCCCTAGCGCCTGAGTGATCGCGACTTTTTCGATGCGCGATGACTTTTGCACCGTATTTGCGAAGCGCTCCATCGCGCTTTCAAATTTTTCAAATTCCATCATTTGCCTCCTACGATTTTATAAATTTGATCTTCATTTATCAATTTCGAGTTAAATTTCACAACGAGTTCGCCATCGGTCTCGTAAATTTCAATAATGCCTTTTACGCCCTGTAGTGTGGAAAAATCGCCGCCTTTAGGAAAGTATAAATTCTTAAAAAGTTTTGGATCGCTCAGCCTAGAAAGTAGCGCAAGCCAGATCACACCCAAAACCGCGACGCCAATGCCTAGCGCTTCGATGCCAATTTTGCCAAAAAGTGCGCCGCCGCAGAGCCCGCCCAAAAAACTGCCAAAAAATCCGAACGAATTAAAAATCCCAAGTGCGGCGCCTTTTTGAGCGACTTTGGCAAATTTGGACGCAAGGCTTTGCATAATGGGCTCATGCGCGTTAAATCCCACGAAAAAGAGCATCACGCCCACCACGAAAGCGCTCACCCCGCTAGCAAACGCAAAAATCAAATACGAAGCGATGAAAAAGCAGATGCCGATAAGTAGAATTTGCTTAGCTAGCGCGCGCTTTTCGCCTAAAGCGCCGCTCGCACCCATCGCAGTAAAGCCGAAAATAGCGCCTAGAGCATAAATTTTGGTCAAATCACTTTTGGAAAGTCCGAATTTTTGCACGAGCAAAATTGGAATTAGAAAAAATGCTGCCGTCATGAAAGATTTTTGAAAAAAATTCGTTAAATTCATAAGCATTAAATTTTTGTCACTCAAAAGTGAGCCGAGCGGGACCTTTTGGCGCAGGGAGCGGATATGCGGTTCGGTGGGTACTACGAAAAAAAGCAGCATCAAACATAAAAGCGTAAGCGCTGAACTTAGATGAAATAGGCTGGCAAGCCCAAATTTAGCGCTTAAAAGCGGACTTAAAATCATTGCGACACCAAAGCTCACGCCTATCATCGCGCCCATTACCGCCATCGCCTTACCGCGCTCTTCCTCTCGCGTAAAATCGCTAATTAGTGCGGTAGCTACGGCTCCTACAGCACCGCAGCCTTGCAAAAAGCGCCCAAAAATCATCGTATAAATATTCTCGCTAGCCGCGCAAACGCAAGCGCCCAGGATAAAAAGCGCCAGTCCTATCGCAAGGGTTTTTTTACGTCCGATCTTATCGCTTAGCACTCCAAATGGCGTTTGCAAAATCACTTGCATAATCGCATAAATTCCAAAAAGTAACCCCACTAGGCTTTCGTTTGCGCCGTGTAAGCTCAATGCATACAGGCTAAGCACGGGCAGCAAAATAAATAATCCAAAAAACCTCGTAGCGATGATAAAACTAAGCGGAAGGACGCTTTTTAGCATAATCTTAGACCTCAAATAATATGAAATTTGTGCCGATTATAGCCAAAAATCGTAACGAATTCTTTGATTTTGGGTAAAATGGCGGCTTAAATTTAAGGAGAGCGGATGAAAATTTTACTTGCGACGAGCAATAAAAATAAGGTAAAAGAGATAAAAGAATTTTTCACGGGATACGACGTGTGCGCGCTCGGCGAGGTGCTGGATCCTTTTGAGATCGACGAATGCGGCACGAGCTTCAAACAAAACGCGCTTATTAAAGTTCGCGCAGTGTATGAGGCCCTAAAAAGTAAAAATTTGCAGAGCGAATTTTTCGTGCTAAGCGATGATAGCGGTATCTGCGTGGACGCGCTGGGCGGGGCTCCGGGGATATTTTCGGCACGCTTTAGTGGAGAGGGTGCAACGGATGCGAGCAATCGCGAGAAATTAGCAAGGAAGCTGAGGGCTTTAAGCTTAGACTCCTCGCCCGCGCATTACACGGCGGCGATCGCGCTAAAATGCGATCTGGGCGAGTTTTGCACGCACGGATTCATGCACGGCACGGCGATCTGCGAAGAGCGCGGTCACAACGGCTTCGGATACGATTTTATGTTTATTCCGCGTGGATTTGACCGCACAATCGGAGAGCTGCCCGCTGAGGTGAAATTTAAAATTTCGCACCGTACGAAGGGGCTGGCGTTGATGCAAATTTTGTTGAAAAATTTAGAAAAACAGATGAGGCTTGCTAAATTTCATTAAATTTAAAGCCGTAAAAAGCGGAATTTAAGAAAAAATATATATAATACGCTTTTTATTCAATCCACGAAAATCTTCGGAGCGTAGCGCAGGCTGGTAGCGCATCTGGTTTGGGACCAGAGGGTCGAAGGTTCGAATCCTTTCGCTCCGACCATTGTGGTGAGTTTAGCTCAGTAGGTTAGAGCATCAGATTGTGGTCCTGAGGGTCGTGGGTTCGATTCCCACAACTCACCCCACTTTATGCGCTCGTAGCTCAATTGGATAGAGCAACAGACTTCGGATCTGTAGGTTGAAGGTTCGACTCCTTTCGAGCGTACCACTGATTTGATATTTTGCGCTCATAGCTCAGTTGGATAGAGCAACGGCCTTCTAAGCCGTAGGCCAGAGGTTCGAATCCTCTTGGGCGTACCATATTAAGCTCATATTAAGAGCTTTTTGGCTAATATGCGCTTTCTTTTTTGCGGATGTGGTGAAATTGGCAGACACACCAGACTTAGGATCTGGCGCCTCACGGCATGAAGGTTCAAGTCCTTTCATCCGCACCATCCATTCTACGCGTTCCGGATTAGCTCAGCGGTAGAGTAGGCGGCTGTTAACCGCTTGGTCGCTGGTTCGAATCCAGCATCCGGAGCCATATATACTCAAAAATTCCTTTAGACCCCTGATTTTATCGATGTTTAAAGAGCTTTAAGTTTTCTTAGTTTTATAAAAATTTGTTCCAGAAATTTTTTAATATTCTAATTTCTCGTTATGCTTTCTAAGCAATCTAGAATACCTTTTATAAAATTTAAAATTCTCATTTTGTAAATAAATTTGATAAAATTTAGCCATTTATTGATTATAATCAATTTTTTTGCCTAAATAAAATCTTAAAATTACTAACTAAATTTTTTATAAAGGATTTTCTATGAGCGACAATATAGAGATGTTCTGTCATCAGTGCCAAATGAGCGTACCCGAGGGCTGCGGCGCAAAGGGTCAAGACCGCGGCACCTGCGGCAAAACCTCGACGCTGGCGTTACTTCAAGACACTATGGTTTTCGGGCTTAAAGGCCTTAGCGCCTACCGCCACCACGCACACGAGCTCGGCGCCGATACTAGCGCGGTCGATACCGTTATGGCGGATACGTTGTATTTCACGCTGACGAACTCAAATTTTAACTTTGACGAGCATATCGCGCAGCTGATGGCTGTCGGAAGCGCGGGCGTGCAGATGATGGATATCTTAAGCGAGGCGCATACCGCAAAATTCGGCGTACCGACCCCAGTTAAAGTTAGCCAAAACAAAGTCGAGGGCAAGGCGATTTTGGTCAGCGGACACAACCTGCACGCTCTTGAGGCGCTGCTAAAAGCGACCGAGGGCAAGGGCATCAATATCTACACCCACTCCGAGATGCTTCCTGCACACGGCTATCCGCAGCTTCGCAAGTATCCGCACCTAAAGGGCAACGTCGGCAAGGCGTGGTTCGATCAGACCAAGCTTTTTAACGAATTTAAAGGCGCGATTTTGATGACCACGAACTGCATCGTGCCGCTTCGCTCGTCCTGTAGCTACGCAGACAGGCTGTTTGGCTACTCTATCGCGGGCACAGACGGCGTCAAGCATATCCAAAACGACGATTTTACGCCGCTCATCGAGTGCGCGCTTGCATGCGGCGACGTGAGTATGGACAGCGACGAGAGCTTGGTAACGGGCGGACACTACAAGACGATTTTGAGCCTCGCGCCGCAAATTTTAGACGCGATCAAATCTGGCAAAATCCGCCGCTTTTTCGTCATCGCGGGCTGCGACGCGCCGGGCAAAGGACGCGAGTATTACCGCGAGCTAGCGCTTAGCCTGCCGAAAGACTGCGTGGTTTTGACCTCAAGCTGCGGCAAATTCCGCTTCAACGACGTGGATTTTGGAACCGTCCCTGGCACCGAGCTTCCGCGCTACATCGATCTAGGCCAGTGCAACGACAGCAACGGCGCGGTCAAGATCGCCCTGGCGCTTAGCGAGGCTACGGGCATCGCCGTAAACGACCTGCCGGTCTCGATCGTGCTGATGTGGATGGAGCAAAAGGCGGTCATCATCCTGCTTGCGCTGTTTAGCCTAGGCGTTAAGAATATCAACGTTGGCCCTACGGTGCCCGAGTTTTTCAACGACGAAATTTTGGGCTTTTTGGTGCAGAATTTCGGCCTTCGCCTAATCAGTGGCGACGCGCAGGCGGATCTGAAATACTTCCTGGGCGAATAAATTTCGTAACGAGCAAATCGGGTAAATTTAAAATTCGGCAAAGCTTCGATTTTAAATTTACCCTTTATATAGCGCTTTTAGCGGAGCTAGCCGATCCACTCCGCGGCTATTTTGCGCCGACGCTCATATTTAAATTTCACGACTATACCGTCCTTCTTAATTTAAATTTTAAAATTTCATAATCTCACTAAATGCTTCGAAAAATTTAATTAAGTGCCTTTTTACACATTCAAATTCCAATCGTCTTTGCTATTACAATCCTTCTTTTTCTGTGTAAGTATTTATCTTATCCGTATCGCTGCCGCTTATAGTAACCGCTATAGTGTAGCCGTCTTGATGCTTGGTATCTCATAAAATTTTCCGTATCATCTCATTTTTCGCTATCAGATATTGAAATTTAGTGCCGTTAATTTTATATCCATCTTTATTTAATTCTTCAAGCATCCTCTCTAATAATCGCTAAAATTTTAAATAAATATAGGATTTAAATACGGATTTTAATCTAAATTTTGAGAATACTTTATGAATGCACGGCTTGTGGGAATAAAATTTTAAGCAGATTTTGTGCAAAATTTCAAAATGCAGCTCAAGCTCGCAAACAGATAAATTCACTGCAGCCTTGCGTTTAGAATTCCGCGCTAGTGATAAATTTCGCATCTTTACGTCGATGCAAATTTTAAAATTCTATGCAGGAGATAAAATTATAAGCCCGTGCAATGCATAAATTCTAAAATTCCACGTCGCCTATAAAATTCCATGCCTCACACGACACATAATTTTGAAATTTTAAAATTTCACGCCGCAGATGAAATTTAGGAATTTCCTTTTGCGGTAAAATTTTAAAGCTCTCCCACAAATCCTCTGTCCGCGCGGCGAGTTCCAAATCCGTCTAGAACTTAGATTTTCCTCACCAGCTCGGGAATTATCGCTTCGAAATCGACCCCTTCGTAGTCCTTGCGCTCCTCGTCGCTCATCGTCTCTTTGATCGTGCTGACGACGAAGTCCGCAGCGACTCGAACCGCCGTTTCCAGCGACTTGCCGCGCATTATCGCGCCGAAGGCTACGGCCGCGAAAATATCGCCGGTGCCGTTAAATTTGACCGGCAGCAGCTCGTGAAAATACTCATTCGTCCTGCCCGTGCGTGCATCGTAGCTGAAAACCCCGCACTGATCGGCAATGTAGCCGATGCCCTTTAAAATAACCTGTCTAGCGCCCAGCTCTCGAAGCCTTGCAAGCAGATCCATGATGAAATCCCTATCCGCATCCTCTCGGTACGGCACGCCTGTAATCGCGCAGGCCTCGGTGATATTGGGCGTAATGACGTCGGCTTGAGCGCACAGAAGCGCCATCATACGGGCAAAATCCTCGTTAAAGCCAGGATAAAATACGCCGTTATCGCCCATACAAGGATCGACCAAAATGGTCTTGCCCGCGCCGCCGAAGCTCGCAAATAGCTCGCTCATAATCTCGATCTGTGCCGCCGAGCCCAAAAAGCCTGTGTAAATGCCGTCAAATACCACTCCGCGGTCTTTCCAGTGCGCCATGATCGCGCGTATTTGAGAGCTTAGATCGCAAAAGGTGTAGCCCGAAAAGCCCGTATGCATCGATAAAACCGCCGTAGGGATCACGCTTGTGCTCATCCCCATTGCGCTTAGTATCGGCAAGGCGACGGTCAGCGAAACCTTGCCCACGCAGGATATATCTTGAACGGTAAGAACTTTTTTCATCACAATTCCTAAAATTTTTGGCTCTATTTTACCGCTATTTATATTAAAAAGGCGAATTTAAATAAAATTTACTCTACGAATAGTCTAAATTTATAATATTTTTGGCGTTTTTCCGCTAAATTTTATCTCGAGTTCGCCGTAAATTCGGCTCTAAAAATCAACAAAAGGCAAAAAATGATAACCGCAAAGGCTCTTTACGCATCAGCTCGCCTCAGATCGCTACCGCTTAGCGTCTCGGGCGTGTTGCTCGGTAGCGGCGCGGCATACGGCGCGGGCGTATTTAGAGCGGATATTTTTGCGCTGGCGCTGCTTACGACGCTGCTGTTTCAGGTGCTAAGCGATTATGCCAACGACTACGGCGACGCGGTAAAGGGCACCGACGACGATGGCAGGCTGGGGCCGCGCCGCGCGATCCAAACGGGGCAGATGAGCGCCGAGCAGATGAAGCGCGTCATCATCGCTACGGCGCTGCTTTCGGCGCTTTGCAGCCTCGCGCTAAGCGTTTTGGCGTTTGGCGAGCGGTTTTATCTCGTGCTGCTATTTTTAGCACTAGGCGGAGCGTCGATATATGCCGCGATCCGCTACACCGTGGGAGCCGGCACATACGGCTACAAGGGGCTCGGCGACGTTTTCGTGTTTTTGTTTTTTGGACTACTTAGCGTACTTGGCTCGTACTTTTTATACGCGCGTTCGCTCTATGCGGCGCTGCTGCTGCCTGCGTGCGCGTGCGGGATGTTAAGCACGGCGGTGTTAAATTTAAATAATATGCGCGATATCCAAAACGACGCGCTCAAAGGCAAGCGCACGATCCCCGTTCGTATCGGACTGCGCGCAGCCAAGCTCTACCACTTCGCACTGATTGCGGGAGGGGCGGGTCTAATGCTCTGCTACTCGCTTTTACGCGGCGAGCCGGGCGTAAAACTACTATACGTAATTAGCTTTGCGCCGCTTATTTGGCATCTCTTTTTCGTCTTAAAAGTGAGGGAATGTCGCGACTTTGACGGGCAGCTAAAGGTCGTCGCGCTCTGCACGTTTGCGATGTCGGCGCTATTTTTCGTCGGGGAAATTTTGGCCTAAATTTAAATGCCGCGCAGATAAAATTTACGTCGGCACCGCAGCAAAGTCCTCTCGCGCAAAAGCGCTTTGTGCGAGTTCTCCTAATCTTGCAATCAACCTGCTTGTCGCACAGCAAAGCGTCTGCGGCAAGCTCGCTCAATGAAAACGTCCATAGCATATCTCTGTCCGCCTGATGGCTACCGCAATAAAATTTAAGGGGGCAAACTCCAGGTCTCCTCGCCGTCTTGTATCGTTAAATTAAGCGAGCAATACCGCTCTTAAGTCCATACAAGCCCCGTCACACCACGCTTTAATTGCCGTTTTGACGGCGAGTTGCCCGCCTTTTGCGTCAAATTTAAAAACTAGAGCATTAATTCTACAAAAGGCCCGCGTGTTTGGCGTGGTGGGCTTTGTGCTTATTGCACGGCGGCAGTTCGCACCGCAAACGTTGCTTTAGCCCTACTTTTGAGCCATCGAGCCGCTAAAATTTTACTAAATTTTACGCACCGCCTCTTTGAAACGATGCTTGCAAAACCATGTCTTTCTGCACATAGCCCCTTAAAATTCGAAGCAATTTTGCACGTTGTTTAGAACTTCGCGGTCGCAATATCCGCCGTTTTGCTCGCAAAAGTCCAAAACCGCCGTCTCATTCGGCGCGCGCCGAGCTCGCAAGAACTCCAACGTGAGGCTATGCGTACCGTCGCAGCCACGATGCGCCAAGCCCTCGTCCAAGAACTCAAATAGCCGCTCAAACTCCGCCCTACTCATCGGCAGGCTCTTTTCAAATGCATCTCGCTGCCGCTACGCCGCGAGCTTTTTGAGTTCCTTTTTTCTAGATTTTTCCACTCTTTCTCCTTTGCTGCGCCGCCTTGCCGCACGAATATCCTTTGGGCGCATTAACTTCATACCCGTCGTCCCCCGCCCCAAGCGGGATGCAAATTTCATCCAAACCGTGCGCTACCTCGTCTATACCGAAATAACGCTTATTAATTTTAGCAGAGCGAAATTATAGCAAAAGCAGAGCGCGAAATCGCAAATCCGATGATTAAATTTTATTCTAGAATAAAGAGCTATGTTTTCGGCTAAATTTTGCCGTACCGAGGGATAAAATTTAGCAAATTCAGATGAAATTCTATCGAGTAGATGTGTAGAATTTGACCATAATCTAAAACAAAAGCGGCCGCGTTCGAAATACGGCCGCTAAATTTTAAAATTTTACTTCTCAAACGCCTTTTCTGGGCTAAACGGAAACGCCTGATAGCCCATCGCGTTGGTCATTTTTATTTCGATTGACGGCTCTTTTGCGCCCCACTCAAACTCGTTGATGTGAGGGCTAGGTACGCCGACCGGGCGGCCTTTGGCGATGTCAAACTGCATACCCGCGACCGCGGAGTAAACCATCACACTATCAAGGTCGTCTTGATACTGCGCGAGCGATGTAACAGAGCTGTACCACTCGCTGCCGCGCTGTTTGCCGTACTCCCAGAGCTGCTCGACGGTTTTAGCTTTTTCGTCGATTTTATAGACGACTGCGCGGGAGTATTTCATGCCCGCCATCGCAGGCTGCTCCATACCGCGGGTGTCGCCGTTGTCAAAGACGGTTAGATACACGACGCCTTTTTTAGACTTGCTGTCGATTCTAAATGCCGTGTGCTGCGTCCACTGCCAGTCAAATCCGCCCTTTTCGCTCTCGTAGCCAGGGCATTTTGAGTACTCGTCCTCGCAGACGATCTTTTTGCCGTCTTTATCCACCG
>NZ_CALIMS010000047.1 GCF_938045345.1 uncultured Campylobacter sp.
GCGCTTCTTTCGCCAAAGAGCGCAGATGAGCTAAGGCGCGAAATTTTATAAATTTCCGGGGGCGTTTCGGCGGAATTATGAACGAGGAATTTTGAGTGATAAAGATAGAGAATTTAAAGAAATTTTACGGCAAAACCTGCGTGATCGACGATGTGAGTCTGGAGGTAAAGCAGGGCGAAATTTTTGCCATCGTCGGTCGCAGCGGCGCGGGTAAAAGTACGCTGCTGCGCTGCATAAACGGCCTTGAGGACTATCAAGAAGGAAGCCTCAAGGTCGAGGGCAGGGAGGTAAGAGAGCTAAGCGCCGCTCAGATCCGTGAGTTGCGCAAAAATATCGGTATGATTTTTCAGCACTTCGCGCTAATGAGCCGCCGCAGCGTCGCGCAAAACGTCGCCACGCCATTAGCATTTTGGGGCTATTCGAATGACCATGCGAAGCGCCGCGTCGCCGAGCTTTTGGAGCTCGTAGGGCTTGCAGATAAAGCAAACGCCTATCCCAGCGAGCTTAGCGGCGGACAAAAACAGCGCGTGGCGATTGCGCGCGCGCTTGCATTAAGCCCTAAAATTTTGCTTTCCGACGAGGCGACCTCGGCTCTTGATCCCAACACCACCGCGCAAATTTTATCGCTTCTGCGCCGCATTAATCGCGAGCTCGGCATCACGATCGTGCTCGTTACGCACGAGATGGAGGTCGTAAAGGGCATCGCGCAGCGAGCGATCCTGCTTAAGGGCGGACGCGTGAGCAACTCGGGCGATATCGTCTCGCTATTTTTGCATCCGGATGAGAATATGAAGGAGTTTTTGGGCGAGGAGGAGGTGCTGCCCGCAAGCGGCGTAAATATCAGGCTCTTTTTCCCGCCAGCAGTCGCGTTTGACAGCGTGATCACGCATATGGCGCGTGCTTTAGAGATAAATTTTAACATCGTCTGGGGCAAGCTTGAGCGCCTCGATAAAAACGTCGTCGGAAGCCTCGTGATCAACGTAGAGCCCGCTCACGTCGCGCGCGTGGAGGAGTTTATCAAAAACGCTGGCGTGATCTATGAGATCGTAAGCGAGGATGAGATCAAAAGCTGCGCCGCGATCTAGGTGCGATTTCGCGCCCTGTGCGCTTGCGCTGCACTAAATTTAAGGGCTTATGCGGCATGGCGAATTTAAAAGCTCGCGCGAGGTCGCGAACTCAAAGGCTGGCTCGGTGTTTTTGATTTGACGATCGCGTCGTGGCATTAGTCGTGGCATTACAAATTTAATTAGTTTAGCCGGCGGTTTAAATTTCTATTTTGCCTCGATAAAATAAGCTCGGCAATGCGCTGTTGGCGTGCGCCCTCGCTAGCTTTGATTCGCGTTTAGAATTCGACTAGCCGTAGCGAGCGATTTAAATTTCAGAGATCGCGACCGACCGAGCGCATTTAAGCCGCTCCGCGTTTGAAATTACAGGCGTTTAAATTTAAATTTGAATTTTTTTCGGAATTTCACACATACTTCACTTTTACGGAAGTATAATTCCGCTAATTTCTTTTAAGGAGTACGTAATGAAAAAACTTACTTTGTTTGCGCTTAGTGCGCTATTTGCTGGCACTTTTGCCGTAGCTGCCGACATGGGCATGAAAGATGAGATGAAGGACGCCAATACATCAATGCATAATGGTGCGAAAGAGATGAAGGGCGACATGAAAGATATGCACAAGGATGCTATGAAAGAGGGTAAACATATGAAGGATGAGATGAAAGGCGAAATGAAAAAAGAGATGAAAAAAGAGATGTAGTGAGTAAAATTTTACTCGTAGAGGACGATGAGACCCTTTGCGATCTCATCGGCGAATATCTAAAAGACGCGGGCTTTGACGTATGCGTTTGCAGCGACGCTCAAAGCGCCGCGGATCTTGCTTATGAACAAAAATTTGATCTTTTTATCTTTGACGTAAAAATCCCCAAAGGCGACGGATTCTCACTTTTAAAAGAGCTACGCAAGAGCGGCGATCGCACCCCTGCGATATTCGCCACGTCGCTAAATACGCTTGATGATCTTGAGGTTGGTTTTAAAAGCGGCTGCGATGATTATCTCAAAAAACCATACGAGCTAAAAGAGCTGTTGCTGCGCGTTAATTCTCTCATAAAGCGAAACTTCAGCCACAATTTTGATGATTTTGTAACTATTGACGACGAGTTTAAATTTTACTTTGCAAGCAAAGAGCTACGCAGATCGGGCGTGCCCGTCGCGCTTTCAAACAAAGAGCGCGAGCTGCTGGCACTTTTTTTACAAAATAAAAACAGGCTTTTAAGCAAGGATGAAATTTTCTCCGCGATCTATGTTTTTAACGAAACGCCAAGCGAAGAAGCGCTGCGAACTTATATCAAAAATTTGCGCCGCATCCTAGGCGAAGAGCATATCATAAATCGCCGCAACGCAGGGTATCTGTATGTCTGAAAAGACCGCTTTAACGCTTAAAATTCTATCTTTATATCTCATTTCAAGCGCATTATTTTTAGGATATTTTTTCAAGATAAATTACAGGATGAACGAAGCCGCGCTACTTTCGCACAGGATAAAAGAGCTAAAAGAGATCAAAATGATGATCTATATGAAAGCAAGTATGGATGGGCTGGAATCGCTAGCGGACTTTGAGCGCGAAAAGGGCGTGAGTGCGTGCATATTTAAGCCAAACTCTGATGAAATTTACGGCTGCGGCGGTGAGCTTGGAGCACTTGATAAAGCGAAGCTAAAGGCGGAATTTATAAGTGGCGGAAGGCTAGGAATTTATGAAAATCTGCAAAATATGGAGGAGCGAAACGCCTTTTCCAAGGCTAAAATCATTCTGCTTGGAAGTAGCGTGCAGGGCGAAATTTTAACGCTTCGTATCAAAACTGCAGCGATGATGATAGCGCTTTTGGGCGTAATCCTAGCCGTGGCGTTTTATCTGGTGCGGCTAGGCACCAAGCCGCTTTACGATAAGATTGACACGCTAAATCGCTTCATCAAGGATAGTACTCACGAGATCAATACTCCGCTTAGCATTATTTCTATGAGCGTTGAGACGATGCGGCACGCAGAGCTTGGAGAATACAACGCCAAGCGCGTCGCTAATATCGACCTTGCCGCTAAGACGCTTTCGCGCATCTACGAGGATCTCGTGTTTTTGACCTTCGGTATGAATAAGGATGGCGAGATTAGCTCAATCGATCTAAAAAGCCTCGTCGCTTCGCGCTGCGAATACTTCGCGCCGTTTATTCAAAAGCGCAGGCTTAGCCTTAAAACCGATCTTTCGGATGCGAGTATGAATGCAAACGTCTATGAAATTTCGCGCCTCATCGACAATTTGCTAAGCAACGCCGTAAAATACGCCGATGCAGGCGGCTACGTGGATGTGCGGCTAAGGCGCGGCGAGCTAGCGATCTCAAACAGCGGCGAGGGGATCGATAGGAAAAGGGGCGACGAAATTTTTAGGCGTTTTGCGCGCTTTAACTCAAGCGAGGGCGGCTTTGGAATCGGGCTTAGCATCGTAAGCGAGGTCTGCAAAAAATACTCCTTTTCTATCTCCTACGACAGCGTGCCGGGCGAGATAACGACCTTTCGCCTTACGTGGTGCGAATAAAATTTTAAAATTTAGTGAAATTTAAAATTTAAAAGCGGCCGCTTGCGGTTTAAATTTAATCGTCGCTTGGTCGCTTAAATTCCGCGCAAAGACTATCTAATCGCAGGGGGCGTTTAAATTTAATCGTCGCTTGTTTTTGTTCTAAAACGGAGCGCGGAATTTTATCGCCCGCTCGCTTTGCGCTCGTAAAATGACCCTAAAAGTTATGGGTGCGGAATGTTATTCGTCCGCGATTTTATAAAATTTAGCTTTTATTTCTCGATAGATATATCCAGTGGACTATATCGCTAAGCGAAATCACGACAAGCATACTCATAAACATCGAGGTGGCTGTGAAAAACGATATCCAGCCAAATAGGCTCTCTCTGCTCGCAAAAGTTGGAAACGTCCGTCCGCTGCCTACTCTGTGTGGGATGCCGTTTACGGCAAAATCGGCGTAGAAATAATTGTTTAATGCCCAGTAAGCGAAAGGTATAGCGAGTAATATCACAAATAGCTGCGTCTTGACGGCGGGAAGCTCTTTTTTGTATAAGAATGTGGCGATCGGACAATACACGCAGCTTAGCGCGAAAGCCGTTAAAATAGGTACCCACAATGCCGCGACGTAAAATTCCGCAAGCTGCGTATGCGGGCTTATTTTGCCGATCGCGGCGATGTTTGGAAAAAACCGCTTCATAAATTTAACGAAGTCCGCGCATGCCGCGCTTGCGTCTAAAATATTTTCGGGCAGCACGAATACGCTAAGCGCCGTGATCGCAAACAGCACAAAAACCGCCGCGTAAAGCCGCCCGAAAAATTTAGTGAATTTCGTATCGGGATACGGCGTATCTTGCTCTTGCGCGCCTTGTGAATTCGGCAAATCGCTCATCGTTCGCTCCTTTAATAAAGTTTGCGTGCCAAAACCCGGCTTGCGCTAAATTTTAAAATTTTATGCCTTATTATCCGGTAAATTTCACAATAAGGACCTGTTTTGGAATTTTGCGGTCAAATTTGAAATAAAATTTATTAAATTTAACCGAGCAATGCTTTTTTACAAACAAAGTCTCGCCGCTTCTAACGCGCAGTGAGGCAGATGCAGGTTGGGGCGGTGGGGTCTGCTTGAGGTCGCGAGGCGAGGCCCAGGCAAAGTAAAAAGGGCGCTTCGCAAGTATAGCCCCTTCCGCTCCGCCTCTTCCGAGAAAGAATTTAAGCCTTATCGGAAGCGACAAATAAAATTTAAACCCGCGCGTAGCGTAGCAATTTCTCGTATCGTCTTAGCCAGAAAGCCACTAAAATAAAGAAAGCCCTTTCATTTCACGCAAGCTCGCAGCCAAAACCTAAAATTTAATTGCTTAACGAAAAAGGCAAGTTGGCGTTGCTGCTCGCAAAATAACCGCAGAACCTCACTAGATAGAATTTAAAATTCCGAGTATTTCTGATAGTCGATCTGCGCGGAGTTTTTGTTGATCGTATCGACCGTAGCTTCAGCGATCGCAAGTTCCTCGTTGGTGGGGATTACGAGCGTTTTGATTTTACTATCCGCCGCGCTTAAATTTCTAATCGAGCCGGTATTTTTTGCGTTTTTTGTCGCATCGATTTCGATGCCGATATGAGCGAGCTTCTCGCAGACATTTTGCCTAAAATGCGGCGCATTCTCGCCGATACCGCCGGTAAAGATCAAAGCGTCCACGCGCCCGAGCACGGCATAATACGCTCCGATCATCTTAACGACGCTGTACACGAGCATCTCAAACGCGAGTTTCGCGCGTGGCTCGCCGCCTTCCATCTTTTCATATACTTTTCGCAGATCGCTTGCGCCGCAGATGCCCAAAAGTCCGCTTTTTTTGTTCATTATAACATCCATATCCTGCGCGTTGTAGCCCGCGACGCGCTCGATGTATGGGATGATAGCGGGATCGATCGAGCCGCATCTGGTGCCCATGATGATGCCTTCAAGCGGCGTTAGCCCCATTGAGGTGTCGATGCATTTGCCGTTTTCTATGGCGCTCACGCTAGAGCCGTTGCCAAGATGTAGCGTAATGGCGTTGAAGTTTTCGTATTTCTTACGTAAAAATTTCGCTCCCATCGTCGAGACGAACCAATGCGACGTGCCGTGCGCGCCGTAGCGACGAACCTTATATTTTTCGTAGAATTCATACGGCAGCGCGTACATATACGCATACGGTGGGATGCTTTGATGAAAGATCGTATCGAAAACTGCGACATTTGGAATTTTAGGAGCGATCTTTAGGCAGGATTTGATGCCCGCTAAATTTGCGGGATTGTGTAGTGGTGCAAGCGGCGCAAGCTCGGCGATTTTAGCCATTACGTCCTCATCTATGAGTGCAGGAGCGTCGAAATAATCCGCACCTTGGACTATTCTATGCCCGATGCCGCCTACTTGAGTTAGATCTTTGATTACTCCGCTTTGTTTTAAAAGATCAATCGCGATTGCGATCGCGGTTTCGTGATTTGGAATTTGCTCGTTTTCAACCTTTATGCTTCGTCCATTGGCGCAATTGATGCTTCCGCTTGCGTGCGTCGATCCGATCTCCTCGATGAGCCCACTCGCGATGCAGGCGTGATTTAGCATATCGTGGAATTTAAATTTAACCGAGCTCGAGCCGGAATTTATGACTAGGATATCCATTAATTCTCTCCCGCTTGAATTGCGCTGATAAGTATCGTATTTACGATATCGGCGACCTTGCAGCCGCGGCTTAGATCGTTTACCGCCTTTTTTAAGCCCTGTAAAATCGGCCCGATCGCCACGGCGCCTGCGGTGCGCTGCACGGCTTTGTAACAGATATTTCCGCAGTTAAGATCGGGGAAGATAAATACGTTCGCACGCCCTGCGACCGAAGAGCCCGGCATTTTTTTCTTAGCGACTGCGGCATCGACTGCGGCATCGAATTGCAGCGGTCCGTCGATTGTGAGCCCCGGCGCCTTTTCGCGCGCTTTTTGCGTCGCCGTTTTGATAAATTCTACGCTCTCTCCGCTGCCGCTATCGCCGCTAGAGTAGCTCAGCATCGCCACACGCGGCTCAAACCCGAACGCCTTTGCGGTCGCGGCGCTTGAGATCGCGATACCTGCCAGATACTCCGCGCTCGGGCTCGGCGCTACGGCGCAGTCGGCAAAAAGCAGAGCCTGCGTATCCAGGCACATTATAAACGCGCCGCTAACGCTTGCGATGCCGGGCTTTGTCTTGATGATTTGAAGTGCGGGGCGGATCGTCTCCGCAGTAGTCGTGCCGGCACCGCTTACCATCGCATCGGCTAGCCCTTCATACACGAGCATCGTGCCGAAGTAGGTGCGATCGCGCACTAAATCGCGTGCCTGCGCCTCGCTCATACCCTTCGCCTTGCGAAGCTCATAAAGATCAAGCGCAAATTTTTCCAAGCTCGCATCCGTCTGCGGATCTAAAATTTTAACGCCCGCTAAATCGAGACCTAGCTTGTTTGTGCTTTTTTGCACTTGATCTTGCTGCCCTAAAAGGATCAAATTTGCCGCACCGCTTTGTTTTATAATCGCGGCTGCGCGCAGAATTCTCTCATCGTCACTTTCTGGAAGCACGACGGTTTTAACGTTCGCGCGAGCCTTGGCGTAGAGCTTGCTTTCAAATTTCAACGGGGTTAGAATTTCACAGCGCGTGGAGTTTGCGGCGTCCGTGAAGTAGCTTTTGTCGGCAATGACTTTATCAAGCTCTATCGCGCCGCTTTGGCAAGCAGAATTTTCGTCGTGAAATTTTGCATCGCTTTCGCAAGCGGAATTTTTGCCGCAAAGCTCCGATTTTTTAGAATTTGCACCATCTTGCGCAGGTCTTAGCACGGAAAATGAAATTTTATCCTCATATATGCTGGCAAAGCTTACCGCTTTTGCTGCGGCGATCAAGCGCGTGCCGATGCGCGCGGCAACTTCGTTAGGATAAAATCCGCAAACGGGGATATTTAGATCCTTTGCGATTTGTAAATTTAGCTCGCGCAGATCGGCTCCCGCTACGCCGTGAACCAGCACAAAATTGCATTGCTCTAAAATCTGCGTAAAGCGCTCTATCGCCGCCTTTCGCACGCGCTCATCCTGCCCGTTTGCAAGCGCTCTTTCAAGCTCACTCCTGCTAAAAAGGGCATTATCGCCAGCGATGCAAAGTTGCAAAACGTTGTGAAAGCTCATGGATAAAATTTTATCTAGTTTTTTTAGCTCGGATTGGTAGGCGGCGGGTTCGTCGCATAGGAGCAAAATTCCGTTCATCGGTTGATCCTTTGAAATAAGATAGGCAATTGTAGCAAAATTTTGCTTGCGTGTTAATCAAAGATTTATCGTGAGGGTTTAGAATTTCGTAACTTCCAACAAAGGAGCGCACATGAAAAATTTAGTGATTTTGGCTCTTTTAGTGAGCCTCGCCGCGGCGAAAATCAACATAAATGAAGCTAGTCGCTACGAGCTGATGACGATCGGCGGGCTTGATGCGGGTAGGGCGGATATGCTTATGCAATACCGCCAAAAGCGCGAAATTTCAAGTGCAGATGAGCTAAAGGGCATCAACGGCTTTGCAAGTTACGATACTGCTAAACTGCAGAAGAGCTTTGAAATATCGCCTAGAGCTAACGTGCAGCAGCCGGTGCAGCCTGATCGCGATATAGTCGTAGTCGAAAAGACCCGCACCCGCACGGTTTACGGAGGCTCTACTTACAGGCGCGTGGAAAATTACGGAAACGGCATCACTATTACTGAAACCGGTACTTTTCCGCCTCCTCCTCCACGAGGATATGATAGACGCGGCGGCATGCTGCCTCCTCCTCCGCCACCGCCACCTGGTGGTATGATGCCACCGCCTCCCCCGCCTCCTGGCGGCATGCCACCACCTCCGAACGGAGGTATAAAACCGCCTCCTCCACCGCCACCTCCTCCTCCGCGTGATGATTATTCTCGCAGGAGAAGTTCTAATAGTATGAGCGATAGCGAAATTGGCGGAAGCTCGCGCCGTAACATGCCGGTGCCTATGCATATGGGAACGATCCGCTCAAAAAGATCCAGTAGCGTCACAAGCTTCGGCAATTGCGATCCGCAAAGCGGCGACTGCGTTAGCGTCGGCGTACAATAGGGTTTTTAAAATTTAATTTTACGCGGGCGGAATTTTAGAATTTTATAATCGAGATTCCGCCCGCCCTAAATTTACGGCTAAATTTTAAAATTTTGTAGCGATGGAATTTAAAATTTACGCTGGCATCGCTCTGCGCTACGATAAAATTTCAAAGAATTTTGTAAATTTAATCGAGCCTAGCGTGGTAAAATTTCAATCTAAAATTCTATGTTAAAACTGATGCGCTGTGTTTTGTCAAGATAAAATCTGCACTTTAAAATTTTAAATCCGAAATCCAGCCGCATTATAAATTTTAAATTTGCCTTTTCTACTCTCGCTAAATTCTGAAATTTTGCCCCGTCTTGCTGCTATTAAATTTTAAATTCGACCCGATTTAGCGCCTAAAATTTGTGAAATTTAATTTACAAAATAATATAATCACAAAATTATTCCAACGAAACAGGATGGGCGTATGAAAGAAATTAGCGGATCGCAGATGATCGTGGAGGCGTTGCGGCAGGAGGGGGTCGAGGTGGTTTTCGGCTATCCGGGCGGCGCGGCGCTGAATATTTATGATGAAATTTACAAACAAAAATACTTCAGACACATTTTGGTGCGCCACGAGCAGGCTGCGGCGATGGCTGCGGACGGATACGCGCGCGCTAGCGGCAAGGTCGGCGTAGCAGTCGTCACGAGCGGACCAGGCTTTACGAACGCGCTTACGGGGCTTGCTACGGCGTATAGCGACAGCATCCCGGTAGTGCTTATCAGCGGGCAGGTGGCGACCTCGCTTATCGGTACCGATGCCTTTCAAGAGATCGATGCGATCGGAATTTCACGCCCCTGCGTCAAGCACAACTATCTAGTTAAAACGATCGAAGAGCTGCCTAGAATTTTAAAAGAAGCCTTTTACATCGCTCGCAGCGGCAGACCGGGGCCCGTGCACGTTGATATTCCCAAAGACGTAACGGCGAAGCTAGGCGTTTTTGAATATCCTAGTGAAATCAAGATGCAGACTTATAAGCCGAATTATAAAGGCAACGCTAAACAGATCAAAAAAGCCGTTGAGTTAATCGCAAACTGCAAAAAGCCTATCCTCTACATCGGCGGCGGCGTCATCAGCGCGGGTGCAAGCGAGCTGGTGCGCGAGCTTAGCGAGTTTGCGCAGATCCCGGTCGTGCAAACCCTTATGGCGCTAGGAGCCGTGCGAAGCGACGATAAATTAAATTTAGGTATGGTCGGAATGCACGGCAGCTACGCCGCAAATATGGCGCTTAGCGAGTCTGATCTGATAATTTGCTTGGGCGCGAGATTTGACGATCGCGTCACCGGTAAGCTTAGCGAATTTGGCAAAAACGCAAAGATTATCCACGTCGATATCGATCCTAGCTCGATCTCTAAGATTATAAACGCGGATTATCCGATCGTGGGCGATGTGAAATCGGTGTTAGAGGAGATGCTGCCGCGCATTAAAAGCGAGGTCAGCCCTAAAAATTTCGAGCAGTGGCGCGAGCTCATCCGCAAATACGATGAAATTCACCCGCTTAAATTTAACGACAGCGATGAAATTTTAAAGCCGCAGTGGGTTATCCAAAGTACCGCAAAAATCGCTGGCGAGGATGCTATCATCGCTACGGACGTGGGTCAGCATCAGATGTGGGTCGCACAGTTTTATCCGTTTTGCAAGCCGCGCACTCTACTAAGTAGCGGCGGGCAGGGTACGATGGGATACGGCCTTCCTGCGGCATTGGGCGCGAAGGCCTATGCGGGAGATAGGCCCGTTATAAATTTCAGCGGCGACGGCTCGATTTTGATGAATATCCAAGAGCTGATGACTGCTAGCGCGAGCGGCCTAAACGTCGTAAATATCGTCTTAAACAACAATTTCTTAGGCATGGTGCGGCAGTGGCAGAGCCTATTTTACGGGCAGCGTTTCTCATCGACCGATCTTAGCTCGCAACCTGATTTTGTAAAGCTTGTCGAGGGTTTCGGCGGCGTGGGCTTTAGCGTTAGCACCAAAGCGGAATTCGAAGATGCGCTGAAGCAGGCTCTTGCGAGTAAGAAAGTAAGTGTCATCGAGGCTAAGATCGATCGCTTCGAAAACGTCTGGCCGATGGTGCCCGCGGGCGGCGCGCTTTATAATATGATTTTTGAGCAGGAGTCGTAAAGATGAATAGCATAAGAAGAGTAATATCGGTCGTCGTTACCGATGAGCACGGCGTTTTGTCGCGAATATCAGGGCTTTTTGCGGGGCGCGGCTATAATATCGACAGCCTTACCGTTGCACCGATCCCAAACACCGGTCTATCGCGCCTTAGCATCGTCACTTCGGGCGATGAGCGCGTCATAGAGCAGATCACTAAGCAGCTTCATAAGCTGATCCCCGTCTACAAGGTCATCGATGATGCAAAATTCGTCGAAAAGGAGATGGTTTTGGTAAAGATCGCGCTGGGCGAAAATTTAGCGGGGCTCGATGCAGTTTTAAAAGCCTACAACGGCAGCATCGCAAACAGCGACGACAGCAAGATCGTCATCATGGCGTGCGACGACGCAGACCGCATCGATGGATTTTTAAAGACGATAAAAAAATACAATCCGATCGACATCGTACGCGGCGGCAGCGTCGCGCTGGATATGTAAGCGGCGATAAAATTTAATCAAAGGAGCGCAAATGAAATTATCCAAAATTGCCGAAATTTTAAACATAGAGCTTAGCGGAGCGGATGCGGAGATTACCGCGATAAATTCGCTTCAAAACGCAAGGCAAAGCGAGCTGAGCTACTGCGACAGCGACAAAAACGAGAAATTTTTATCTGCCACCAAAGCGGCCGCCGTGCTAGTAAAAATCGGCACCGCAGCCCCAAGCGGCGTGCGAGTGCTAGAGTGCGAAAATCCGCATCTAGCCTTTGCGATCCTAAGCGCGCATTTTGCTAAGCCGCTCATTCGCAGCGGCGCGCCCGCAAAGATCGCCGCTAGCGCGCAGATCGGGCAGAGCGTGCATATCGGCGCAAATTCTACGATCGGCGAGGATTGCGTCATTTTAAGCGGCGCGTATATCGGCGATGACGTGCATATCGGAGACGGCTGCATAATCCACGCAAACGCCGTCATCTACAATGACACGATCATCGGCGAGCGCTGCATAATCCACGCAAACGCCGTCATCGGAAGCGACGGTTTCGGCTATGCACACACTAAAACGGGCGAGCACGTTAAAATTTATCACAACGGCAACGTCGTGCTGCAAGATGAGGTCGAGATCGGCGCGTGCACGACGATCGACCGCGCGGTATTTGGCTCGACGATCGTTAAGCGCGGTAGCAAGATCGACAATCTCGTTCAGATCGGGCACAACTGCGAGCTTGGGCAAAACTGTCTCATCGTCTCTCAGGTAGGACTTGCGGGTTCGACGACGCTTGGGCGCAACGTCGTGATGGGCGGACAGAGCGGCAGCGGCGGGCACGTAAGCGTGGGCGATTTCGCTCAGATCGCGGCGCGCGGCGGCATAAGCAAGGATCTAACGGGTGGCAAAAACTACGCAGGGCAGCCTATAATGGAGCTTAGCGAGTGGTTCAAGCTGCAGGCTAAGATCGTTAGATTTTTTAAAGATAAAAAGCACTAGCCGTTTTGCCTTGGCTGACTTGCTTTAGTCGGTTCGGTTGATCGGCTTGATTTGATAGTTTTGATCGTTCGCTCTGATAGACTCCTCTAGCCAGCTCGATTTGATCGGTTCGCGTCGTTTTAGTGAAGTTTGAAACCGTCAGGCAGTTGGTGATTGTGGAGCGGTTTGCGCTGCCATCTAGCCTAGGCTTCAGCGTAGCTTGCGACCGCCGCGGCGGTAAATTTTTGCCCTTTTATCGGCGAAATTCTGCCCGCGCCATTTTTCATCGTGTGCTTGCTTTGTGGGCGCGGTAGAATTTAATCTACTCGTTTTGAAATACGTTTGCTCGCAGTCATTGCGGCCAAGCTTTACGAGCGCTTTAAATCAGCGCAAATTTAATGAAAGGAAAAACGATGATAGAGATGTTTTTATGCTCCTATTTTGCGGGTGCGGCGACG
>NZ_CALIMS010000048.1 GCF_938045345.1 uncultured Campylobacter sp.
AACCGCGAAGGGTTGCAAAGCGCGCAGGAAAAATTCGCCAAAGTATGCGATGAGCTAAAGGCGTTTGGCGAGTAGCCCGCTAGTTTGAGCCAAAATTTTAAATCAAGGAGAAAAATATGTCAAAAGGTAGTATCGGTGGATTTACGTTAGGCACGGTCATAGCCGTCGCACTATCATGGGGAGTCAATAAAAGCATAATGTGGGCGATAATCCACGGATTTTTAAGTTGGTTATACGTGATTTATTATTTCCTACTGAGGTAAAATTTCATCGGCGGCGCGCCGTTTTACGCGCTAAATTTTAAAATTTATCAAGGATAAAAAATGAGCGAAAAAATAAAAATAGCGGTTTTGGGATATGGAAATTTAGGTCGCGGCGTGGAGCTTGCCGCGCGAAATAGCAAGGATTTAGAGCTTTCGGCAGTGTTTTCTCGCCGCGAGCCACACAGTGTACAAACATACGGCGCGCCAGTATTTAGCGTGGATGAAATTTTATTGCACAAGGGCGAATTCGACGTTTTGGTGCTTTGCGGCGGTAGCGCGACGGATCTGCCAACGCAGACGCCGGAGTTTGCAAAAGATTTTAACGTCGTCGATAGCTTCGATACGCACGCAAAAATCCCGGAGCACTTCGCCGCCGTGGACGCCGCAGCTAAAAAAGGTGGAAACGTAGGTATCATCGCCGTTGGTTGGGATCCGGGTCTGTTTTCGCTAAACAGACTGTTCGGCGAGAGTGTGCTGCAAAACGGCAGCAGTTATACGTTTTGGGGTAAAGGCGTGAGCCAAGGCCACTCAGACGCTATCCGCAGGATCGAGGGCGTCGTGGATGCGCGCCAATACACCGTGCCGATAGAAAGCGCCTTAAAGCAAGTTCGCGCGGGCGAAAATCCGAAACTTAGCACGCGCGAAAAACACCTGCGCGAGTGCTACGTCGTAGCCGAAGAGGGCGCCGATAAAGCGCGCATCGAGCAAGAGATAAAAACGATGCCCAATTACTTCGCCGACTACGACACGAGCGTGCATTTCGTAAGTCTTGCGACGCTTAAAAAAGAGCACGGCGGCATCCCTCACGGAGGATTCGTCTTGCGAAGCGGAGCGACGGGCGAGCGCGGAGAAAATAAACACTTGATCGAGTTTTCGCTAAAGCTTGACTCAAATCCCGAATTTACCGCAAGCGTGCTCGTAGCCTACGCCCGCGCGGCGTATCGTTTGGCGCAAAAGGGCGAGCGCGGCGCGTTTAGCGTATTTGACATCGCTCCGGCGCTTCTTTCGCCAAAGAGCGCAGATGAGCTAAGGCGCGAAATTTTATAAATTT
>NZ_CALIMS010000049.1 GCF_938045345.1 uncultured Campylobacter sp.
TCGCGTTTATTGCGTATTGCGGTAAAGATATAAGTAATAACGGCGATCAGTAATAGCGCCATACAGGACAGCAAATATTCGTATGTATCTATATATCCGAAGTCTATAATATCTCGAATAAGAAGTAGCGGCAGACCTGATGTCGGAAGAATTATAAAAAGCCGCGCATAAACAAAAAACTTTTCATAATTTTTGATGATTATCGGATCTTTGTCGTAGTTCCTAGCGTTAGAATTTTTAAATAAAGTAGCGCCAAGGGAATCTAAATTTTGAAATTTTCTATCGCGCTCTGCGTTTAAATTTAGATCGTCTGAATTTTTGTCGTTAGAATTTAAAGTTTTAGAATCTGTATTGTTTAAATCTGAGGTATCGAAATTTGAAGCATTTAAATTTGAGGTATCAGATTTTGAAGTATCAAAATTTAAGACATCAAAATTTTGAGCGTCAGAATTTTCTTGCGATCCTTGCTCTAAATTTTGACGTCGTTCGTTTAGAATTTTCTTTAGCTCTTCGAGCTTTGCTTCGTTCATCCTTATCCCTCGCCTGCGATCTTAAGCGATCATATTTTACTTCTTTATACCTTGGGATAGTATTAAATTTAAGGCTACTTTGCTTGCCAGACTCAAGCATTTTTGAAATTTATTTGTTGAGTAAAATTTAGTGAGATAAAGAGATAAATTTAAGCGGGAAGATCCCGCTTAAATTTTATTTGCCGCAGCCGCATTTGCCCTGAGCGGCAAGCTTACGGCGGACATAGGCGATTTTGCTTTGAAGCGGAAGATGCTTAGGGCAGTGGTCTTCGCAGCCTAGCAGCGTCATACAGCCGAATACTCCGTCATCATCGCCGATGAGCTCGTAAAAATCCGCGTCGCTGCGTTTATCCAACGCATCGATCTGAAAACGTGCCACGCGGTTGATGCCGACGGCGCCGATGTAGTCTTTTCGCATTATTGCTACGCCACATGCAGCTACGCAGATACCGCACTCGATGCAGCGATCCAGCTCGAAAACCTCCTGCGCGACCTCCGGCTCGACCTTCTCCTCAAGCTTTGAGATGTCGGTTTCGTGATCGGTGTGGATCCAACTCTCTACGCGTTTGCTCATCGCGTTCATCCAGTTGCCCGTATCAACGCTGAGGTCTTTTAGCAACTTAAAAAATGGAAGCGGCATAAGCTCGATCACGCCGTCCGGATAATCCTTAGTAAGCGTGCGGCACGCAAGCTGCGGCTTGCCGTTTACGAGCATACCGCAACTACCACAGATACCCGCGCGACAAACGAAGTCGAAGCTTAGCTCGGGATCAAATCTCTCACGAATCACGTTAAGCGCAATAAACAGCGTCATTCCGTCGGTCTCTTCGATCTCGTAAGTAGCGAAGTGCGGCTTTGAAATTTTGCTTAGCGGATTATACTTAAATGCCTTTATTGTTATTTTTCTACTCATATCCTATACCTGCTCTTTCGTTAGGTGCTTTGTATTTTGGCTGCAATTCATAATGCATCAATGCCTCTTGAATTTCATATCTGCCTTTGCCCTCGGCTTGCATTTTCTCGCGAATTTCATCGACCTCTTTTTGGCGCACGGCGCTGTCCGGATGCTCGATGATATTGCCTTTGGCGCCGTATCCGCGGAATGCAGGCGGCATCTCCATCTTCATAATATCAAGCGGCTCGTAGCTTAGAGTAGGCATAGTGTCGCCCTCTTTCCAGTTTGCAAGCGTTCGTTTTAGCCAGTTTAGATCGTCGCGTTTCGGATAGTCCTCGCGGAAGTGTGCGCCGCGGCTTTCGGTGCGATCAAGCGCACCCTTGGCGATACAAAGCGCAAGCTTTAGCATCTTCGGTACGCGGTAAGCCTCCTCGAGCTCTGGGTTTCCGAAAAGCTCTTTATTGCTTACTTTGACGTCCAAAGATTGCTTATAAAGCTCCTCGAGCTCTTTTACGGCTTTGGCTAATCCCTCGCCGGTACGGAAGATCGCGCAGTGCTCCCACATCACATCTTTCATCTTGTTTTTTATCTCGAATACGTTAAATTTACCCTCTTTTTCAAGCAGGCTTTTAATGTAATTTTTCTCTTTATCTACGAATTTTTCGATATCATGTGTATTGATATCGACGTCGTGTCCTTGACAATATTCCGCAAAATACTCGCCCACGATCATTCCTGCGACGACGGTTTCGGCGACGGAATTTCCGCCTAAGCGATTAAAGCCGTGCATATCCCAGCACGCAGCCTCACCAGCGCTGAATAGTCCCGCCAAAGTCGGACTCTCGCCCGTAGCTTTTGTTTTGATGCCGCCCATTGAGTAGTGCTGCATAGGAAGGATCGGAGCCCAGCCCTTGCCGCGCTTCCTGCCCTGCTCGTCGGTTATTACCTCGGTGTCGGCAGGATCGATGCCGTTGAAAATTTCGCAAATTTCTTGCACGTCGCGTAAATTTTTCTCGATATGCTCGCGTCCGAGGATCGAGATATCAAGCCAAACGTGCTCGCCGTAAGGGCTTTTGACGCCCTTGCCTTTTCTTATATGCTCCATTATGCGACGGCTTACGACGTCGCGGCTAGCAAGCTCCTTTTTCTCCGGCTCATAATCCGGCATAAAGCGATAGCCGTCCACATCGCGTAAAATTCCGCCGTCGCCGCGGCAACCCTCAGTAAGTAAAATTCCGCTCGGAACGATAGGGGTCGGGTGAAATTGCACCGCTTCCATATTTCCAAGCTGCGCGACGCCCGTCTCAAGCGCAATAGCTGCGCCGATGCCCTCGCAAACGACGGCGTTTGTGGTGTGTTTATACACTCTACCGTAGCCGCCGGTAGCGATCAACGTACCTTTTGATACGTATGCGCTAATTTCGCCGGTAACCAAATCACGCACGATTGCGCCATAGCAGCGGTTATTTGCGTGAATTAGCGCGATCGCTTCCTTGCGATCGTGGATATCGACGTTATGTTTTAGCGCTTCGTTTGCAACGGCAAAAAGCATCGTATGTCCCGTAGCATCGGCGGTATAGCAGGTTCGCCATTTTTTCGTACCGCCAAAGTCGCGGCTATGGATAAGTCCGTGAACCTCATCTTTTTCGGTGATCGTGGTTTTTTGAGCATTGATAATAGCGCTTCGCTCGCCTCTAGTAATTCTAGTCCAAGGAACGCCCCAGCCCGCAAGCTCGCGGATCGCCTTAGGCGCCGTTTGCGCAAACATCCTAGCGACATCCTGATCGCAGCCCCAGTCGCTTCCTTTTACCGTATCGGCAAAGTGCACGTCCTCGTTATCGCCCTCGCTCATTTTGGAATTTCCCAGAGACGCTTGCATGCCACCTTGAGCTGCCGCAGAGTGCGAGCGCTTAACGGGGATCAGACTCAAAACGATGGTGCTAAGCCCCTTCTCGCCGGTAGCGATCGCAGCTCTTAAGCCCGCCAAACCGCCGCCAATAACTAAAGAATCGCAATATATTACATTCATCCTAAGCTCCCTATTCTAAACTTAACCATTTGAAATCGGCGATTATCGAAAGCAAGAAAAATGCGCCCCAAACGATAAAAACCGCTTTTTTAATAAAGGCTCTTTTCCTTTGAATTTCAGCCTTTGTGCCGTCTATGCTGATCCATTTCATATAAAGTCTATAAATTCCAATACTAGCGTGAGTTACTACGAAAATCAATAAAACAAAATAAAATAGATGAAGCTGTCCGAATCGCGCGATAGCAAGATCTGCAGTAATTTTCGGACCGAATACGATCATTAAAATATGAGCCGCCGCAAAGAAGAATAGGAAAAATCCCGTCCAAAACTGAAACCACCAAAGCGTTGTATCGCAATGCTTCATTCGCATTTTGTGCGCTTTAAACGCCCTATAAGCGGCGTAATTAGCTGGAAATTTTCTCATCGCCAAAAACGCGTGAACTACGAAAATCACAAAAATTACAAAAGCGACGATGTTTGTAACGAAATAAATTCCGCCCGGTTCGGCAAAATGTACGACGCCCTCAAACGCGCCCTTACCGATCAAAATCGTGCCGGTAAATATCATATGACACAGCATAAAACAGGCCAAAATCAGCCCGCTGATGCTTTGCGCCACATCTTGCAAAGCCATAATACGGCTTTTTTTGCCGTCTATGGATCTGCCCGTAAAGCCTTCAATGCGACCTAGCATAGGTTCTCCTTAAAAAAGATGATTATAAATCCCCGCTAAACGAAAATTTACATTTTTGTAAAAAGATTATATTACTTTTTAACTTTAGATTAATTTAATTTCTGCAAATTAGTTTTTTCTTCAAAGACTGCTTTAAGAAAACTGCTATCAAAAACATTACTAAAGATAAAATTTGCCCCATCGATAAATTTAAAAATACAAAGCCAAGCCCATCGTCCGGCTGCCTAAAAAATTCCACGAAAAATCTAAACGCCGTGTATAGCATCGCATACAGACATATCAACTCGCCGTTAAATTTCTTAAATTTACGGTAGAAAAATAAAATCACGAAAATTACCAGCCCTTCCAAAACCGCTTCGTAAAGTTGGCTTGGGTGACGCAACGTGCCGCCCACCAAGATCCCCCACGGCTCGGTTGTTTCGCGCCCGAAAAGCTCCTGATTTAAAAAATTCCCCACGCGCCCGAAAAAATATCCAAGCGGCACGCTAAGTGCCACGAGATCGAGCAGCGCCCACATATCGGTTTTAAATTTTTTGCAAAACCAAACCGTTGCGATCACGAATCCGACGACCGCGCCGTGATAGCTCATACCGCGGATACCCACGAACTCGCCGTTATGAAATGGGTTAAAAATTTGCCACGGATGGCTGAAATACCACGCCGCCTCGCCCGAATAGATCGCGATGTATCCAAGCCGCGCGCCCAAAATGACGCCCACTTCGACCCAGATAAAGTAGCGATCTAGCATCTTATCGCTGAAGTCAAGGCCGTCTTTTCGCACGAAATATTTGGCGATAAATAGCGCCGTAAGCAGCGCCAAAACATACATAATGCCGTACCAGTGCACGTTTATACCAAACGCGCTGAATGCCACGGGGTCAAAGTGGGCGTAAATTTCGTTCCAGTAATTCAAATTTTTCCTTTGTTTTAAATTTTAAAATTTAACGGCACGCATCGGACGCTGCGTGACGCGCGCTCGGTAAAAGACGCAGGGCGCGCAGGTGCAAGTGCATAGACCTTGCTTCTGCGCCAGGTCGCACACGCAAAGCACGAAAGACGCGCTGTGCCGAGCGACGACATCGAACGATATACAGGGCACCTCACGTAAAATTTCAAATGGCGGTGTCTTGTGTGGCATGCAAAGCTACGCACGGATTACCGAAGCACAGCACCGTGACACAGACGCGATGCGCACAGTGTCTCGATACCGACAGCACACGGCAAAGGCTGGATGATGTGCATAACGCGACCAAAGCGCCGAATGCCGCGCAGAATTCAAAACGACGCGCGCGATATGACAAGCCGACGCACAAAACAGCAAGGCAGCCACTTTACATCCGCGCAGATAAAATTCACCTGCCTCGCTTAGCAGCTTGTCGCGCCCGCAGGAGCTTGTACCGACTACAGCGCAAGAAATCCCGAAAGCAAGCTCCAGACTTATCTCTACATAACGCTTTTCTGTGCCGAACGCGCAAAAACACCGAGCGAGCGCTCTAAATTTTAAATTCCAAGTCCTAGCGTCTCTTTAACCACGCGGCAAAAATCCGCCAAAAACCACCCGAGCGCCTTGTAGTAGCTGCTTTTAGCGTTTATCTGCACGTGCGTAGCAAGCGCGGAAAAGCTAGGAATGATAAATTGCGCCAGATATAGCGTCAAAATTTTATGCGATTTCGCGTCCGTGTTTTGCTTAAAGATCATGGCAAGAAGTGCTAGCATATTGGCCGCGTGAGCGCTTTTAAGCTCCGTAAAAGGCTTTTTGAAGCGGCATTTTTCATAAAACATCTCCACTTCGCTTTCGCTTATGAGCTTGAAAAAATCCATCTCAAACGCCCCTTTTAGCGCCTCAAAATCGCGCCCTAGCGCCGCGTAGTCCTCGCTCTGAATCTTTTGCCAAAGTTCATGGCCGTTTTTGTTCTCGATATTTTTATTTACGATGATCCAGTTTTTGCCCAAGCTGCGCAACTTCTGCTCGTCTATCACGCCTTTGAAATTCGTCGCGAAGATTATGCAGATCACCGAGTATAGCTCGCCTAATTTCATCTTTTTCCTTTAAATTTAATCAAATTTCGCTCGCTTTTTTTAGCTTTTCGATGCCGAATTTTTCCCAAATTCTGCTTAAAGATCGATCCAGGCTCTGCTGCTTTTTATCAATCTCGCCAAAGAGCAGCGAGCCGCCCGATCTGCCGCCGAAATTTGAAAGATTTAGCGCTACGTGGATTATCTGCGCGCCTTTTTTCACGTCGCAGAGCTCAAACAGCTCAAGCGCGGTCTCGCTCAGCAAGCTTAGACTAAACGCCCTATCCTGGCTGATCTGATGCGAAAACTCCTCGCGCGATTTGTAGCGGATCTTTAGATCATACGTCGCGGGCTTTAGGCCCCTTGCGAGCACTTCGCCCGCCAAATGTCGCGCCAAAATTAAAATTTTGCGCCGCAGCTCGTCGCGATCGGCGCACGGCGCGAAGCTGCGCCCAAAGCCGATACTCTTGCGCTCGCGCTTTGAGACGACCTCGCCCTCATCCTCGCCGCTAAGGGCTGCAAAAATTTTCCTGCCGTTTGCGCCCATCTTTTCAAAAATTTCTCTGTGCCCTAGCGCGTCGCCGAAGGTTACGATACCGTATTTGCCGAGCGTTTTTTGCGCCGCTTTGCCGATGCCAAAAAATTTCGCTACCGGCACGGCGGATAGCTCGCGCGCGATTTGCGATTTTAAAATTTGCCGCACGCCGAAGGGCTTGGCAAGGCTGGTGGCGAGCTTTGCGATAAGTTTTGCTTCGCTAAGGCCTACGCTGCACGGAAGGCTAAAGCGGCGCATAATCTCGCTTTGCAAAAACACGGCAAAGCTCAGCGCGTCCGCATCGTATGCCGTACCGCGTAAATTTAGAAAAAACTCGTCGATGCTAAATTTTTCGATCTCGGGCGTAAAGTTTAGTAAAAACTCATAAATTTCGCGTGAAGCTTTTCGGTACTCGCCGTGCCGCGCGCGCACCAAAATCAGCTGCGGACAGAGTCCGAGCGCGATTTTAACGGGCTGCGCCGAGTGCACGCCGCAGGCTCTGGCCTCGTAGCTCGCGCTTAAAATCACACTACCAAGCTCGCTCTTTCCGCCGAAAATCTCCTCGTCGCCGCCTCCGACGACCGCGATCTTTTTGCCCGCAAGCGTGGGATCGGCAAGCCTCGCTACAGAGACGAAGAAGCTGTCCAAATCGATGTGAGCTATCAAACTATGTCGATCCCGAAACCGCTAAGCCCCGCATAGTCTTTCGGCTCGCTCTTGCTTAGAATTTTGATTTTTTTCACGCCCAGATGCGCTAAAATTTGCGCTCCGATGCCGAAGCTCTTAAAATCGGCGCGATTTTGCGCGGATTTTAGCATCAAAAGCACGCCGCCCTCTTTGCGCAAAACGTCCAGATCGCGCATGAAATCGTTAAATTTCATATCGCTTAAAAACTCCAGATCGCTTGAAATTTTATGAAATTTCACGTTCGTCTGCGCGCTCTTTTCCAGCTCGCCGAAAATATATGCGCGGTGCTCGTTGCCCTCGTGATCGCTCACGTCGTAAAATTTCGCCGCCTCGCCGCACAGCAGAGCGCTTTTTGGCTCGCTAAATTTAACCAGAGTTTCGTGTTTTAGGCGGTACTGCACGATCTGCGCGACCGAGATCATATTGATGCCGTGCTGCGCGCAGAATTTTTCCAGATCGTCCCTGCGCGCCATATCGCCGTCGTCTTTGACGATCTCGCAGATCACGGCGCTTTGCGAAAGCCCAGCCAAGCGGCACAGATCCGTAGAGCCCTCGGTGTGCCCCGTGCGAGCGAGCACGCCGCCGCTTTTGGCGATGAGCGGGAAGATATGCCCAGGGCGGACGAAATCATCGGCGCGAGCGCCTACGCGCGACATCAGCTCGATCGTCATATTACGCTCATACGCGCTTACGCCCGTCTTGGCGTCCTTTGCGTCGATCGTGACGGTGAAGGCGGTCTCGTGGCTGGAGGTGTTTTTATCGACCATCAAATTTAAATCTAGCTGCTGCGCTATCTGCGGACTAAGCGCTACGCACAGCACCCCGCGAGCGTGCGTGATCGCAAAATTTACCTTCTCCGCACTGCTAAATGTGCTCGCAAACACCAAATCACCCTCGTTCTCGCGATCAACGTCATCGACCATAACGAGCATTTTGCCGTTTTTCAGATCCTCGATCGCTTGCTCTACGCTAACCATTATCTCTCCTTTAAATTTACGATATTATTTTGCCGTTTTTATTCACGATCGTTTCGCGACCGTCTAAATTGATCTTGACGTAGTCGTCGCTCAGAATTTTAATAACTTCTATCTCGTCGTAAAACATCGGCTTTACAATTTCATTATCCTCATTATCGAGCAGCCCCCATTTACCGTCTTTTTTAACTTTAATGTATCCTTCGCAATATTTGATTTCGTCATAATATCCGCACAAAGTATTGTCAAAATCCCAAGCAAGCTCGTATACACAAGACACTACCTCTGTGCCCGTTTTATCGATAAAGCCCCATTTGCCGTCCTTTTCAATCTTTGCTAAGCCTTCGCAAAAACTCCCGGTCCGATCATATATGCAAGGAATAACTTCTTTGCCCGTTTCATCGATATATCCCCAATAACCGTTCTTTTTAACGTCCGCCAAGCCTTCGCGAAAAACGCCAACGTCATCATATATACAAGGAACGATCTCTTTGCCGGTTTTATCGATAAAACCCCAATAGCCGCTTTTTTGAACTTCCGCCAGTCCTTCGTCAAAATTATAAGCATCATCATATATACAAGAAATCACCTCTTTACCCGTTTTATCGATAAAGCCGAATTTATCGTTCTTTCTAACGCATGCTAGGCCTTCGCTAAAATACGAAACGTCATCATAGATACAAGAAGCTATTTCCTTTCCCGTTTTATCGATAAAGCCCCATTTATCATTTTTTTTAACCCAAGCCGATACCATCTCGATCTTCCGAATTTAAATTTTAATCTCCGCGTAAGCCGCTTTTAGCTTCTCAAAAAGCGGGGCGAACGAAACGCCGTTTACGCGGACGTTTGCGATCGTCGTGATGAAATTCGTATCGCGCTGCCACCGTGGCACGAGATGATAGTGCACGTGCTCGGCGATACCAGCACCCGCGTCGGCGCCTAGGTTCATGCCGATATTTACGCCGTTTGCGCCCAGCGTGCGCTTTAATATCCCCACTCCGGCGCGCACGTATCGGCTTATCTCTGCCCACGCATCATCGCTAAGGCACTCGATATTATCGACGTGCTCGTAAGGTATCACCATAAACGCGCCTGGGCTGTAAGGGTAGAGGTTCATCACCCCGAAGCAGTGCTGCGCGCGAAAAAGCACGCCGTTGCGATCATCAAACGCCGCATCCGCCGCTGCGTCGCAGAAGGGACAGCCGCTTCTTTTTTCGGTAAAATACTCGCTTCGCCAAGGGGCGCAAAGATAATCCATCTCTTTTCCTTTCCGAAATTCCAAAATTCTATGGAATTTTAAAATTTGCGTTTCGCAAAATTCTATGAAATTTGGAATTTAAAACTTCTAAATTTCATAAAATTTTAAATTTACGCGTTTTGCGCTTGCTCGCACGATGCGGAGCTATGCACGCGACGGGACGGGACGCGCTTTGCAATCCCAGACTGCGCAAGGCGCCTCCTCTGCGCGATATATGTTTGCGGATCGAAGCCCGCGGCGGGCATTGGTGCGCATTTGGCGGACACTCATCGCGCGGCAAACATAGCGTCTATCCGCTCCGCAGCCGTTCGCACAGCGTGCGATAACAAGCTCGCGATGCCAAGGCGTAGCACGTACGCTTACGCGGCATGCGACGTTAAATCCACCAGTCTTTGCGCGGCGCATTATAACAAAACTTTGACGCACTCACAGGCACGGTACGCGGTGCCAAACCTGCGCCGCAATCACCATCGCAACACGCGGTAAAATTTAACGCGGCGCGGTCGCGGCGCAGCTGTAATACGGCTGCGGCTTAATCGCGTCGTATCGCAGGGTATCGCAGCCTTGCTAAGCCCCTACGCCGTCCGCTTTTACGATAGCTCGCTTTGCGCAGTTATCGTACGCGCAAGCTCCTCTGGACGGCTTGATCGCGAGTTACGATTAAATTTACGGCGCCATATATAATCGCCGAGACCGGGCTTGCGTAAGCGTACGACATACGGGGCATTACAACAGACGCGCAATCCTAAGCAGTCAAATTCCGCAAGCGCAAACCCGCCTGCGCGAAGCTATGCAAAGCGTAAATTTAAACCTCACTCCGTAGCCGCTCGCACGGCGCGCAATAACAAACTCGCGATGCCAACGCGCAGCGTAGATGCTTACGCCGCATGCGATATTAAATTGCGCCACGGCGCTAAATTTAAAGAGCCGTTAAATTTTAAAGTCCGCCGAATTTTAAAATTTACTGCCTTAAAATTTCGCTCCGTTCGCTAAATTTAACCGCTCGCTTCGGGTTTAAGCTTGCGCGATCAAACGAGCCAAATTTAAATTTTACCGCCAGTGCCGAGCTTTATCTCACGCAATGCCGCGCCGACGTCATTTTGGCGCATAAAATGCTCGCCGATCAAAAACGCATCGACGCCCGCCTCGTGCAAGCTTTTAAGCTGCTCGTGCGAGTGCAGACCGCTTTCGGCGACGATGATCTTGCCGTTTGGAATCAGCGGGATCAGCCGCTCGCTCAGGCTCGTATCGACCTCGAAAGTCTCTAAATTTCGATGGTTGATGCCGATAATACCCGCACCTGCGAAGATCGCCTTTTTCAGATCGTCCTTATCGTGGATCTCGCACAGCGCCTCAAGCCCCAGCCTGCGGGCAAACTCGAGCAGCTCTCTTAGCTCCTTGCGCTCAAGCGCTTTGGCGATCAGCAGTATAAAATCCGCGCCGTAAACCAGCGCTTCGAGAACCTGATAACGATCAACGATGAAATCCTTGCGCAAAATGGGCGTGCGAGTGTAGCGGCGGATCTGCGGGATGAACTCCAAATCGCCTCTGAAATAATGCGGCTCGGTAAGCACCGAAAAGGCGCTCGCACCTGCATTTTCGTACTCCACCGCAAGGCCTAGCGACTCAAAATCCTCACGGATGACCCCCTTGCTCGGGCTTGCCTTTTTAATCTCGGCGATGATGCGCAGCGGGTCCTTCTCATCGCTTCTAAGCGCGCTTATGACGCCCCTCGGCTCGTAGGGATTGGCGCTTAGCGAGCGGCCGAGTAGATCCTCGGGTAGCCTTTCTTTACGAAGCGCGAGATCCTCGCGAGTGCGCTTTAAAATTTCATCCAAAATCATCGCTACTGCTTTGGTGTCTGGATTTTAGAGCCGGTGGGCTCTTTCGACGTAGAATTTTGCTCTGGCATAAAATCCTGCCTCGATACGGAATTTTGTCTTGACGAGGCAGAATTCTGCGCGGCGGAATTTATAGGCGTCGCAAAATTTTCAGAAGCCGCGGAATTTGGTGTCTGGTTTTGAATCGCGGAATTTGCAGACCCGGCAGAATTTTGCGAAGCGGAGTCTTTTGGCGTTAAATCACGCGTTGCAGCGGAGCTCGAACGTGCGGAATCTAACACAGAGCTTTCGGGCGCCGTAGATTTTATGGAATTAGGCGAAGGAGTTTTTATTGCCGGGCTTTGCGGCGCCTGATCTTTCGGCACTGAGCCTTTTATCGTAGTGGGATTTTGCGATATGGAATTCTGCGGCGCTACGCCTGTACCTGCGGCGCACGCATCGATCGCCTCCAAATGCTCTTTGCCTTCGGGGGAATTAAAAAATTCTGCGTCTTTGATCTTAGCCATTTCATTTTTAGCCTTGTCGCACTCGCCAAGCTTGTAGTATCCCCAAGCAAGCGAGTCCAGATAATACGGCGAGTCGGGGTCTTTTTGCAGGGCGCGGCGGACGAGCTCGATGCCCTTGCGAACGTCCAAATCGTGATCTATTAAGATGTAGCCGTAGTAGTTTAGATGCACGGGGTCTTTAAGCTGCGGCGCGATATTTTCAAATTTCGCCACTACGCTAGATAGGGTCTTGGCGTCCACGTTTTTGCCCGCACTTTCATATTCGTAGATCGCTTCGATCGCCAAAAAGTCGTAATTTTTGGTTTTCATAAACTCATCGCGCGCCATTTTAATTGCGGTTTTATAGTCTTTCTTATGCGCGTAGGCATCGATTAGAAGCTCGCGCTTGTAGTCGTATTTTTTCAAAAGCTCGATTATTTTATCAAAGTCGTTTGAGTAGTAATAAATCGCTATCATATCGTCCAAGAATTTATTATCCCCTTTGGCTTCATACAGCGCTTCATCGATCTTAGCGACATCCAAATAGCGTTTATTCGCGCGATACACATCAGCTAGCAGCTCGCACGCCATACCCTGGGCGCAGCCGTAGATGCGCCTATGCGTCTCGATGATGCGGATCGCTCCGTCCGAATCATCGAGTTTATTTAGCAGCACGTCGCATAATCTGATGAGATTTTCGTCAGTTTTGTCTAGCTCATAGGCTTTTTCAAAGTAGGTTTTGGCTAAAGTAAAATTCTCCATCGCATAATATGTCGCCGCTAAGATCGCGTAACTACGCGAAACTGGATCTACGGTGACTAGCTTAAGAGCAGCAGTATTGGCATTTAGATTATCTTTAATGCCTAAGTAGTAGCCGATTTTTACTCGCAGATACTCAGAGTCTGAGCTTAGGCTCTTTTCGCCGAGCTTTAAATAGCGCGCCGTATTTTTACGATCTTTGATCGCAAAAGCAGTCTTTAGCGCCTCTAACAGATAAACGGACGAGCCCGTTTTATTGTATGCCTTTTCATATAAAAACATCGATGCAACGGGATCTTTATGCAGTAGCTCCAAAGCTGTAAGCAAATCGAAATTTAACTCGGCGTCCTCTTGCGCTCGCATCGCGTGATTTAGCTTTTCTTTGGTTATACTTTTAGCGCTTACACCGCGATTTATCAAGCTCTTTTTAATTGCATCTTTTGCACTGTTTTTTGTGCCAATGCTGGAATTCCGATCAGACGCCTTTTTATCCGTAACGGACTGCTTCGCTGCTGCAGCATTCGTCCCACTTTCCGCACTTAGATACTGCGGCGCTAAAATCATCGCCGCGATTAAAATTCCGCTTAAAACCTTACCCCGATACATTCTTCCTCCAATTCTTTAGTATGCGTTTTAAAATATTCCCAAAACGGAAAGCTGCGGCACTGCTTCGGACGCAGCTCGTAAATCCCGCAGTTGCGTTGCGATTCGTCAAAAAATACGCACGCCAGACCATCTTCAAAGGGCTTTTCTTTTACACTAAATTTAGCGCCTATCTTGTCCAAATACGTCCTTTTAAGCTCCGCGGGCGAAATTTCAAATTTTACCGCAAGTGCCGCGATCTCACTCTCATCTATCCAGATGTAGCCGCTCTCTCCCGTGCAGCACTTGCCGCCGCAGCGTTCGCACGCGCTTGCATCGAAGCTAAAGCCAAACTCACTCATAATCCACGCTCGTTAAATCCGCGCTTTTGTAGATCGCGTGGGCTTGTGCGGTGCGCTTTCCGTGCGCGCTAGCATAGATCGGAAGGACGATCTCACAGGGCGAGCGCGAGTTCTTACGAGCCTGCAAAAGCGCGAGTTTAGCGGGCTTTGAAATGTCAGGATAGACAAAACCAAGCCTCGTCAAATTTAGCCTAAACTCGCCCAAAAGCTCGCAAATTTTAGCTAGCTTGCCCGCCTCGTAGCAAAAAATAAGCGTACCGCCAGGCTTAAGATGAGCATTCGCAGATCGCACAAAATCCCGTAGGCTAAGGCTTACTGCGCTCTTACTAAGCGCCATGTGAGGCTCTTTGCTAAGCGAAATGCGCTCGCGATAAAATGGCGGATTTGAAACGATAAAGTCAAAACGCTTCTCGCTTTTAAACTCCGCGAAGTCCGCGTGCAAAATCTCGGCAGGCAGATCGTTTTGCAAAGAATTTAGCCTTAAGATTTCTAAATTTCGCTCTTGAATTTCTAGCAAGCTTAGATTGATGCTCTCAAAATCGCGTTTTAGCAAAAGCCCTAAAATTCCACATCCTGCGCCCACATCCAGCACGTCGCCGTATATCGCTCGCGGATTTAGAGCGCTTTTTAAACTACGCTCATCGCAAACTGCAAAGCCGCCGTCACGCAAGCACTCCGCAGTAAAATCCGCGCGCACCTTGGCGTCTTCAAATTTGCTCGCGAAATCTTTATCGTGCGTCTTTTGAGATTCTAAAGACTGCGCGATTTGCTCGTCACAAAATTTAAAATTTTCACCGCTTGCGATATCAGGCTTTAAAGCATGCCAGGCTTCGTCGTTTTGAAAATCGGAATTTTTACAGCGCTCGCTTTGAAATTTCTCCTGAAATTCCGCTTGAAATTTCATTTTAAATTCCGCCTTAAGTTCAGCGCAGCCCTTACTTCCAAAATCGCGATCATTCCCTACGCTATGGTTAGCGACATACGACTCTTCTTTGCTAAAAGCGCAATCCTCGGCGCAAAATTCCGCTTCGCCGCCTGCGAAATCCGAAGCGCAAAACTGCGCATTAAAGCCTCCATCTGTCGCGTCTTTAAATTCCGCGCCACAGCCCAGCGCCCAAGAGCCATTTTGCGATGCTGCGTCAGCTTTACGCACGCCTGAGCTTCTTATAAAATTCCACAAAAAAATCGTATCGCTAGTGTAGCGATAACCCTTTTTTGGCTGATAAAGCCTCATCTGCGGATATTTTTGATGATGGTATGAGCGTGATTTATCGCCACTACGATCGATCCGCCGCTTCTGCTGATGAGATCTCCGCCGACGTAAAGCCCACTAGTGGCGGTTTGAAGATTTTCATCCACGATCGGCACGCCGTTTTCATCGTAAGCGATGCCGCATTTTTTAAGAAAATCGATCGGGCTCGTGCCGCCGATCGCGTATATCACGCGGTCAAACACGAGCTCGGTGCCATTATCAAATTTTACCAGCACCTTGCCGTTTTCATTCTCAAGAGCCTCTATATCGATACCTAAGCGCAAGATGATGTTGCCGTATTTGGTCTCGCGCATTACGTCGCTTTCGTTCGTCTCGTTTAGGCGGGTAAATTTAGCCTTGCGATAGCAAAGCGTCACGACATTGGTTTTACATAGCGCTATAGCGTATTCCGCGGCTGAGTTACCACCTCCAACGACTAGAATTTTTTCATTGATCGTGCATTTATCAAGATTGAAATTTACGCGTTGCGTGATCGAAGGCGGAATTTTATAAGCGGGCTTATTGGGCTTGCCCATCCTACCAATTGCGACGATGACGTTGCGCGCGCGGTATCCAGCCAAGCTAGTCGTGATATAAAACTCATCTGCGTGCTTTTCGATCTTTTCGACCTCACTTTTGAAATTCGTATCGATTTCGTCGCTATCTAAGAGCTCGTCGAAATAATTTAGCACGCTCTCTTTCGTGCCGGTTTCAAACGAAATAGAGCCACGCGTCTCGCTGTCAAAGCCCTTATATTCTTTATCTACGCGCTTTTTATCTTTGTAAAACTGCCTAATCGTTTGAGAGTGGTTGTCGCCTTTTTCAAGCAGAAGCACGTGCGCGAGCCCGTTTCTTTTGGCTTCTACTACGGAAGCGATGCCGCAAGGACCGCCGCCGATCACCGCCAAGTCGTAAACGTCTATCATAAATTTCCTTTAATCTTTTAAATTTCATACGAAATTATAGTAAAAATTCCATTAAAATCAGTGGAATTTCCTAGCAATTTCGTAGCTTAAATTTAAAATTTTAACGCTTTAAGATGCTTGCTTGGCTAAATTTGAAAAGACATAATTTTCTCCGTTTAAATTTTAAATTTCACGGCGCCAATCCGTTTGTAAAAGCTCATGCGGCGGAGCAGTAGAAGCACAGCAAGAGAGGCAGATTTTAAAATTTCACTTTGCCAAGATAGAATTTCGCGAGCTAAGACAAAGCGGTAAGGGCGGTAAAATTTTAAAATTTCACCGCCCAGGCAGGGGTTTTTAGTAGAATCTTTAAGGCTAGTTAAAATTTAGTGTATACTTTATGCTAAAGTTAAATTCCATATCTTTCTCGACCTTTGGAAAGCTACCTTTGGTGCGCTCGACCGCGCTTAACGCGCCCTCATCAAGCGAATCGACATTCGAAGAAGACGTAACGCGAAGGCCCTTAACATCACCGCTTGCCGTATAGGTAAAGTGCACGCCTACGACGCCGATTTTACGCATACGTTGCGCATTTTTAGGGTAGTGCGACTGCGCGTAGCGCGAAATGATGGCGAAAATTTTCTTGCCGACATCGCTATTGTTAGGATCGCCACGGCTTGTTATAGCGTCGCTACCGCCACCTGCACTACTGGAGCCGCCGCCCCCGCCGCTACCCAGCGAAATAGGCTTTGTCGGGTCAAATTTAGCCGTTAAATTCCTATCGCTGCTTTGAACTTTATGCTCTTTTTTAGGCTTAGGTTTTTCGACCGGTTTTGGTTTTTCTACTGGCTTTGGCTTGGGCTTTTCGACCGGTTTGGGTTTTTCGACTACGGGCTCCGGTATCGGCTCGGGTTCAGGAATCGGCTCAGGCTCCGGTATCGGTTCCGGCTCCGGCGGAGTGGGCTCGGGCTCCGGTTCAGACTCGGACTGATCGGAAGGAGGCGGGATATTCGGCTCATCCGAGATATCGCCCTGCCTAGCCTCGTCCGTTATACTATCGATGGAAAAGGCTATCATATCGGGCATGCTAGGCGGCTTCGGCGCCGAGGATATAAATACGAAAACACCCACAGCGATGATGCAATGCAGCACCAAAGATACAATGAAACCTACTGCGCTATCTTTATTCATTGCTCTTTTTCGGTCACGATCGCAAATTTTTCATGGCCCGCCTTTTTTAGGACATCCATGATAGAAATGAAAGAGGAAAATTTCGAGTCTTTATCGTTTTTCAATACGACAAGATCGTTTTTATCGAGAGCGGCAATTTTTTTCTCAAGCTCATCCTCGCTTATTGCAATATCGTCTAGGTAAATTTTAGATTCGCTATCCACTTTAATGGTAACTTTTTTATCCTCTTGCGGGTTTTGCGAGCTTGAAGAAGATGGAAGATTTACCTTGATATGCCCCTGCGCAATGAAAGTCGAGACACTAAGCACGATCGCTAACAGCACCAGCATAATGTCAATGAACGGGACGATATTTAGCCCGTCTCGTCTAGGGATGCTCATCTTTCTACCTCATCGTAGCGGTTTAGAAGCACATCTACCTTGCGAACAAAGCCATTGTAGATGATAAGCGTAGGCACGGCGACTACTAGACCCGTAGCCGTAGCTTTAAGGGCAAGCGAGAGACCTTGCATGATAGCCTTGGTATCGATACCGCTTGCAGTACTCATATCAAAAAATGTGATCATAATGCCGATGACAGTACCTAAAAGACCGATGTACGGAGCATTTGAATAAACAATATAAAGCGTCGTTAAATTTTTTGTCAGAGCCTCTTCATATAGCGCCTTGCTTTTGTAATCGCTCGCCTTAACCTTCGAATAAAAAAGCAGCCTTTCGATAGTAAACCACACGACTAAAAAGCTCATAAATCCGAGGATCGCAAAGATAATGTAATCCACGTAATGCGCCAAAAATTCCATAATGCCCATAAGCTCTCCTTAAAAATTTTAAAAATTTTTATAAATTCAGCAAAGTGCCTTGCCAAAAAATGAGCGATTTTATCAAAAGTAGATTTAATTTTTACTAAAATTTTGATGATCGATATTTAAATTATATTTTATCATTTAGCTTTATTTAATGATAATAAAGCATTCGGAGATAAAATTGTAATGATTTTAAAATGTCTTGATAATTAATATAAAATAAAGGATTAATTTTATATTATTCGCCGTTTTTTAATCTTATTATCATTTGGGAATTTCGTATGAAAAAATTTCATCTGGCTTTGTCTTTGTGCGCAGTTCTTTGCTTAAGCGCACAAGCAGACGAGAAATCAAGCGCTACGGACGCGTCCAAAAGCAAGGATTCAAATACGCAAAGCCTAGGCGTAATCGAAGTTACTAGCGATTCTAGCACGCCTAGCACCGTGGATGATGTCAAAATCAACACCCGCAACGCTACGCTCGTAAAAGACGTATTTCGCGACATTCCGGGCGTGTATGTGGGCGGCACCAACGGCATGAATCAAAAAATTTATATGCGTGGCGTAAGCGATCGTGGCTTAAATATCACGATTGACGGCGCGAAGCAAAACGGCAATACCTTCCATCACAACGCCGATTTACTAATCGATCCGGATCTTATCAAAGCCGTAGAGGTCGATGTAGGCGCGCGCTCAGTCGTGAACGGCTCGGGCGCTTTGGGCGGCTCAGTTGCCTTCAGGACGGTAGACGCTTCTGACATGCTTGAGGACGGTCAGGATATCGGCGCCAAGCTCAAAGTGGGCTATACGAGCAACAACGAGGGCTATTCGCAAAGCGCAATGCTTTATGGCAGGGTGTTTGATAGCCTAGATATGCTTGCTGCGTTTAAGCACTACGGATACGGCTTCGGCGAATCGGGCAACGGCAAGCCTACGGGCGGCGACGGCAACGATATAAATTATTTATTAAAAGCGGGCTATAGCTTTTTGGATTTTCATAAAATTTCGCTCTCTACCGAACATATGCAGTATAAAGGTCTCTATCCGCTGCGACCGGAATTCGGCTCATGGCTAAACGGACAGCTGGATAACCGCAAATACGAGCGCGATACGCACACGATCAAATACACGTATAATCCAAGCGACCTGTTAGAGCTCGACATCACTGGATACTACACCAAGCATCAACGCATCGGATCAACTTCAACGAACGTAAAATGGGGCGTCGAGACCAAAGGTGGCAAAATCGGCGCTAAGAGTAAATTTGAAACGGGCGATCTGGCTCATACGCTACGTTACGGCTTTGATTACTACCGCTCCGAAAACTACGTTAAGCCCGGCAATCTACGCCCCGAGAAGGTCGATAATTATAGCTTTTATATCGAGGATGCTATGCGCTACGGCGGGCTTACGGTAACTCCGGGCATCCGCTACGAAAGGCACGAGTTAAAAACTTACAACGGCAGAGGCGCTAATATCTCTAGCTACAAATATAAATTTGACGAAGTAAGCCCTGCTTTAGCGCTTGATTACGAGATTGGCGCGGGATTTGGAGCGTTTGCGAGCTATGCGCGGGTATTTAGAGGACCTGACGTAATGGAGAGCATGATGGCTGCGGGCACTAGCCGTGGCAGACCGCTAAGCTGGATGGCCAATGAAAATTTAAAAGCCACTACGGGCAACGCCTACGAAATAGGCGGTCGCTACAAAAGCGAGCTAGGAGAGAACTCCTCGGTAAGCCTAACCGCAAAATATTTCAGGACGGAATATAAAAATCTCATCGTAGATAACAATGCGGCGGGCGGAATCGTCGGCTGCCCGGGAGGCGCACAGGGCACCTTATGCAGGGCTAACGCAGGCGGTGCGGATATTGACGGCGTCGAGCTTTACGCAAGATTGATATTAGATGATTTGAGCCTTGCTGCGGGTTACACCCACCAGCACGTAGAATATAAAGACCGCGTGCGCAGCGGCTCGGGCTATCTAAGCTCAAACATCATCGGCTACCGAGATTATGGCGATAAATACACCTTCAATGCCGAGTACGCAATCTCTGCGGCGGATCTACTGCTGGGCTATAACTTGCTCTTTTTCAACTCCAAGAACGTGGCCTCTGCAAATAGCGACGAAAAAACAAAAGTGCCTAGCTACGCGGTTCACGATCTATATGTGACCTACGCTCCGGATAGCGGGCAATTTAAAGGGCTTGAGATCAACGCGGGCGTTTACAATCTCTTTGATAAAGCCTACGCGTCGCACTCGCAGCGCAGCGCCGATTTCACCGGTGATTCAAACGCTATCGACTGGGAGCCGGGACGAAATTTCAAGCTAAGCGTGGCGTATAAATTTTAAAGCTTACGCGAGATGACGGTACGAAATTTTGCACGCTAAAGCGGCGAAATTTTAAAAATTCAAGCCCTTGGAATTTCAAAATTCCTAGGGCTTTATAAATTTGAAATTCCAAGGGCTTTGAATTTCAAGCTTTTAAATTCTACTAACATAAATTTTCTCGTAAAATTCTTGCGAATAGCAAAATTCTCATTCGCAATGAAATTCTAGCTTGCGGCGAAATTCCCAAAATTCAAAGCGATATCCGCAACGCTTCACATCCAAAGTTCCTTTAGAATTTATAAGATTCCTCCCGCTTCAAGTGCCGTCCGTTTACTCTTCATCGTTAAAATTCCGTTTTAAATTCTACTTAAAAGGAGAGCCTTTGTTAAATTATACTAAAAACGCCATTCGCGGAGCATTTTGGACGAAACCGTTTATAGTTTTAGTGCTGCTTTTGCTGCTGCTAATTCCGCTAAGCTTTATCGATAATCTTACCTACTCGCGCTCCGAAACCAAGCAGCTCGCGCAGGATTCGATCCTCACACCGGTGGGCGGCGAGCTGCAAATCCAGGGCCTTGCGATCGTAGTGCCCTACGCAGAGATAATCGAAGCGATAGACAAAAGCAACAACGAGCTCGTAAAAAGGCGCGTAGAGAAAAATTTCATCATCGTGCCTAAAAACTACTCCCTCGCGGCAGAGATCGACCCCACCTATCTAAAGCGCGGGATTTTTCGCGTTCCGATATATAACGGCGACTTCGCGCTTAAGGCGGACTTTGAGGCGATAAACTATACCGAGCTCGGCGTCGATCCTGCGCGGCTAAATTTCGACGAAGCCGTGCTAGTGCTCGGCGTAGGCAATCAAAAATCCTTCACCGCCTCCCCCGCTTTAAGCTTAAACGGCAAGGAGCTTAAGCAATATCACGGCAACACCGAAGCTAAAATTTTCGATCGAAGCCTAATCTACAAGCTCCCCACTTCAGCGCTGTCGTCTGATTTTAGCATCAGCGGCACGCTTAAAATCCAAGGCGGCGAGGCACTTCATCTAGCTCCGATCGCGCAAAATAGCCGTTTTGAAATTAGCTCTACTTGGGCATCGCCTAGCTTTGGCGGCGGCTTCATCGCCAAATCGCGCGAGGTAAGCGCTAGCGGCTTTAAAGCTTCGTGGGAAGTTACAGGCTTAGCCGCAGGCATTGCTCCTGCGTGGCTTGCAGATCAAGATGACCGCGTCGCTATGACGAACTGGCGCAGCAACGACGATAGAAATGACGCCGTAAGCATCGGCTTCATCGAGCCCGTGAACAACTACTCGCTGATTAAGCGCTGCACGGATTACGCTCTGTTATTCTTAGCGGTGCCGTTTTTGGCGATCTTTTTGTGCGAGGTTTATACTCACGAGCGCATCCACCCGATCCAATATCTACTCATCGGGCTTGAGGACGTCGTTTTCTACCTGCTGGTACTTTCACTCTCCGAACACATGGGCTTTGCGCTTAGCTATGCTGCTTCGGCGATCGCAGTCAGCGCGATAGTATTTTTCTACGCAAGCGCGATTTTCAAAGGCGCGCGCTGGGGCATTTTCATCACTTGCGTTCAGCTCGTTTCATATGCGATCCTCTATGTCATCTTAAATTCCGAAGACTACGCCCTATTAATGGGAAGTTTGATGATATTTGCGGTGATCTCTTTGGTGATGTATTTTACGCGCAAGCTCGATTGGTACGACACCGCGATCCCAAGCGGCGAGAAAAAGCAGGAGTCCGAAATTTAGCCTTTAAATTTAGCGCTAAATTTAATCGCGACGGCCTTTGGAGCTTTAAATCCAAAGGCCTTTTTAAATTTGCTCGCTAAATTTCAACTGCCAAAATTTCATCTATTTAAAATTTACCCGACGCGGCAGACAAACCGCGACCGAGCCGAACGGCGCGCTTTAAAATTTAGCCCCGCGAGCGCGAACATACCGCGACAAAGACAAAATTTAGGGCGCGCCGCTTTAAATTTTAAAATTTCATCTGCGCCGCAGAGCCGATTTTTGAGTATAATGAGCGAAAAATTTTAAGGATTTTGTGTGATACTTGCTATTGAGAGCAGCTGCGACGACAGCTCGGTCGCGGTGATGGATGAGTGCAGTTTCGAGCTGAAATTTTACGAAAAAATAAGCCAGGAAGCCGATCACGCCAAATACGGCGGCGTCGTGCCCGAGCTTGCCGCGAGGCTGCATACTGAGGCGCTGCCGCGGATTTTACAGCGCGCAAAACCCTATTTTAGCGAGCTTAGCGCCGTCGCAGCGACCAATACACCAGGGCTCAGCGTGAGCCTGATCGGCGGCGTGAATATGGCAAAAGCGCTCGCGCTCGCGCTAAATCTGCCGCTCATCGGCGTAAATCATCTCGTAGGTCACATTTACTCGCTGTTTTTAGGCGGCGAGGCGCGATTTCCGATGGGCGTTTTGCTCGTTAGCGGCGGGCATACGATGGTTTTGGATATCGACGCGGCGGGGGGTATTGAAATTTTAGCGACCACTGGCGACGACAGCTTCGGCGAGAGCTTCGATAAGATCGCCAAAATGCTAGGCCTCGGCTACCCCGGCGGCGCACTCATCGAGGAGCTTGCAAAAGGCGGCGAGCCGAGGTTTGAGCTGCCCGTGCCGCTGAAGGGCGATAGGCGGCTAGAGTATAGCTTTTCGGGGCTTAAAAACGCCGTGCGCGTGCAGATCGAAAAGCTAAAAGAGGCGGGCGAGCTAGATGAGCGGGCGATGCGCGATCTGGCGCGCTGCTTTGAGGACGCGGCGTGCGCGCACATACTGGATAAATTGCAGCGGATCTTTGAGCTGCGGCGCTTTGCGCGCTTCGGCGTCGTGGGCGGAGCAAGCGCAAACCTGCACCTGCGCGGGCTTTTGACGGATTTGTGCGAGCGGGCGAGCTGCGAGATACTTTTTGCGCCGATGAAATTTTGCTCCGACAACGCCGCCATGATCGCGCGCGCAGCGATAGAAAAGCTGCGCAAAAAGGAATTTACGGCGCCCGCAGAGCTTGAGATCATTCCGCATCTAAATCTACGCTCGGCGTTTGAGTGAAATTTTAAAATTTACAAATAATCTGCGTCCGCTAGCGGATTCTTGCGCGCTGGATGTTTGAGTAAAATTTTATCTCGCGCTCGCTCACGGTTAGGTTTTGGATAAAATTCACTTTGAATTTATACATCGCGCTTCGAGCTCGCGCCACGTTTTGCCAAACTCCTTTCGTTCTCGCACCGCCATCGGTACCGCTACCGCTGCGCGCCACCTTGCCGTTTGTAATGTCTGATAAAATTTGATCGGCTTGTTCTCGCGTCATTTTTTATCCTTTCTTAATCGTGTAAAAATGTTACAATCTGGTGTTCTTTTGGTAGAAATTTTCTACCGCCAATTCCACGACTACCATATTCTTTTAAAGCCTCATTCAAGACGCCATAAAGTTCATCTAACAAAATTCCGTCAATACTAGAATTTATATTTTCCAGCTTATATTTGATAAAAAACGGATTATCGACTAGCATTTTACTTGTGGTTTCGTCATAGACCCGTCTAATGTCAAGCTCAATTTTTCTACCCTTATAATAAAGCAGCCAAATCATCTCTCCGGTATATCCGTCTCTTGGATCAGGTAGATGCGGGCTACAAACAAAGATAAGCCAAATATCTCTTTGCCTGTCGATGACCCAGTTCAACCACTTTATTTCATTGGGCTCCTGTGAATCATAATGATATTTTGCCAAGCACTGATCTACACGATTTATAATATCATATTTCTTTAAGTCCTCTTTCGAAATATATTCTGCTACAAACGCCACTTTATTTTTCCTTTCTTACATCTATTAATGCTACACTAAAATCATCCTTACCCTCCCAGCCTGGTCTAAATTTAAAATCAATCAAAATATCTCTCAATATTTTAATAACTTCATTATCTGGAATAATAGAATTTATAACATTCACCTCGATAATTTTCCACACCCTTTGAAATTTGCGTCCATCCACTTCTTGATCATATTCGTAGTCCAAAAGAATATCTAAATTATTTCCTTGAATATAAAGCCTCCATAGCTTTTTGCTCCCATAACCATAATCATACCCTTCATTTGGTAGTCTTTTAATTAAAAGAAACCAAATATCTTTTTGTCTATCAACAACAAAATTTCTAGGTAGTTCTTCATAATACGGACTATATTGATAAAAAATTTTACTCAACCCGTACTTTTCATCATCCTTTTTAGTGATGATAGCATTTTCAAACGCCATTCTCTCCTCCTTAAAATTTAATTCTCGGATTATACTACGATATGTTTATATCCGCCTATGCGCTAATAAATATATCGTAGGGTTAAATTTATAATTGATTTTCGCCTCAAACCGCATGCAACGCTCGCATTAAAATTTTTCAAATTCCGAAGCGCAGTTTAAATTTACAGCCACAGCTCGGCGCGCGCCAAAGTGCAGGCCGCAGCGCGTTTAAATCCTGCCGCAAACCATGCAGTATTTCAAATTTAAACGCTACGCGGATTACACGCTACGCGGGCTCGGTAAATTTTGCCGCGGCGCGATTAAATTTCGTCGCGGCGCACCTAAGCTTCTATAGCGTAGGGGATTTTATCTTTCGCGCCGGCGCCAGCAAAGCCTTTGAGCCGCAGCAGGCAGCTGTCGCAAAGCCCGCACGCAGCGTCCTCGCGCTCGTAGCAGCTCCACGTAAGCTCTAGCGGCACGCCGATCTCAAGCGCTAGTGAGACGATCTGCGCCTTGCTAAGGTGCACGAGCGGGGTTTTGATGCGCGGATGAAAGTCGCGGCTCGTGCCCAGATCAAGCGCTCGCTCAAACGCGCCGATAAACTCCGCGCCGCAATCGGGGTAGCCGCTGCTATCCTCCTGCACCACGCCGATGAAAATCGCGTCGCAGCGCTCCTTCTCGGCAAGGGCGGCGGCGATGCTCAAAAACACGCCGTTGCGAAACGGCACGTAGGTGCTCGGCAGATCCGAAAATACGCTCTTGCCGCTTGGCGGTAAAATTTTATCGCTTTGGCCCTGCGATGAAATTTTATTGTTTTGGCTTTGAGGTGAAATTTCACCCCCTGCGCGCTTTGATGAAATTTTATCGCCCTGCTGCGGCTCGGCTCCGCTTTGAAGTGAAATTTCACCTTCTTGAACCAGAATTTTGCTGCCCTGCGATAAAATTTTGTCGTCGCGAGCTAAAATTTTACCGCCTTGCAGCGAAAGCTCATCATCCCCTAGTGGAATTTCACTCTCTTGCGTTAAAGTTTCACCGCTCTGCACGCAGCTGTCTCGCGCCGAATCTACGGCGAGCGGAGCGCCCGCGGGGCTCGTCATGAAATTTGACGCAGTAAAATTTTGCCCGCCAGTCTCGGCATTAGTAGAATTTGCCGCAATAGAATTTTGCCCATCAAGTTCGGCGACGGAATTTGTCTTGGTAAAATTTTGCCCGTCTAGGCGAGCGCTCTTGGAATTTGCCGCGCTGTCAATTTCGGCGCCGGTAAAATTTACCGCGCCGCAAAGCTCTGCAGCACCCTTTCTGATCGGCAAGGTACCGTCCGTAAGGGCACTGCCGCCGATTTGAGCGATAAAGCGAGCGTCCAAAACGAACCTCTTTGCGACCCCCAAATCGTCGCAAATTTTACCGAAGCACTCGCGCTCCTTGCCCATCGTGCGCTGATTGTAGTCAAAGTGCAGCGCCACGATCTCGTAACCTTCGCGCCTCGCGATATAGGCGCAGGTCGCGCTGTCCATGCCGCCGCTGATCACGCATAAAGCTCTCATTTTCGTCCTTTTTTTGCTAAAATTATACGAAAATTTTATAAAAGAGGGGTAAAAATGATACTTTGCGAGCAGCCATATCCCGAAATTTTGGACGCTATCGCGACGGAGCTGGGCGGCGGGAGCGTCGAGCTAATTTTCGTGCGCGGCGAGGAGATGAGACAGCTAAACGCGCAAACGCGCGGCATCGATAAGGCGACCGACGTGCTTAGCTTCCCGCTCGATCCTGCGGCGTTTGCGAGCTTCGGCGAGGATTTGAGCGAAGAGAGCTCCGCGCATGAAAACAGCGGCGGCAAAATTCTAAACACCGCGAATTCTGCTAATGAAAATACAGACGCCGCGAATTCTGCGAGCAAAAATTCCAATACCATAAATTCCAAAAATTCCGAGGGCAAAAGTTCTAGCGATGAAAATTTAAAGAATAAGAATTTTGACGGCGGGAATTTCGCCCCCGTGCTACTCGGCTCGGTCGTGATAAATTTAGACCTCGTAGAGCTGAAAGCCGCGCAGCTGGGGCACGGCAGGGATGACGAGACGGCGCTACTTTTTACGCACGGCTTGCTGCACGTGCTAGGTTACGATCACGAGAGCGACGACGGGCAGATGCGCGCCAAAGAGTGCGAGATCATCGAGAAATTCCGCCTTCCAAAAAGCCTAATCGTACGAACGGAGAGAAACGAGGAGTAGGCGCTGTATATTGAAAAACGGCAAGCTAAATCTATAACGTATAAATTCTACTAAATGAGGATTATAAAATATAAATTCAGCGAGAATATTAATCTCGCTGAATTTATTAAGATCTGCCCAAATTTATACTCGTTTGTCATAACCATTCGCACTATGCAAATAAGCTAGCTCATATAAATTTGAATATTATCTTTTTGTGCATTATTTGACATAAATTCTAGTGCTTGCGAATTATCGGCGTACGAATTTAACTGCTCGATAATTTTATTTACTGTATCTTGCGGCACAAAATAATCGTTTTTCAAGGAACTTGCTTGTTTAAGCCCACCGGTGTATTCGCCCGCACGAACAACATCTTCGATCTGTTTATAACTCATCTGCGTGCCATCTGCAAATTTAATATTTTCAAGCCTGTGGTTATATCCTAAGCTTCGCTTGAAATGATCCTTTATTGTGATTTGATCGCTTCCTTCTTTAAATTTCAAGATCAAATCATTTTTCTCTTTAGATAATTCAAGTTCGTTCTTATTTATATTTTTTAATATCAGCGTATCGTTTCCACTGCAATCGCTAATAACATCCTTGCCGTCTCCCTTGCGAAATACGTATTTATCATTACCCAGGCCGCCGTCTAAATAATCATCACCTTTTCCACCGATGAGCGTATCGTGCCCGAGACCTCCGTAAATTTTATCGTTCAAATTTGATCCCACTAGCGCATCGCTTCTTACACCGCCTTTTATCGTCGTAGCGGTTTCATCATCAGCTTTGAAAAATACCTTTTTCAGTAAAGCTTTTAGCTTATTCTCGCCTTTATTTGCAAATTTAATGACTTCCTTATTGCTTTGAAGCGCAGTTAGCTCTTTGATCTCTTCATAGCCCAACGTTACATCTTTAAATTTGATCTGCGATATCTTCTCTTCATCTGAATAAAAATCTCTTATAGTGACCGCGTCAAATTTTGACCTATTTACGACGACATCATTTTTATTTTGTCTAAAAACGACATCTTTTAAACTGAAGGCGGACATATCTATGATATTTTTATCTTTATTTTCCTTGTTAGTTTCTATTATCGTATCTTTGCCGAAATTTTCTTCAAAAACATAGGTATCGCTTCCTTCTCTTCCTTCTAATACATCATCCCCGCCCTTGCCGTTTATGATATTGTTTTTCTCATTGCCGACAATGGTTTCATTTTTGGAAGTACCTGTATTCATAGCGTCAAAAAGAGCATCCGCCACGGATGTATAGCCCGAGTTTGTCATATTTACATAGCCGCCGCCGGTGGATTCGGCTAATTCTTTAAATTCCGCCGCCACATCTTCACCACCGCCCGTTTGAATCGTAAAGACCTGAATATTATTTAAATCACTGTGATTATTGCCATAAAGCGCGTTTGCTGCGCTTAAACTTCTTGCTACCGCTCTTGGTTTATTGGGCAAAAGCGCCACCATTGCTTTAGATTTGAACTCATTGTCCTTCGCGGGAGCATCGCCAAAAACGAAAATTCTTTTTACGGAGTATTCGCTCCAATTTGAATTTGCGGCATTATAAATCCCATGCCAAGTCATCTCCGGCGTATCGCCTCCGCCATCTGCGTAAAGTGAGTTTATAGCAGACATTATCGCGTTTTGATCATTCGTGAGATTGGTAAAAGTTTGAACGCCCGGATCGTTATAGCCAAATACTCCTACCTTGGTATTTTTATCTCTAGCAAAGGCGGTTTTTATGATCTCTTTTGCTTGGGATTTTACCGAGCTTATCGCCCCACCCATGGAGCCCGTAGTATCGCTAAGTATGGCGAATTCATTCGACTGCTCTTTTTGCAAATTTATCTCTAACTCGTTATTGTCGAAATCGTTTATCTTTAGACCATTCGCGCTCAATACCTTCATGGAAGTATTGTACTCATAAGTTATAGAATCGTCATTACTTTTATAAATTTCGATATTTCCGTGCGATTGCTCTTTTATAAACCTTCCGCCTTTTAGTTTAGTCTCGCTCAAATATACTTTGCCGCTGCCATCGGAATCGTTTATCGTGTCATTCTCATCCGCATGATATATATCATAGCCGTTACCGCCATCGAAAACATCAATACTATTATTTCCACCTACTAATATATCATCACCATTCCCTCCATATAAAAAATTCTTTTTACCACCTACCGCTTGTATAGTATCATTACCTTCATTACCATATAAGTATTGATTTAAATTATTACCTATAATGGTATCTTTTCCGTCTCCGCCATAAACCACATCAGTATTATTTTTACTCTGTAGATCATCGTCGTCATAATTACTTCCATACAATACGTTATAATCTTTTTCTAGAAAATCATATTTCCACCCATCTATTGTTTTAAATAAAAATCTATATAACGACCTATCTACATTCATCATATTGGCTGTAGGAATTAAATTGCCTTGGAAATCAATAGGATTTAAATCCGCTAAATTTAATGCTTTCCATACGAAATCTATACAACTATTAGACAATACGTTATAATCATTATCTCCAAAACCATATTCTATCGCAATATGTTTTTGACCAAAATTTTTTAAAATATCATATTGGGTTTTATTAATAATGATGGTACCCGTATAATACGTGCTTTGGTAGCCATTATTATCCCATTCAGTTACCCCTCCAGGTGCATACCCATATGATTTTTCAGTACTTCCATCTGAAATAGAGTACCACATATGACCTGCCAATGAGCCATGAGGTCTCTCGTAGTTCGGATCCTGCGGAATATAAATAGTTCCTTTCTCTGCAATCTTTATGGTTAATCTATAGGTCATTTTATTCTCCTTGTTAATATTTAAGGCCGCTATCTTTCGTAGTAAAATAAATTTTTACATTCGAAAAAATAGGCAAATCTTGTAAATTCTCTAGTTCTACCTTATACATACCTTTTTGTAAGGGCGTGCAGGCGATCGTCGCACTATATGCGTCATAGTGTTTCTCGCCCCTATAAATACTCGTTTGCATATACGCGGGGCGTAAATTCCTCACCTCTGCAAACACGGGTTTTAACTTATAATAAAAATACTCCTTTCCGCGTCCAAATTTATTCGGCTCATTATCTATTTTGTATATCTTTAGACTTAGCGGTATTTTGGTACCGCGCAGCAGCGTTTCGTTCACGTCGTATTCCCCTCCTATATACGTATTTGCGAACTCATCATCCAAGAGCTTCATATCTCTATCGTAATCGTATGAGACAAAATCCAAAGTAAAATATCTACAAATTTTATCATCTTTGTTATTTATATATAATTCCGCTTTATTGCCGGCTTTAGTTAAATTTATATCGGTAAATTCCATAGGAATGCGCGGCTTAATTATCAAATAATTTATAAGCTCCTCCGCCACATAACAAAACAAAATAGACGCTGCTATTATAAAAATAAATTTTAATACTCTCATATTGCTCCATTTATAGGCATTTTAGCGGATTTATCCTTTCGCTTTAAGCATAATAGATTTTATTCACATTCATGAATGTATGGATCTTTTAGGGTAAATTCACCGTAATTTCCCAACCAAAATTTTGCATACTCAAAATTATCAATCGCAAATGTCGCATGGTGCTCGCTGTATACCCTGCGCGATCTGCATTTTTTGCCTTTGTAATCATAGTGATCTGATAGCTTTTTATAAAACTCGATGCTTTCGTTATCAAAGTCGTAGCCCAGCGCGATATCTTGATTTCGCCCGTCGTAAAAATGGATATAGTCGAAATCGAGGTTGTAATAAACCTTGCAATAACCATTTTCGCCGTTTATTATGGCATCGCTGCAATATTTTTCTAGTTTTAATTTCTCTTTTTCAAACTCATGCCTTAGCTTGGTTTGCTCAGACGGGTCTAAATTTTGTGTTTTCTCAGTAAAAAATTTCTCTTCATACCTAAGCGCCTTCTGCAATAAAATAGCCGCATATTCGGCTTTTTTGGAATAAAAATATAGAAAATAAGAGGCGTATAATATAAAGATGAAACCTGCGAAAATCATAAAATTTCTAAGTAGTTTTTTCAAATCGTTTCCTTCTTTGATTATACAAGGTAGCAAGACCTACCGCTGCCAAAATCTATTTTCTTACCTCAATTCATCGCCTCGTTGCGTAAAATTTTGCGGGTAAGGCTTATGTCGATAAAATTTTATAAATCGCACGTTTAGCCGAAGTTTACGGGATCCATATCGATCTCGACGGGCAGATGCTCAAGCGTGTGCGCAGCATTGATGAGCGGCACGTGCGAGCTAGCGCGCAGCAGAATTTCAAAGCGAAATTTCGACGCGATATAGGCGATGCCCGCCTTGCCGTAGCCGATGATCTCAAAGCTCTCGCTCGCTTTCTCTTTCAAATACTGCGCGGAATTTTCGGCAGTATTTTCGGCCGCTAAATTTATAAAATTTTGCGCGGTGCCGTTTCTTTCGGGCTTTAAATTTACGCTGTCCGCGCCTGCGTCGCAAGCTGAAATTTGCGCGGCATTTTTTAAATTTGAAGCGTTTTGGCGGTTTAAATTTACATCGCCCCCGCACAGATCCGAGCTTTGAAATTTAGAATTTGGCATCTGTTTACCGCCCTGCTGCACAGAATTTTGCAAATTTAAAGCGCTTAAATTTGCTTGCCTCGCGTCCAGCCCGTCATGCGATGCAGACGTGCTACTTTCCGCCTGTTTGTGGCGCAAAAGTTCAAGCGTGGCGCTCATTATCTCGCCCGCCGCCTTTTCGTTTTTATGCGAGATCAGTACGCGCAAAAGCCGCATATACGGTGGATAGAGCCCCTCGCGAAACTCCGCTTCGTCGCGCAAAAAATCGTCGTAGTTTTCGATATAATCCCTAAAAAAGCCGCTTTGGCGCGTCTGTATGACGACCCTGCCCTGCCCCGAGCGACCCGCGCGGCCAGCCACCTGCATCGCAAGCGCTAGCGTCTTCTCGCGCGCCCTAAAATCGGGATAGCTCAGATGCTCGTCGATTCCCATTATCACCGCAAGATCGACGCCATGGTAATCGTGCCCCTTGCTAAGCATCTGCGTGCCTACCAGAATGTCGATTTTATGGGCGTTGAAGTTGTTTAGCAGCGCCTCAAGCTTGCGCTGCGTGGTGATCTCGTCGCGATCAAATTTTGCGATGCGGGCACTTGGGAAACGCGCCGTAAGCTGTGCCGCGAGCTCGCCCGTACCGATCTTGCGCGCCTGCATCACCTCGCCGCCGCAGTTTTCGCAAGACGCCTTGTAAAACGTGCTAAAGCCGCAGTAATGGCACTTTAGCGCCGCAGCGTCCGCGTGGTAGCTCATCCCGACGGCGCAAAACGGGCAGCGCACGATCTGCCCGCAGTTTTCGCAGACCATATATTTGTAGTTCGCGCGCGTGGGCAAAAACACGACCGCCTGCTTGCCGGCTTCGAGGCTGCGCCCGATCTCGGTTAAAATTTTGGAGCTCAGCGCCGTCTCGCTCTCGTCAAAAATAAAGCGCTTGGCGCTGCTAAAGTAGGTGCCGCGCAGGCGGAAGTGCGGCTGCTTCGCGTAGGTGCTAAGCGCGGGCGTCGCGGAGCCCAAAACCACGCGGATGCCGAGCTTCTTGCCGACGAAAATCGCGGCGTCGCGGGCATTTAGGCGCGGCGCGGCGGCGGATTTGTAGCTGTCGTCGTGCTCCTCGTCCACGACGATGAGACCTAGATCGCTAAAGGGCAAAAACAGCGCGGAGCGGGCGCCCGCGATGAGCCGAATCTCGCCTACGTTAAATTTCGCTAAAATTTCGCGCTTTTTTTTGGGCGAAATTTTGGAGTGCCAGACGCCGAGTCGCTCGCCGAAATAGCTCTGCAGCCGCTTCGTCATCTGCGGCGTAAGCGAAATCTCGGGCATCAAAAACAGAGCCTGTTTGCCCGCAGCGAGCGCCTGCGCGATCAGCGCGATATAAATTTCGCTCTTGCCGCTGCCCGTATCGCCGAAAATCAGCGATGTCTCGTTAGCTTCGGCAAATTTACGCGCTTGCTCCTGCGCGGGGGTGAGGTTTGGAATTTTACCTATTTGAAGCGGAGATAGCGACGGCGGGGCGGGGCTTTGCGCCGCGGCGTCGGAATTTTGAATTGAGATGGAATTTTGCGCTGAAGTAGGATTTTGAATCGAAATGGAATTCTCTCTCTCGGTAAAATCCCGCTCTTGGATCGAATTTTGCGCGATAGCGAAATTTTGTTTGTGTGCCGAACTCGGCGCGGTAACAAAATTTATGGCGGTCTTCATGGCGGCAGAATTTTGAATCAATGCGAAATTTTGAATTGAGGCGGAATTTAGTTCATTGACAAAGCCCTGCTCTTGGATAGAATTCTGCGCAGGGGCGGAATTTGACGCCAAATTTTGCGAGATAGAATTTGGCGCCCGCTTTAAATTTTGCTTTTGCATGGAATTTGGCGTGATGACGGAATTTATGACGGTAACAGAATTTTCTGCGGTAGTAGAATTCCTCCTCAATTCAGAATTTTGAATTGAGGCGGAATTGTGTGTGGCATTAAAATTCCCATCGAGCGTAGAATTTTGTGTGGTGATGGAATCCTGCTCGAAAATAAAATTTTGTTCGCGGGTAGAAGCTTGTTTGCAAGCGGAGACCAACTCACTAACGGGAATTTGCTCGCAAGCGCAATTCCGCTCGGTCGTAGGATCCTCCTGCGAATTCCGCAAATTCTGCGTCGTCTCACTTGAAGGCTCAAAGATCCCGAATGCAACGCCCTTTTCGCAAACATAATAATGCGCTATAAAATTTGCTAGTATAATTTGAAACTGCGTAAATTTAAGCTGCGAAATCTCTAAAATTTTCTTAGTTTTGAAGCTCGGCTTTGCAACCTCGCGCAGAATTACGGCGGATTTGATACTTGATTTTATGGGAACGGATACGATTTGATAAGCTGGGATTTTAAAATTTAAACTATAAGTAAGCGGCTTTAGGCTGGCGCCCAAAACCGCAACTTCATAATAGAGCATTTAGCTATTGAGCTAAGGATTGGCAAAGCTCGTCTTTGTGATCGCAGTCGAATGAACCTACGTTTCTACCCGCTGCCGTAGCCAAAGCCGATGTCGGATAGTAATCAAAAGTAGTACTCTTGCCCGCTACGCTAGCCCTATATGTAGACGTTGCGTTAGCATTGCCGTTCGTAACCAAAGCCCAGCCGTTCCTACCGCCATCTCTCATAGGATAGATAGGTTGCTGCAAAACGCCTTCAAAAAGAGTGGCATTGTCTGAACCCTCCAAAGCGGGCCACGTAGTCACGCCCCTCATCATATTCTCGCTTCTAACTAGCGAAAGTCCGCTTCTAATGGCGGCGATATCCCCACGCATCTTAGCGATTGTAGCATCATCGCGCGTAGCGGCTAATCTAGGCACCGCAATGCCCGCCAAAATACCTAAAACGACGATGACAAAAACAAGCTCTATCATCGTAAAAGCTTTTAAATTTTTCATGTTAAATCCTTTGATTTAAAGTGAGATGATTATAGCCAAATTTAAATAAAATTAATTTTAGTTAAAGAAAAAATCCTGCATTTTAAATGGAATTTTGTGAAATTTCATTAAATTCTGCGATTTTTTGTCCGAATTTTACGGACGTATCAGCCGGGGTTTCAAATTTTAAAAACTCGCTTTGCGCTACGAGTACGATCGTTGAGCCCAGCTCGAAATTTCCCAAATGATCGCCCTTTTTAAATTTTAAATTTTCATATTCGTAAAGCGCCTCAGCTCTACTTGCGCATGCATTCGTCTGTATTCGCGTATCGAAATCAAATCTCATCTTGCCGACGTTTAAAGCACCCACGAAAACCATCCATAAAATCCCGCCGTTTCGCATTTTGCACTTCAAAATCACGCGCTCGTTTTTAGCGTAGAGGTTTGGAATTTTAAGTAAAAGCTTCTTCGCCACGCTGTAGAGATCGGCAGGGATATAAAGCGCCTGCAGCACGCCCAGATCGCACGGCGCGTGATAATGATGATAATCACGCGGGCTTAGATAGATATTTGCGTAGCTTAAATTTGCGCCGCTTGTATTTTTGCGGCATTGGGCGTCCTCTGCGCTCGTTTCGCGGCTCGCGCTATTTTCATCTCTGTAAATTTCAGCTCGCACGCCGCTTGCGGCATAAGTTGCACCGCCGCCTATGATTTTCGCTTGAGCGGCGTCCGCGGCGTCATCTAATTTTTTAACCGCGCCGCTTTCGCTTGCAGTAAACGTGCGCCCCAATAGCTCGCTAAGGCTATATTCGCAGCCCTTTACGCTAAAAGCTCGCAGATCGGCGCAGGTCCCGCTCTCAAAGATCACGCCGTCGCTAGGGCTTATAAAAGCCGTCTCGTCCGTCGCTATCTCGCGCGGACGCAGCAAGCGGCGAGTAAAAAGCGCGTTTAGGCTCGCGTAGCTTTGCGGCGGATCAAATTCGCTCATATCGATTTTGAAAAATTCCACATATTTTAGGTTGATAAAATTTTGTATAAATTTAGGAAATTTCACCGCGGCGATAATCCCGAAAATCCTCGAAATAAAACTTCTCATCTATGCCTTTCTAAGCTTAAGCAGCGCGATTTCGGCATCCGCAAAGACCCTTATCGGCGGGCCCCAAAACCCCACGCCGCTGCTTACGTAAATTTGCTTCAGCCCGTCGTTATACAGCCCGTAAAGATACTTCTGGCTAAGCAGCACCAAAAGCGTCCACGGAAAAATTTGCCCCGCGTGCGTGTGTCCGCAGATACACAGATCGACCTCGTCGCGCACGAAGTCCACGACGTATTTGGGCTGATGCGCGAGTAAAATTTTAGGCTTATCAGGATCCGCCTGCGCTAGCGCAGCACTTAAATCTGGCTGCATGTATCCGAAGCGAAAGCCGCTAAGATCGTGCACGCCCATTAAATTTAGCCCTTCAAATTCCACGCTTTCGTTTTGCAGCACGCGCACGCCCGCTTTTTGCATTGCCGCGATAAGCCCGCTTGCGTCGCCGCGGTAATACTCGTGGTTGCCGGTGACGAAAAAGATAGGCTTTTTGATCGCCTCAAGAGGCTGCAAAATATCCCCGAGCTCATCCGAGCGCAGATCAAACATATCGCCCACGATCAGCAACACATCGTAATTTAGCGAGTTTATCTGCGCTACGACGCCTTGCAAAAACTCCTTTTTCAAAAACTCGCCCAGATGCACGTCCGAGATGACGACGAAGCTTAGCTCGCGAGCTAAGCTTTTGATTTTTATTTCGCACTCGGTGATTTTTGGAATTTTTAGTGCATTATAAAGCCCCTTAAAAATATAGCTAAACGCCATTATTACGAAGGTTACGTCGATGAAGGTTTTTAAAAATTTTCGCCTGTTTTGGCTAAATTTAACTACATGCGCGGCGGCGCTTAGCACATCGTAAGCAAGGCAGATAAAAAAGAGCGAAAAGGACGCTGCCATGCAAAATACGCAAGCTTTATAGAGCAGCTCATTTTTAAAGCTTCCATTAAGCCCAAAACCCGCAAAAAATATTGCATCTAAAATTGCTAAAGCTACGCAAAGTAAGCTCAAGACAGGGCGGAAGATCACGAAATTTTTATATGGCGTAAAGCGCGCGCTGATCGATCTGTAGATGTAAAGATTAAAAAATAGGAATAAAACTGTGCCGACGATTGGGAAAATATAGGCGCTTTTCAAACTCTAGCCTTGGATATACTCGTCTAGCTTATCTTTATCAAAGCCCGTGATTTCTTGTTTATCATCCAAAATTAGCGCGCCGCTCTTTTTAAATTTAGTGATGGTGCGCGAAAATGTTTCGGGGGTAACATTTAGAATTTTGGCTATTCTAGTGTATTTCGTGCTCATAAAAATATCGAAATTCTCGCTGATAAACTTAGCAATCTTGCCGTCGCAGTTAAGCACGACTTGATTATCAAAGACTGCATTTAGCGCTCGGATCTTCTCGGACATCGATTTTAAAAGCTCCAGGCAAATCTTTGGATCGCTCATAAACTCGTTTTTAAATTTTTCATAATCGATCTTTAGCACCTCGCCGTTTGTCGAAAACACGCCACTTGCAGGATAGCTCGTCTCTTCGAAATTTACCATCTCCGCCACGAGCGAGATGGGGCGGATCTCGCGCATATGGATCTCACGCCCCTTTGCGGAGGTTTTATAGATTTTTAAAATTCCTTTTAGCAGGATTAATAGATACTGCGAGCGCTCGCCCTCGAAAAATAAAATTTCGCCCTTTTTGTAGCTTTTATGGATGCTAATCTGCTCCAAACGATCGATTTGCGCTGCGCTTAGAGCTTTGAAATAAGGAATTCTCTCAAGCATCACCGTAACCTATTTTTTAAGCAGGTCTCTTATCTCGCTAAGAAGTTTGACCTCTTCGCTAGGCTCAGCGGGCGCAGCCGGCTCAGGCGCAGGCTCGGCTGGCTTTTTAAGCTTATTGATCGCCTTGATCGCGCAGAATATACAAAATGCGATGATGATAAAATCGACCGTTACCTGGATAAACGAGCCGTAGTTTATCGTAACGGCCGGGGTCTGCCCCACCGCTTCTTTTAGCACGATCTTAAGATCGGTAAAATTCATACCTCCCGTAAGAAGTCCTAAAACCGGCATCATAATGTCGCTTACGAGCGAGGTTACGATCTTGCCGAAAGCCCCGCCGATGACGACACCCACCGCCATATCGATGACGTTTCCTTTCATCGCAAATTCTTTGAATTCCTGAATGAAACCCATATTGTCTCCTTAGATAAGATGCGCCGATATTAGCCTATTTTTGCTTTGTTTTTGCTTTTTATTAGGAAGTAAAAAGTATAATCCCAGCTTAAATTTAAACCCAAAGGACCTAAATTGTATCGCTTCGCTCCGTCGCCCACCGGCGATATGCATATCGGAAATTTACGCGCGGCTATTTTTAACTACATCTGCTCGCTGCAAGATGGAAGCGGCTTTATTTTGCGCATCGAGGATACCGACACTGCGCGCAATATCGAAGGCAAAGATCAAGAGATAATCGAAATTTTAAAGCGCTTCGGCATTAAATGGCAGAGCCTGTATTATCAAAGTAAAAATTTAAAATTTCATCAGCAGTTCGCTGCTAAGCTGCTCTCCGAGAAAAAGGCGTTTTGCTGTTTTTGCAGCGAGGAGGAGCTTGAAGCTAAAAAGCAAGCCGCCAAGGACGCAGGCGAGGCGTATCGCTACGACGGGCACTGCGAACATTTAAGCGACGAAGAGGTGCTAAGCTGCGGCAAGCCCTTTACCATCCGTCTTAAAAAGCCTGATCACGCGCTGGAATTTACCGACGCGATCAAGGGACGTATCGTATTTGAGCCGCAGAATATCGACAGCTTCGTCATTATGCGCGCGGACAAGACGCCAACTTATAACTTCGCCTGCGCCTGCGACGATATGATGCAGGGCGTGAGCTTCGTAATCCGCGGCGAGGATCACGTCTCAAACACCCCAAAGCAAAACTGGATCCGCCAAAGCCTTGGCTACGACGGCGAGATCAAATACGCGCACCTGCCGATCATATTAAATTCCGAAGGCAAAAAGATGAGCAAGCGCGAGGATAGCTCCTCGGTAAAATGGCTGCTTCAAAGCGGCTACCTGCCCGAAGCGATCGCAAACTATCTGATCCTACTGGGCAACAAAACGCCGCGCGAGGTCTTTAGCATGGATGAGGCGGTGGAGTTTTTCGATATCGCTAAAATTTCAAAAAGCCCGGCAAAATTTGACGAGGATAAACTAGCCTTTATAAACCGCGAACATATCAAAAGAGCGAGCGAGCAGCGCCTGGCTGAGCTTTTTGAGCTTGAGCCGAAATTTGCGCCTTTAATAAAATTTTACACTCAAGAAGCAAGCCTTATCCCACGTATCAAAGAAAAGATCGCAGCGATCTACGGCGCGAAAGATATCCCGCAGGAGTGGGCGGCGCAGGCACAGGCGCTACGAGAGGCGATCTTAAATTTATTAAGCTCAAACGATGCACCAGCAGAATTTAATGATTTCAAAGCGGCGCTTTCGCAGGCTACAAGCTTAAAGGGCAAGAGTCTGTTTATGCCGCTTAGGTTTTTACTAACCGGCGCGCCGCACGGACCGGAGCTTAGCGAGCTGTATCCGCTGATCCGCGCCGATTTAAAGGAGATACTCGATGCTACTAAATAGCGTATTTTACGGCATTTTAGTGAGTATTCACTACGTGATTCAAGCTTATATGATGCTAATTTTCGTCGCCTGCGTTTTGAGTTTCATCCGTCCAAATCCGTTCGGTAAATTTTATAAAATCGTCCGCGCGATCTCTGCGCTTACGGAGCCTGCGTTTGCATTGGTGCGCCGCTATCTGCCTACTACTTTCGGCGGATTTGATCTTTCGCCGCTTCTTATCCTACTCGTGCTTAACTTCTTTGACAGCGCGATAATCTATATCATCAATAGGACGGTCATTTGAAAATATTTCTGAAATTTAGCCTTGTTTTAGGACTGCTGTGCGCCGCAAGTAGCGGTAAAATTTTAAGCTACGAACAGATCAAAGACGAGCCAAAATCCCTAGCCAAGGACTATTACATCTACCGCCTGATCGACGAGACGAAATTTAATAAAGCCGAGATCAAGGCATTGAAGCAGAGCATCTTTCGCTACAAGGGCAAGCTAAAAGAGAAGCTAGATAGAATTTTCGGCGCCGTTCGCCCGCCTAAGCGTCCGGATCACTGCGCAGGCGTTACCTCCGCCAATATTTTAGATGCAAATTTAACCTGCAAAAAGGCGCGCTCCTATCCAAATTTTATCGCCAAGCTAAGCCCATCGGTGCGCGAGACGCTCGCTTCGCAGCTTGAAAAGCACCAAGACGCGGCAAGTAGAAACGCCGTAAATTTACTGCGCGGATTTAACGACGAAAATCCGAGCGAGTATTTTATGCAGAGCCACAACGCGCAAAACTACTTTTTATATTACGACTACTTAAAAGGTGCGGGCAAGGACGCTCTGATCGATATCGACGCCGACGCAGCCTTCGTAAGCGAACTGGCTTCGCAAAAAGGCTTCAAAGCGGTTCTCAACGACGCGCTAATCAACCGCAAATACCCGCGCCTGCGCCGCTCGCTTACGGACGTCGATCCACTAGCCGTGGAGAAGGACGTAGCGTTTATGCTCGGCGTAAATGCCGTCATGCAGGGCGATGAAGGGGCTGCGCTTGCATTTTTTAGCCGCGCAGTAGCGAGCTTTGAGAAGCCTCACGACGTTCACAATGCAAAATTTTGGATCTACCTGCTAAATGGAGATCAAAATGTCTTGCGCCAGCTTGCTAGCAGCGATTATTACAGCCTCTACGCGCTTTATGCCAAGGAGGTCTTAGGGGATAGGAATTTAAACATAATCATCCCAAACCCCGCTAAAAATTCCATAGAGGGCTACGACATCACCGATCCTTTCGCTTGGGTTCGGACAAAAAATAGCGCTGATCGGATGTCACGCCCGCAGCTTTTGGAATTTGCCAAAAAATTCGACACCAAGCAAAGCATCGGCGAGTACTCATACATAATGAATAAAGCGGGTGGCGGCAAGGACAACTTCTATCCGACGCCGTTTATGGAGTATATCGGCGACGGCGATAACCGCCGCAAAGCGCTAATTTTAGCGCTCGCCCGCCAAGAAAGCCGCTTCGTGCCCGCATCGGTATCTACGTCGTATGCGCTTGGGATGATGCAATTTATGCCGTTTTTGGCTAACGAGATCGGCAAAAAGCAACTCAAAATCGACGGCTTCGATCAAGACGATATGTTCCGCCCGGAAGTCGCTTACCGCTTTGCTAACATCCATATCGACTGGCTGGAGCGCAAAATTTACAGCCCGGTTTTCATCGCATACGCTTACAACGGCGGGCTCGGGCTCGTCAAAAAGATGCTTCAGCGCGGCGATATGTTTAATAAGGGCAAATTTGAGCCGTGGCTTAGCATGGAGCTCGTGCCGTATGCCGAGAGCAGGGACTACGGCAAAAAGGTGCTTGCAAACTTCATCATCTACTCGCAGATCCTAGATCCGCGCGCGAAAGTCTCGGTGCAACAGGAGCTACAAGATCTGCTGATACCGAGCAGAAGCGACAGCTTCCGCTAAGCCGGCGGCGGGCTTGAAGGATGATTTAAGAGGCGGCGAGCGCAAAAGATAATTTTCAAATACGGCGAGCGAGAAATTTTAAAAGCCGCCGCCTCAAAAGCGCGAAATTTGCCCGCTAAGAGCTTAGACGAGCAGATCAAAACGGCGAAATTTCATCTTTTAACGCCAAATAAGGGCTCTTTCCCACCCTGCATGAAAGGCGGCACGCCATGCAAATTATCGCGACCGCAGTTCTCATAGTAGCCGCCTTTTTGTGCGTATCGTTATTGAAAGACGAAAAGAAGCGCTCCGCAAATTTAGCGGCTTGTTTGTTTTTTATGGCGCTTGCGTATTGCGTGCAATTCGGCGTAGGAGACGATAGCTACACCCGAGCGGGCGGCGCAGCGCTGATAGTCTTTTTTATCTTTGCGCTTGCTTTTTTCGAGCTTTATTTCTGGGGTGACGAGCTTTAAAATTTAAAATTCATTGAAATTTTATCGCGGCGTTTTGTGAGCGATCAAATTAGCGCCCGAACGTATAATTTTAAGTGACATGAAATCAAAATCGGGCGCTTTTGGTTATGGAATTTAAACATATAACCTATCCGCAGCTTATCCGCCGCAAAGGCTGCGACAAGTTTAAATTTAGCCGCTTTGCAGCTTGTTTGCTTGTTTGCGACGCCTTAAAATTTCGTAACTTCGGATATGCAAGCCGCCGTTTTAAAATTTCGGTAAGTTTTAAATTTTAAATCCACGCCTCTTTGCCGCACCGTTTTAGTTAAATTTAACGGCACGGAGCCTATAAGCGCGAGATGATTTAATTTTACGACCTTAACTCCGTGCAAGCCGCTTTAAAATTTAGCGATCAAATTGCTATTTGAAAAGCCCTTTGATCTTGTCAAAAAGCGACTTTTCGCCGCCTACGCAGGTTGCGTCTTTATGATCTTCTGCGGCGGAATTCTCGCTACCGCCTTCTATCGTATCGCCGCTGCACGGGACGGAATTCCCGCCGCTTGCTTTCATTGCGCCGCCATCCGCTTCCGTCGCACTGCCGCCGCCCGTTACATCGACGCCGCGCGAGGCAGAATTCCCGCTGCCCGTCGTACCGCCTCCGCCCACCTTATCTCGCTCTATCGCCTCGCCGATCTGCTGCGCGGCGATTTCCGCGTAGATCAGCGCACCCTGCGTATCGCAATTAAAAAGATTTGAAAACGACTCGGACCTATTCAGATCGATCGGATTGGGCTCAACCACCTCGGTAGCCTCAAGCAGCCCTACTCCAAGCTCTGCGGCGGAATTTAACGCCTTTAAAAACACGGGCAAATTTTGCGCATAAAATTCATCTACGGCGGATTTAACCTCGCCGCCCGCCTCATAATCGCGCAGCAGTTTCTGCACGCTAGCAGTGCTAAGATACGCGCCGCAGCAATAGTTTTCGACGATCTCATTGTGAATTTCGCCGCTAAATTCCGCTAGAAATTCCGCCGGCAAAACCTCGCGCCAATCGCTTATGTAGGGTTTAAATTTAGAGCTTTGCTCCGCCAAAAAGCTAAACGCCGTGCCGCGCGTGTAAAAATATTCTCTAAAATAGCCCTGCGCCACGGCTATATGAAATCCGTGCGTTTTATTAAAAATCCCCTGCGTGCCGTACTGCAGCGCCGAGCGGAAGCCATCCGCGTATTTTTCTGCGTAAAATTCATCCATCCCCGCTTCGCGCGCTATTTTAGCGATAGCCTCAAAATCTCCCTTCTGCGCGAGCTTTAGCGGCTTAAAATACCACTGCGAAATTTCATCTTTGCCGATCGCGTGATAACTTATGTCGTAACCCACCTTCTCTCCTTTAATCTTTTAGATCGATCTGCGGGTGCCAATACATCGACTTTGAAATTTTACGAAATTTCATCGTGGCGTTCAGCTCATTTGAGGTGCGGTAGCTAAGCACCAGCTCGTCCTTATCGCTCTTAGGCGCGGTGATCTTGTAGCGGCTCGCCCACGCGATCTTAAAAAGCTCCTTTTGCAAAAGCGGATCGCCGTCATGCAGCGGCACTACGTTTGCGTTTGCGCCGTTGATCTGCACCGCGCGGATCTGAATCTCTTTAGGATAGGAGGTGAGCAAAAACACCTCGTCCTCCGCGGCGTTTCTAAGCTCAGGTGCAACGGGATTTAGATAGGTCGCCACTGCCAAATAGCGATCGCCCGCGCGCACCGATTCAAATTTTTGCGTGTAGGCCAGAAACTCGTTTTTAAGCGGATCGTGACGGGGATCGTTTGCGGAGCAGGAGTTTAAAAATAGCGCTAGCGCGGCTAAAATAGCGCCCTTTGCCGCAACGCTTAACGAGCCCCTTGCCGCGCTACCTCGCGCGCCGCTAAAATCAAATTTCTTCATCGATCTTCCTTTGAAATTTTAGGCGCATTCTAACGAATTTTGCTTTTTAAAAGGCTAAATTCGCTACAATCTGCTCATCTTAAAAAGCCGGATTTTAAAATGAAAAGACTTGTTATCGCGTTTTCAGGCCCTTCCAATAGCGGCAAAACGACGCTAATTTGCAAGATCGCTAAAATTTTTATCGCTAGCGGGCTTCGGACTGCGATCGTAAAGCACGATCCGGGCGATAAGGCGCGTTTCGACGTAGAGGGCAAGGACAGCGCCAAATTTAGCGAGCTCGGCGCCGAAACCGTCGTGATGAGCCCTACGCGGACGAGCTATTTTTCACAGCGCTGTATGCAGATTGACGAGGTCGTGCGGATGCTCGGAGAATTTGACATCCTGCTCGTAGAGGGGCTAAAGACGCTGCCGCTGCCGCGCATAAGCCTGTTTCGCGACAGGATCGATCCGGCGTATCTGCCATTTTCGGATGCGATCGCTTCAAATTTAAGCGGCGAGCAGATGGATAAATTTTGCCGCGTAAATTTCGACATCAACGATGCTGCGGGCATTAGCGAATGGATCTTAAAAAACGCCAAAAAAATGTAAAGGAATAAAATGCAAGAGATCGTAAAATCAATCCAAAATATCGCGCTACAAATCGCCGAGGAGCTGAAATACGCGGACTTCGGCTACACAGATCATCACAACAGCACGGGCGATACGCAGCTCAAACTCGACGTAAAAAGCGACGCCATAATCGAGGCGGAATTTCGCAAAAATCCGCTCGTGCGCGCCCTAATCAGCGAGGAGAAAGAGGAGGCGCTGGAGCTTAGAAAAGATGCGCGCCTAATCGTCGCTTACGATCCGCTCGACGGCTCGAGCTTGGTGGACGTAAATTTCGCTGTGGGCTCGATATTTGGCATCTACGAGGATGAAATTTCGCCCGCAAACTTAAAAGCAGCGATCTATTGCATCTACGGGCCGCGCCTTGAGATGGTCGTTTGCGAGGACGCACCGAAGCTATACCGCCTAAATCGCGAGGGTAAATTTAGCTTCGTAAAAGACCTGCGCCTACAGCAAAAAGGCAAGCTAAACGCCACGGGTGCGACGCAAAAGGGCTGGAGCGAACCGCACCGAAAGCTCGTGCGCACGCTGTTTGATGAGGGCTACCGCTTGCGATACAGCGGCGCGATGGTAAGCGATCTGCATCAAATTTTATTAAAAGGCGGCGGACTTTTCAGCTACCCCGCTACTAGCGATCATCCGCGCGGCAAACTTCGCGTAACCTTCGAAGTGCTGCCGTTTGCGTTTATCTTCGAGCGCGCTGAAGGCGCCACCAGCGACGGCGTGAACAGCTCGCTTTTACAGCTTAAAATCGAGAAAATCCACCAAAGCAGCCCTTGCTTTTTCGGCTCGAAGTACGAGATCGCGAAAATGCATGAAATTTACGGCAAGAAAAACTAATGGCTGACACCGAGAGTAGCGCGCCGCGCGACGTTTACGACGAAATTTTGGATAAAAGCTTAGCCGCGCTGCAAGCGTGTCAGGCGGAGCATAACCTCACCAGCTGCCTGGAATGCGAGAAGCTGCTAGATTGCGCGGTGCGCGATAAGTACGTCAAGGCGGTTTATGAGAGCATGTCGCACGGCGCGACGGGGGATTTTTCGTTTTAAATTTAGCTATTGCAATCGCGGAATTTTACGAAGCAGGCTACTTAAAGCCCTTGCGGCGCAGGATTTTCACGAAGATGGCTGCGGCGCGGAATTTGCTCTGCGGTGCGGATTTAATCCATCGGCGCGCAAGATTTGCTTTGCGGCACTGAATTTGCCCCACCGCGAAACGATAAAATTTACGGCGCGTTTAGCCTCGCGGCTAGGCTGTGCTATAGCACATGTCTGTTTTGCGTGCGGATTTTGCGGCGGGTCGATAAAATTTAAATTGCGGGCGTGGCTAAATTTTAAATGCGTAGCTAAATTTAAAGCAAGCAAATGATTAAATTTCAGGCGCCACGGCTGGATTTTAAAATTTGCGGATAAAATTTTAAGGCGCGAAATTTCACTTCGCGAAATTTCAGCCGCGATCATGGGCTATTTATGAGCGCGGACACGCGAAATTACACAAAGTAAAATTTCGGCGGGTTAAATTTTACCGCCACGATCTTTAAATTTACGCGATTAAAATTTACCGACTTGCGCGAACCGCCATTCGTCGCCAATCTTTTGCTAGTTTAATTTTGCCTTGCAAAATTTGGCTCGCAAACTTAGCGAGACGGCGGATTTTGCCTCGCAAAATTCGAGCCGTAAATTTAAGCTGTAAATTTAAGCCGCGATTGCGCGTTAAAATTTAAAAGCTAAATTTAAAGCTCGTCTAGCGTGAGTGCCGTGCGAAGCGCTCGTTAAAATTTCAAAGCCGAGGCGCACGCAATGCTCGGCATTAGAATTTCAAAGTCAGCCAAGGCTCGGTAAGCAGGTGTGCCGCGAGCCGTGCATGCTAAAATTTCAAAGCCGAGCGCACTACGACGGTCGCGTTAAAATTTTAAAGCTAAGGCGCATTACGGCGGCGATTGCGTTAAATTTAAAAACCGATCGGCGGGTGCGCGGAATTTCAGGATCGATCCATTCGCGAAGCTATGCGCCATCGACCTATTCGCAAAGACACGCGTCATCGATCTGTTCGCAAAGCCGCGCCCATAGATCTTTTCGCAGTGCCGTACGCCGAAATTTTATAGCAAATTGGGGGATGCAAGCAAAAGGATGCAGTCGTTCATACAAGGAATTTTGATGGGGCTTGGCGTTAGCGTGCCGATCGGTCCGGTAAACGTGCTGATAATGTCCTACGCGCTGCGAAGCTACACTAAGGCGCTGTGTCTGGGCCTCGGCGCCATGAGCGCGGATATGCTATATCTGGCGCTCTCGGCATTCGGGATATCGCAGTTAGCCAAAATTCCGATCGTTTTTACCTGCATATCGGTATTTGGCGCGTGCTTTTTGCTCTACATGGCGTACGCGATCTGGCATGGCGCGGCTAGCTCGGTGCAACCTGCAAGCGTCGAGGCTTGCTCAGGCGCGGCGCTTTACGGCAAAGGCTTTTTAATAAATTTACTAAATCCATACGTCATTATGTTTTGGCTCAGCGTCTCTGCCGGTACCGCGCGAGCAAATTTCGCGCTTGCTCTTGCGGGGCTTGTAAGCGGAATTTTAGCTTGGATCACGCTTTTTCCGCTTGCTATATATCTAGCTCGTAGCAAGCTTCCAAACATAGTAGTGCGGGCATTTGCATATATCTCGGCGTTTATTTTGGTATTTTTCGCACTAAAGCTTTTATACGCTATAATTTTCGGTAAAATTTAAACCAAAGGAAGGCTTATGAAACCGATTGAAATTCTAAAAGAGCTCATCAAATTCCGCTCGCTCACGCCTAGCGACGACGGAGCTTTCAACTACGTCTCGATGCTGCTGGCAGACTTTAGCGAGGATAGATTCGAGCTAAACGGCGTAACTAACGCGATTTTTACCAAGCGCTTCGGACAGGGTCCGCATCTGTGCTTTGCCGGGCACATCGACGTCGTGCCGCCGGGCGAGGGCTGGGCGAGCGATCCGTTTGTGCCGGTGGAAGCGGATGGCTTTTTATACGGGCGCGGCACGCAGGATATGAAAAGTGGCATCGCAGCGGCAATCTGCGCGCTAGCGGCGGCACGCGATTTTAAGGGCACGCTGAGCCTACTACTAACCAGCGATGAGGAGGGCGACGGCATCTACGGCACGCGCGAAATGCTCTCTAAATTGCGCGAGCAAGGTGCCCTACCCGACTTCGCAATCGTTGCGGAGCCTACATGCGAAGTGCGCTTCGGTGATACCATTAAGATCGGCCGTCGCGGCTCAATTAACGGCGTCCTCGCACTCACGGGCATCGGCGGGCACGCGGCCTACCCTGATAAATGCATCAATCCTGTCCACATTTTGGCGCCGGTGCTTGCAAGCCTCGCGGGGCATGATCTGGACGCAGGTAGCGAGGATTTCGCTCCAGCCAAGATAGTCATCACCGACATTCGCGGCGGTTCGCAGGTAGTAAACGTAACACCCAAGGACGTACGCGTGATGTTTAACGCCCGTGGTGGCGTAGGGCTGGGGCTAGAAGACGTGCGAGACTACGTACTGAGATTATTTGAGCTGGACGCTAAAGACGCGCTATGCAACGAAAGCGAATCCTGCGGCAAACTAGAAATGAGCTGCACCGCGCAGCTGCGAGCAGGCGCGTCGCTACACCTTGCGCTAAAAAGCTCCTCAAAGCCTTTTTTAACTCAGCGAAACTCCAAAATCGTGCAAAAACTAAGCGCTAGCGTGCAGAAGATCTGCGGCGCAGTAGCCGAGCTAAATACCGCAGGCGGCACGAGCGATGCGAGATACTTCGCGGAGTTTGGCGTGGAGACAGCGGAGTTTGGCGTGCGAAACGACACGATCCATCAGATCAATGAACGAGTAGAGATGAGCGACGTCGAAAATTTAACTAAAATTTTTAGCGATCTGATAGAAAATTTCGACTAATTTAAGAATTTGGCAAAGCTACGTAGATTTGATAAAAATTCTGCGTTCTACCAAACTTTGCTGAATTTGCCGGGGTTTTCGCTCGTAGTTGCTTGGCAAATTTTATCTCTGCCGTGCGTATTGCGTAGAAATTTTGCCCTGCTACGCCGCTTTTGCTAAGAATTTTATCTACAGCACGCTTGCCGCTTTTACAATTACTTTGCTATGCAACGTCGCTTTAGCAAGAAACCCTAGCAAAACGTCGCTTTCAAAGGCGAGCTTCGCCGACGAACGCTACCACTGCTAGGAATTTTTTAAAAGAATATTGCTTTTGCGCGAATTTCAGCAAATAGCGCGGTCTTTGCGCAAAATTCATCTCGCTCTCTTTGCGTAGAATTTCATCTTCGTCAGGTGACTCTAGCGGCATACTGCTGTACTTTGCCGTCTTCGTGAAAAATTTTATCTTTGACGCGCCCGCTGCTTACGCAAGAAGCTTGGCTAGGACAATGCCGATTCTGCTGGGATACTGCCCACTTCGTGGATTTATAAAATTTTACTTAGTCACGTTACCGCCGAGAGGAATTCCGCCTCGCTCTACCGCCTCTGCGGGAATTTTACCCTACCTCGGCAAGCGCGATTTAAGAATTTTACTTTGCTTTGATACGGCAATGTGAAATTTTGCCCGTACGGCGCGGCAGCATAGAATTTTTAGCCTCTGCAAAACTCCGCGACAAAACCTTGCTATCCTTGCCTATCTACACAAAAAGGAGCGGCAAAATTTTACCGCCTCGCGTGCTGCTACACTAAATGCACGCAAGATGAAAATTTATCGAAGGATTTCAGAGCGTAATTTCGCGAGGCTAAATTTTATCACTGCGAAAAATTTCAACCACTCATAGCAGGCGTCTAAGGCGCGATAAATTTAAAATTAGGGCTTTAAGTCAGCATAGCAAGTTTCGCTTCTTGCAAAATTTTAACTGCCTTGGTCGCCGCAAAACTAGAAATTTACAAAATCGCTTTATGAAATTTCGCAGCGTCTCGCGGTAAAATTTGAAAATCAGCGCCGTGCCTGCAAGGCATAATTTAACGGAATTTTACTTGCCCAATTTGGCTAAGCTTTCTCTTTCGAAGTTTAGCAGCCACGCTTTGGTCGCTACGCCGCCCGCGCCGCTGTATCCTCCGAGCCCGCCCGTAGCTACAACGCGGTGGCACGGCACGATGATGGGGATTTTGTTTTTGCCGTTTGCGCTGCCTACTGCGCGGCTTGCGCGCGGTCTGCCGATAGCCCGGGCTAGCTCGCCGTATGTTACGACCTCACCATAAGGGATCTCTAAAAGCGCGCTCCACACGGACTTTTGAAACTGCGTGCCATTTTGGCTCAGTTTAACGCTAAAGCTTTCAAGCTCGCCCCTGAAATATGCGCCAAGCTCGTCGGTGCAAAGAGCCAAATTCTTTTTTAAATCGCTAAGCCTTAAATCGCGTCCTTTATCATCCGCTGCACGCACAAAGCCGAATTTAAGCTCTGCGTCGTGTTTTTTAAAGATCTCATCATTGGGCCCGCAGGCAGAGCTTTTGACCCAGTCGATACTGCAGATCCCGATCTCATCATCCCAAATTTCAAGCATTCCAATGGGCGAATTAAAAAAGGCTTTTTGCATCTCAATCCTTTCAAATTTTTACTGGTTTGATCAAAAAAATTTTAAAAAGCGCTTGTTGCGGTGCGAGCTAAAGCTCGAAAACGATGGAATTTCATGCGGTAGCTCAAAATTTTTAAAATTTATACGCAAAGCATCGCAAAGTCTCTACTCAAACCGCACGAGGTTTACCAAAACCCCGTCGAAAACGTCCTGCTTAAAGAGCTTGATCTCGCGCACGATATCTGCGTTATCATCATCGATGACGCTGTTTTTGACGAGGCTGTCCTCGATGAGCTTAAAGATAAAGGCGTGGTTGCTGACGTCAGAGATACCGCTTTTAAAGCCCATTTCAAGGCGTACCGGCACGCCTATGTGCACGCCGCGCAGATCCTTGGCGATGTAAAGATCGGCGATTGTGCGCACCATTTTTTTAGCCATTTGGTAGCTCGCCGTGGACGACAAAATATCATTAAGACCGAAATTCTCCATCAAAAGTGGAATACGAACGCGCGCCAAAACTCCTTCGCCAGGCTCGCTCGCGCTCTTTTTCAAAAACGAAATTTTAATCCTATGCGCGATGCCTATGAAACGCGGCTTAAGCTCGATGAGCCTAGCTTTAGACGCTTGCGGTAGCGAGATAGGACGCGAAGTGCTTGCAATAGGCAGAGCCTGCGGACGCCCCGGCAGGCGCGCGCGCTCTTTCGCAGGCGCTTTGCGCGCAGGCTTGCCATATAAATTTACGGGCTTAGTCACAAAAGTTGATTCGCTCCCAAAAGCAGCAGACGCGGGCTCATCACCAAGCGCCCCCTCCGCCATAGAAGAAGCAAACGTAGAATTCTCACCCGTTAACTCAGGCTGCGCGGATTGCTCAAATTCGAGCGCAAATTTATTTCCCGCTTGCGGCGGCAAATTTAAAGTGCGCCACTCTTGTGCGGAGCTTTTCTGCTCTAAATTTTGCTCATCGGAATTTTCTAGCGCGTAATTTTGCCCTTTTTCCAAAAACATTGAATTCTCACCGACGAAATTCTCATCTTGAGGCGTAAATTCCGAGGTATTTTCTGAAACAAAATTTGCAGCACGGCAGCTAGCGAAATTAGCGCTTTGCCCCTTGGAAAACTCGGAGCCTTGAGGCCCACAATCATTTGCGCACTTTATATCAAGCGCAGAATTTGCGAAAGTGGAATTTTTTGATGCAGAGCCTTGCGCCGTAGAATTTTTACTTCGTAAGTCCGCGTCCTGCTCTGCTACAAACGAATTTTCAGCTGCAAAATTCTCCGTTTGCGCCATAAAATTAGAATTTTGCGCCTCGAATGCGGAATCTTTCACGAGCATAGAGCTTTGCGCGGAAATAAAATTTCGCGATGCAAGAATGAAGCTTCGCCCTTTGGCAGAATTCATAGACGCAGAGCTTTGCGGCATAAAATTTTCACTCCTCGCATTTGCGCTCTCTTCGAAACTAGCAGCAAGCCCCACACTCATATCATCCTGCGCAGCATCATTTTGCGAAATTAAATTCTCGCGCGCCGTATCCCACGCGGTATCTGCGCAAAATTCCGCCCGAGCCGCACCATAAAATTCTGCTTGCGAAGCATCTTGAAATTCTGCTCGTGAAGCAAAATCTCGCACACTCTGAGCGCTGCACGCAGAAAAATCGCCACACCTTGCGTTTGTAGCATACAAAGTCTTTGCCAAGCTGCCGCCAGCCTCGGGCAAAACTGCGCTTAAATCTCCGCCGCAAAAGCTACCAAAATCGCAGGCGCCGTCAAACTCCGCATAGCCATCTGCCGCGCGGAGACGATCTGCGCGGGCTTTCTTTTTGGGCGTAGAAGAGAGCGTGAGCCTGCCTGCAAGCTCGCGTCCGCCGGAGTTTAAAATCCCAAAAATTCTAGCTCTAAAGCGCTCGAACTGCTCGCCACTAAGCAAAATTTTGTCGTTTAGGCTCTGCACGCCGAAGTCTGCAGCGGTAAAATTTACGATCGCTCCGTCCCTACTCGCGACGCGCACGCGGCCTTTGACCGAGCCTTTTAGCTTAAAATCGCTGCCTGCGAGAATTTTTTTCATTAATTCCTTCGGATTGTAGGGCATTTTAGCGCTCGCCAAAAACCACTTCGTTAAATTTAGCGACGAAGCTTAGCGGATTGACGCTCACGCCGTTGATCGCGATGCCGAAGTGCAGATGTGGGCCGCTAACTCTACCGCTCTCGCCCGAAAGCGCGATTTCATCGCCTTTGTGAACGTGATCGCCAAGCGTAACTTTGATCTCGCTTAGATGATAGTACTGCGAATAAATGCCGCCGCCGTGATCAATCACGACCGAACCGCCCGCGTAGTAGCGGTCTTTGGCGATGACTACGACGCCGTCGTTGGCAGCGCGCACTGCAGTGCCTACCGCGGCGCGATAATCGGTTCCGCTGTGATAGCTTTTAAGCTCGCCATTGAAAGTGCGGGCATTGCCGAATGCAGAGGTTATTTTAGAGTTTAAAGGCAGCTCAAACGGCGTGGAAAAAAGATAGCGCGGCGTGGTAATCGCATAGATCGCGTTAGCTTCGTCGAGCTCTTTTTTGATACGCGCGGCGGCTTCTTTAGGTGGTTTAACTTTGCCTGGAGCGACACTTAGGGCCTCTTTTTTATACTCACCCTTTTTCAAAGCAACGATCTGCTCGTGGCTGCCGCTTTGATCTACTATTCTCAGCGCGAAATCTCCCTTAGCACGGTAATTCGCTGCTAAAACGGCGATTTTACAGCTAGAATTTGGCGCCTCGATAAGGGGGATTTTCTTTGAGCCAAAGCTCAACTCGGTTGTGCTTTTATCTAATTTTAAGATAATAACGTCACCGTTTACTATGTCTAAAGCGAAAATTTTGATCGCCAAAAGTGCAAAAATAGCTAGAAATTTCATAAATTTTCCAAAATTCGTTATTTTTCATCAATTTTTTGTTAAAAATTAGCTAAAACAAATGAAATTGCTGTTATAATAACGAAAATTCAATTTTAAAAGGATTAAATGATGAAAAAGTTTTTGCTTCTAGCATCTGTTGCACTTTGCGGTCTTTTGCACGCGGACGTCGTGGCAAATCAAGAGGTTATAGCGGCGACTAACGTCGTTAGATCTTTCGTAGCGGCTAATAACTTCGGCACCGATGAGCGCTATCTAACCAGCGCCAAAGCCGTCGCAATCCTAACCGACGTAAAACGTTTAGCTGCGGGCGCATCGCTACAATACGGCGATGGAATTTTTAGCGTCAAAGGCGAGAACGGTGAGTGGAGTTCACCGATTTTTATCAAATATAAAGGCTACGGCGTGGGCTTACAGGCAGGCTACGAGACGAGCGACATCGTGATGATCTTCCATACTACGAAGTCATATCAAGACATTTTTACTGGCACAGACACCCTTGAGATCAATGTAGGTGCTGCAGCAGGCGGCGTAGGTAGAAGAACAGGTCGCGCAACCGATCTACCTGATATTTCTGCATGGATGGTAAGCCCGGGCGAGCAAACAGGCGTCTACCTAGGCGTATCGATCGACAACGGCAGAATCACTATCGACGATCAACTAACTAACGACTTCTATGAGAGAATTTACGACTACGAGGATATCTTAAACGATTCTCCGCGCGCGAATAAATATGCAAAAAGATGGAAGGAAGTGATGAGGAAGTATTTCACAAACGGCGAGAAATATGGCGCTAGCAGCAGTGCAGCGATACCTGTAAGTCACGTGCAGAAAAAATACCCTGATGGTAAGCCAATCATCTCAAACCGCTCTCCTAGAACTCATGCTAAGGCTACGCGAAGCAAAAAGGCTAAAAAAGCAAAATAAATTATCGAGCCAAGCCCCGCTTATGGGGCTTCTTGTTTTGGCTTTGCGTTGATTTGTGCAAGAGCGCCTAGATGTGAAATCGAAGCGCATAGGTTATTTTAAAAAGATTTATTGATTCTTTACTAAAGTATTTTATTTAATTTTTATGAGTTATTAGATATATAAAGACCGAATAAAATTTTATGAAATTTAACGAAATTTTTATAAAATTTAATCAGTTTTTTATATTTTTATCACTACAATTATAATTCTTGTCTCGTTAGCTCAGTTGGTAGAGCATCTGACTCTTAATCAGGCGGCCGTAGGTTCGAATCCTACACGGGACACCAATACTTTTTTACATACAATTATAGAATTTTAATCGGCGATTTTTAATTAATACACCTAAATTTATAATTACGATGCTTTTGTAAATGCAAATTAGGGCCACTCGAAGTAATAAATGACTTTTTCGATAATGTATCCAAGCGATAGAATTCGATGCATAGATAAAATTTAATAGTCATAGCTAAAAAGCAAAAAACAATTCTAGCTTTGATACTGTAATAGCTAAATGTCATTCTTACTCTTTAGTAAAATAGTATTGCTAATTTAACGTCAATACTATTTTACTAGAGTTTGCGCAACATAATATTCCATATAAAGCGCCGCAGTAGGGAGTTTTATCAAAAGCAGCCTTTACATTCAGCCGTAACGCCCGAATATAGAAATAAATTATTTAAAATTTATCTATTTTCGGAATTGCAGGTTTTAAATTTATCATAAACCAATACTACAAAGGTAGAAAGCATAAGTCCTATTATTGCAGATATTACTAAAATGATTAGTTTTTTAGGCTTTGCTGGGCGATCAGATAAAACTATATTAGAAATTATATGAGAAGTTTTAAAATTAAAATCAGAAAGCCTACTTTCTATAATGCTCTTTTTCTTCATTAAATCAGGAATTTGTACTAGAGTTATAGCACTAATTTCGTCACTTATTTTAGGTATATTGTCGTTTAAAATTTTGTCTTTTATATTCATTAACTCCATCAGTTTTAATTCGCCAGCATCGCTAAGCTTTTCTTTCTTGTTCAGCATATCTATTTGATCGTCTATTTTGGCTATCTGAACGCCTTTTAAATATTCTATGCGTTCTTTTAGATTACGAATTTTATTATTTTTTAAATAAGTTATCTGCGAATCAATACTTATCAATTGTTCACGTAAAACCTTTTTATATTCATCTAAAACTATAGCATCTTCTTCGCTTAAATCTGCTACCATCTCATCTATATGTTTTTTTAGTAATTCGTTTGATTTGGCAAACGCCGTTATAATAAATATATTGGCGCTATCTTTATCAGCGACGATACTATCAACCATTACGTTCTTGTCCTTAATATCCTTTAGTCCATCAATATATTTTACTCTAAGCTCATGCATCCGAACGGATCTTTCGGTTATATACTGTGGCATACCAGTTTCATTATTATAATAGGCGGTTTCTACCGCCGCCGTTGCTTTATACCACGGAGTAGCAAATAGAATGTACAAAAGCCCAATCGCAATAAATCCACAAGTTACTATACAAATTTGCTTTTTATATTTCCATATCTTTTTTGCCAAATCTAGCAAATCGATCTCATCATCTTTACAATAATTCTGTTGCATATTTCTTCTCCAAATTAAAATTTAAATTGCGCCCTCGCGAACAAGGACCACCTTAAAGGTTTTTATGATTATCACGATATCGTTCCAGATCGACCAGTTTTTCATATACCACGCATCCATGCCCGCCCTGGTCGCAAAATCCACATCGCTGCGCCCGCTCACCTGCCAAAGCCCCGTGATACCGGGCTTGACGGCGAGTATGAGATCAGCGTATTCGCCCATATCTTTGCGCTCGTATTGCGCGCACGGGCGAGGGCCTACGATGCTCATTTCGCCCTTTAGGACGTTGATCAGCTGCGGAAGCTCATCTAGAGAGCTTCTGCGCAAAAAATCGCCCAGCTTCGTGATGCGCGGATCATGCTCGTATTTGTGATATTTTTCAAAATACTCCACCTCTTGCGGATTTTGCTTTAGGTACTGAGATAAAATTTCATCGCCGTTTTCTTTCATCGAGCGAAATTTTAGGCACCCAAATGGCTTGCCGCCAAATCCCATCCTTTGATGCGAAAAAAATATGCGTCCCGTGGGCTCTTTTAGCTTCATCATCAACGCGATTACGCCAAAAATCGGCACCAGCAAAGGAAGTGCTAAGAAAATTAGCGCCAAATCAAGCCCGCGTTTAAGAGCTAAATTTAAAGGGCTTTTCAGAGAATTTCGTATCGCAAAGAGGCTGGTGCGTGATGCAAAGACGCTGTAAATATAGGTCTGCGTAAAGTCGTACGAACGCAGCACCGGGGTGAATAAAATTTCTTTATTTTCCCTGATGTTGCTCTCGATGAGCTCGTTTAAGGCGCTCGCTTCGAGCCTGCTTCCGCCAATAAATAATACGTCGTAGTCCCTACCTAGCGCTCTTACATATCCAAGATATGTGCTTCCTAAAACAGCGCTTTCAAACTCCTCACCTTCACCTAAAATTTTCGCCCTCTTTTTCCATAAGCCAAATTTAAAAAGCTTCCTTTTTGTTACGAGCTTCAAAAGCGGCAAAACCACTGCCATAAAGGCAAAGCTCAGAATAAAACTGGCGCGCGAAAATTCGTAATTAACTTTGATTAAAGCAAGTAGTGCGAGGCTTAGCAAAAGCCCCAAGAAGCAGCTTTTTACTAGAATTCTACTCTCGTGCCAAAAATCATACCGCCTCGAATATATCCCCTGATAGAAAAATAGAAATATCATTATGACATAGGAAGGCGCAAAGCCCTGATACCTGCCGACGTCCAGCAGCACATTATCGCCGTAAAGCAAATTTTTAAGTACCACGGCAAGCCCGAAGCAAAACCAGATGCCGAAAATATCGACCGCCAAGATTATCAAAACGCAGAGTTGCTTTTTCATCCTAGCTCCTATTAAAATCATCTTGCAGGCGCACGATATCATCCTCGCCGGTGTAGCTGCCGACTTGAGCCTCGATTAGCACGACGGGGATTTTGCCCTCGTTTGCGAGGCGGTGAACCTCGCCCATTCTAATGAACGTCGATTCGTTCTCGCGCAGCAAGAAATTTCGCTCGCCCACAGTCACGGTCGCAGTGCCGCTAACGACGATCCAGTGCTCGTTACGATGGTAGTGCTTCTGCAGCGATAGCCGCTTGCCGGGCTTAACGACGATACGCTTGATCTTGTAGCCGCGCTCATCTTCGAGCACCGTGTAGCTGCCCCACGGGCGATGCGTCGTTACGTGCACGTGCGCTAGATCGCTACCGCCTAGCCGCTCCACCACCTGCTTTACCTTTTGGGTAGAGCCTTTTTTACATACGAGCAGGGCGTCTTTGGTATCGACGATAGCGAGATCCTCGATGTCTATGGCGGCTATCGTGCGGCCCGAGCCGATGATGAGATTGTTTTTAGAATTTAGAGCGATATTTTGCTCGCTAGCGGTGTTGCCGTTCGCGTCTTTGGGCAGCTCGGCGTCTAAACTATCGAAGCTTCCCAGATCGCTCCAACCGATGTCTGCCGGCACGACCTTAGCAAGGCTCGTGCGCTCCATAACTGCGTAATCGATACTATCTGCGGGGATTTCTTGCATATCGTCTAGTTTAATTCTAATCGGATTTTCCGCATTAGAATTTTCGTACGCACGAACGCAGGCTTCGTAAATTTCGGGGCTACGCGCTTTTAGCTCGTTTAAAAATACGCCCGCTTTGAACATAAACATGCCGCTGTTCCAGTAAAAATTCCCCGCCGCTATGTAGCTTTGCGCCGCCGCAAGCTCAGGCTTTTCGTGAAATTTTAACACGTCCTCGCCGCTTGCTTCGATATAGCCATAGCCTGTATTTGCATCCGCGGGCTTGATACCAAACGTCACCAAAAACCCCTGCTTTGCAAGCTCGCGCGCGCGCAAGACGCTGTTTTTATACGCCGCCTCATCTCTAATTAGATGATCGCTCGGCGTTACAAAAACTATCTCCTCGGCCTTTAAGCTCAAACATGCAAGCGCGATCGCAGGAGCCGTATTTCTGCCGACGGGCTCGAGTAGAAATTTTACGCCGCGCGTGCCTAGGGCCTCAAGCTGATCGAGCGCCAAAAAATACTGCTGCTCGTTCGAGACGACGAGCGTGCGCTCGCATAGCGGGGAGTTTCGCTCGTAGCTCATCATAAAAAGCGAGCGATCGCTGAAGAGGCGCACGAACTGCTTCGGCATAAGCGTACGGCTGATCGGCCACAGCCTCGTGCCGCTGCCGCCGCTTAGGATTATATTAGTCATTTAGGCCGTCCTTAAATTCCTCATATTTTTTCTCGACGTAGCTTTTGATCTCGGCTTCAAAGCGCGCGCGCGAAAATTTTAAAGAATTTTCTCTGATTTTTACAGGCTCAAATTTATCATAATTTTGCTCAAATTTAGCTACGGCGACGAGCAGCTCCTTTGCGTTTTGCTTCATAAAATACAGCCCGCTCTCGCCATCGCGCACCGTCTCGCGGGCGCCGCCGCGCCCAAAGCAGATCACCGGCGTGCCGCATGCCTGCGCCTCTACGGGCGTAATGCCGAAATCCTCCTCTGCGGCAAAAACAAACGCCTTTGCCCGCCCCATTAGATCCGCCATCGTTTCATCGTCTGCGAAGCCCAAAAGTTCGACATTTTTGCCCGCTTTTGACTTGATTTTTGCCATATCGGGCCCGTCGCCGATGACTAGCAGTTTTTTATCCGTCTGCGAAAACGCCTCTACGATAAGATCGATCTTTTTATACGGCACCATGCGCGAGGCGGTGAGATAAAACTCCTCTTTAGCTTCACGCAGCGTAAATTTATCCACGTCCACGGGCGGATAGATGACGTCGCTGGGCTTGCCGTATGTTTTTTTGATACGGCGCGCGATGTAGCGGCTGTTTGCGACGTAGTGATCCACGCGGTTTGCGGTACTTGCGTCCCAAAGGCGAATTTTATGTAAAAAATACTTCGCCAGCATGCCCTTTAGACCGCGATCCAGCCCGCTTTCGCGCAAATACTGATGATATAGATCCCACGCGTAGCGGATCGGCGTGTGTACATAAGCGATATGAAGTTGATTTGAGTGCGTCAGCACCCCCTTTGCGACGGCATGCGAGCTAGATAGCACGACGTCATAGCCGCTTAGATCAAACTGCTCGATCGCATGCGGAAATAGCGGCAGATAGTTGCGGTATTTGTCCTTTGCGAATGGTAGCTTTTGGATAAAGCTCGTGCGGGCGCGCTTGCCTTTTAAAATTTTATCTCGGTCGGCACCCTTTAAAAAGTCGATAAGGCTGTAAATTTCAAAATCATTCCAGATATTAGTAAAACTCTCGACGCATTTTTCCGCGCCCGCATAGGTGCTAAACCAGTCGTGGATAAGGGCTTTTTTCATTGCGGCTCCCAAGTTGATCTATTTTTAAATACCTGCTCGTAAATTTTTTCCACTTTACGAATCATAACGCCGATATCAAATTTATCTTTAAAATTTAGCAATGCTTCGGCTTGCATTTTACCGTATATTTTCTCATCGTTTAATAAAATTTCTATATCCCGGCACGCCTGCTGTGCGTCCTCAAACAAAAACCCGCTTTTGCCGTTTTCTACAACCTCGTTATTTCCCACGACGTTTGTCGCCACTATAGGGGTACCGAGCGACTGCGCCTCTATGAGCGCATAAGGCAGCCCCTCCCACCTGGATGTAGACAGGTAGATATCCGTAGCAGATAGATACGCGGGCACTTCGCCAGTAAAGCCCGTAAAGATTATATTTACGCCGTCTTTTTGCGCCATAGATTCAAATTTTGCCCTATCGTCGCCATCTCCGAGCCATAAAAAAACGATGCTTGAATTATCTTTAAAATTTTTAGCTATCTCGTACGCCAAAGACATATTTTTTGCATAGTCAAATCTCGAAATAGTCGTAACTACCTTTTTGCCCGATAGATTAAATTTTATCTTGGCATTATCGTCTTTCAAAAGAGCTTTTATGCCATTATATACGACCTCGCTCTTGCTTTTTTTAAATAATTTAAGCTTTAAACAAACGCTATTTTCGCTCTTTGAGACATTTATAAATTTATCGGTAAATAACGTTAAAAATCGCTCCAAAAAAATATACGCGCTCTTTTTCAAAAGGCCGTATTCTCCGACATGAACGCCGTGTAAAGTATGGACTATTTTTAGCCTTGGATTTAAAATTTTAAGTATCCGCGAATAGATGCCCGCGCCCTTACCATGGGAATGAATCATCTCTATATCGTTATCTTTCATAAATTTATTCAGCCCGAGGAGCTTTTTTACGCTAAATTTTCTGTGCGGCAGGGCAAATATATCTTTAACCTTTTTTGACTCGCTCCACATATTATAATAGGGCTTATCTTTCGGACAAGCCAGAAAGATCTCCATATCGCTGGATAAATTATTTATAAGCAGATCGACGTGTTTTGGCCCTCCGCCGTGATCAGCCCTAAGCGTGATAAATAAAATTTTCATTTGTCATAATCCTTCAGTATAAATGATATATATATATATACAATAAGCTCATGCAAAGCATTGACAAATAGGCAAGAAGTCAATAAAGATATAAAGGCAATAAATAAATTATGATTTGTCAATATAGCTTTTCTTAAAATATAAATTATAAAAGTACAAAACAAAATATAACCAATAACACCGAATTCAGAAAATACTTGTAGAAAAAGATTGTGTTGTTCTAACGCCAAATTCATATGCTCTAAAGCATTTAAATGCAATAAGTACTCTGAATCAAGAATTAAATTTTTGCCATTAAAATATCCTATACCAAAACCATAATTATCAAAACCCATATTAGCATATGCAACATGTAACTGATACCTAAGAGACGAAAAATCATCTATTAAAATTTTATTATCTATATCCAAAATGCGGTCCACCCCAAGTATCAAAAACGGATATAGAAATATAAATAAAATATATAGACATCCAAAATAAACACTTACTCGTTTGTTTATCTTCGAGATTATAGACAAAAATATAAATAAGAATAAGGATATTATAAAGCTCCTATTAGC
>NZ_CALIMS010000050.1 GCF_938045345.1 uncultured Campylobacter sp.
AATTTGATCCAAAGAGCCAAAAAGACGACGCCGAAAACACTACCGGAACTAAAAAAACTATAAAAGCTAAAAAAGGCGTAGTACTAGCCGCAGGCGGATTTTGCCGCGACGTATTCTTTAGACAAGTCCAAGATCCGTCTATCTTGCCTACTACGGATAGCACCAACCACCCGGGCGCAACAGCAGGCGCTATGAAAGAGGCATTTAGGATCGGCGCAACTCCAGTTCAGCTAAGCTGGATACAGTTTGGTCCATGGGCATGCCCTGATGAAAAAGGCTTCGGCGTAGGCTCTATGTTTAACGTAAACGGAAGTTTCCGCTACGGAATTTCAGTCGATCCAAGAACCGGCAAACGCTATATGAACGAGCTAGCAGACCGCCGCACTCGCTCTCAAGCTATGTTTAAAGTAATCGACGCAAAAGCCGATATCTATCCGATAAACTTCTGCGATAGCGATGGCGTAAAAAACATGGTTATACCTGAGCACTACACTAAACCGCTAGAATCTGGCGTACTAAAGAAATTTGAAACTCTAGACGAACTAGCGGCATTTTATAAAATCCCTGCCGCAGAGCTAAAAAAGACGGTCGAGAGATACAATAGCTTCGTTAAAAACGGTAAAGACGAAGACTTTGGCAAACCAATGGATAAAACCACTACAAACGGCGTAGATATCTCCAAACCACCTTTCTACGCTATGCGTGGTACGCCAAAACTTCACCACACTATGGGCGGTATCGATATCAATACCAAAGCTCAGGTTATCTCTTTACAAACCGAGATGCCTATCCCAAGATTATTTGCCGCAGGCGAGATCACCGGCGGCGTACATGGAGCTAGCCGCTTAGGTAGCGTGGCGATTGCTGACTGCTTAACGTTTGGTATGATAGCCGGTGAGAATATAGGCTAATTTGAGGCGTCTTTTGAGCGCTTTTTGCGGAGCTTGCTAAAATTTTGCTTGGCAGACTATTTTGTCTAGCCTGCGCAAAATTTTAGCCGCGTAACCCCAAAAATCGCCTCGAAATATTTGCAAATCTTATTTCGTATCGCAGGTCAAATTTAAGATTAAATTTGAAAATTCGGTCTGCGATACTTTTAAATTTAAAGTCAAATTTATAAAATTTACTCCGCCAAAATTTAAAACTCGCAGCGCGGCAGCGCCAAATAAATTTAAACCTGCGCACAGGCGCCACAAATATAGTGCTTAGAAAAAAAGAGAACTGCTTTAGAAATTTTAACCAAAAGTGCGCCGCGCACAGCTCAAAACATAAAATTTAAAATAAGCCGTTTTCGATATAATTTTCAAAAATTTTGGAGCGGAAAATGAACAGAAAAGAGCTTCTGGGCGGCGCAAAACGTATCGTCGTAAAGATCGGTACTTCAACGCTTACGAACGCAGACGGCTCGCTAAATGAGCGGCTCATCAAAAGTCTAGTCGCGCAAATTTGCAAGCTAAAAGATGCGGGCTTTTGCGTGGCTTTGGTAAGCTCGGGTGCCGTGGGCGCGGGCATGGGGCTGCTAGGCATCGTGCAAAGACCTAAAATTTTAAGCCGCAAGCAGGCTCTAGCGGCGGTCGGACAGGTCGCACTGATGCATCTTTACGAGCGGCTATTTTGGGCGCATGACCGCATTATCGCGCAGCTGCTGCTAAGCCGCGGCGATTTTAGCGACAGAGCGCGCTATCTTAGCGTGCGAAACGTCTGCGCGGAGCTACTCTCGCGCGGCATCGTGCCGATCATCAACGAAAACGATCCCGTCGTAGCAGATGAACTCAAAGTGGGCGACAACGACACGCTAAGCGCTCTCGTTGCGGGGCTAATCGATGCTGATCTGCTCGTGATTTTAAGCGATATCGACGGGCTGTACGACAAAAATCCGAGCGAGCACGCGGACGCAAAACTTTTAAGCTTTATCGAAAAAATCGACGAGCACGTCGTCAAAATGGCAGGCGGCGAGGGCAGTAAATTCGGCACGGGCGGCATGGCGACCAAGATCGCGGCGGCGCAAATGGCAAATCAGATCGGCACTAGCCTGATCATCGCAAACGGGCGTACGGACGGAATTTTGCTTAAAATAGCGGCGGGCGAGGAGGTAGGCACCCTCTTTAGCGCGGGCGCGGCGCGGCTTAGCTCGCGTAAATACTGGCTCGCATACGGCGCGATTAGCAAAGGCGCGGTGATTATCGACGCAGGGGCGGCAGAGGCGATAAAATCGGGCAAAAGCCTGCTTGCGGTCGGGATTGCCGAGGTGCGCGGCGAGTTTGAGCGCGGCGAGATCGTAAACGTCTGCGCGACCGACGGCAAGCTGCTAGCGCACGGTATTAGCAACTATTCAAGCTGCGAGCTTGCGCGCATAGCGGGGGTAAAAAGCGATGAGATAGAGCAAGCTTTAGGCTACAAAAGCGACGATGACGCAATCCACGCGGATAATATCGCGCTGCAATGAAATTTTAGCCGTGTTCGCGCGTTTAAAATTTTAAACGGAGGACGTAGATGAAAAAGATTATATTTTTTGCGCTACTTTTGACGGGTGCGGCTTGGACGGCGAAATTTGACGAACTGGACGCCGATAAAAACGGCAAGCTAGACGTTTTTGAACTGCGCGGATATGAGCTGGCGGATTACGTAAAAGCGCCAGTGCGAATTGAAATGAGAAGGTTGGGCGTAATGCCTGGCGAGTAAGCGAAATTTTGACGCAAGAAAATCCGAAATAAAATGGCCCAAAGCGCGCTAAATTTAAGCCGTCGTGCGCGGATAAAAATAAGACGCACTGGAATTTTAGACGCGATAGAAGCGACGCTCGCGGCATTTTTATACGCAGCATGCGATTTGATTTATAGATTAAGGAGCGAAAATGAACGAAATTTTAGATATCTGTAAGCGCGCAAAGGCCGCTTGCGGCGAGCTTTTGAGACTTGGTAGCAAGGCTAAATTTGAAATTTTAAACGCCGTGGCGGATGAGCTGCTCGCACAAAAGGACGCGATAAAAGCGACAAACGCCAAAGACCTTACAAACGGCGAGAAATCGGGCTTGAACGCAGCGCTGCTAGACCGTCTAAGGCTAACCGACGCCCGTATCGAGGCGATGGCGCAGGGCGTGCGCGAAGTGGCGGGATTTGCAGAGGTCGTGGGCGAAAATCTAGGCGGCTGGAGCCATCCAAACGGCATGCAAATCAACCGCGTCCGAGTGCCGCTGGGGGTGCTTGGTATCATCTATGAGAGCCGTCCAAACGTCAGCATCGACGCGGCGGCTCTGGCGCTAAAAAGCGGCAATGCAGCGATCCTGCGAGGCAGTGCTAGTGCGCTAAATTCGAATATCTTTTTAGTAAATTTATTTAACGAGGCGGGGGCTAAATTTGGCCTTCCAAAAGGCGCCGTGCAGCTCGTGGAGAGCGCAGATCGCGAAGTAGTGGCGCAAATGGCGAAAATGAGCGAGTATATCGACGTTTTGATACCGCGCGGCGGCAAGAGCTTAAAAGATTTTATCGCGCAAAACGCGACCGTACCGATCATCATGACGGGTGAGGGAGTTTGCCACATCTTTGTCGATGAGAGCGCAAATTTGAGCGAAGCGGCAAAGATAATCAAAAACGCCAAAATCCAGCGTCCAAGCGTCTGTAACGCCGTTGAGTGCGTGCTTTTGCATGAGCGCGTGGCGGGTAAAATTTTACCGGAGCTTGTGCGCGAGATGCCCGAGGTCGAGTTTCGCGTGAGCGACCAGCTTTTGGGCTCGTGCGCGGATCTGCGAGGCGCAAAAAACGTCAAACTTGCAGGCGAGAGCGACTTTGGCGCCGAGTTTTTGGATCTCGTGCTAGCCGTGCGCGCGGTGCGGGATACGGGTGAGGCGATCAGCTTTATAAACGCGCATTCCAGCGGACATTCGGACGCAATTTTGAGTGAAAACTATGCAAACATCGAGCGGTTTTTAAACGAAGTCGGCAGCGCGATCGTCTACGCCAATGCCTCGACGCGCTTTAGCGACGGCAGCGAGTTTGGATTCGGCGGCGAGATCGGCATCAGCACGCAAAAGCTGCACGCCAGAGGGCCGATGGGGGTGAGAGAGCTCACGACCTATAAATACGTCGTCCGCGGAGGCGGGCAAATTCGCTAGCGGCTCGTCTTTTTCAAAAGGATCATCTTGCGAGCGCTTTTGAGAGAAATTTTGCTTCTCTTGCGCTCGCAACTGCAAGCAGAAGTCTAGCTTGCGCAAAATTTTAGCTTCTAACTCAAAAAAATCGCCTCGAAATACTTGCAAATTTTATTTTATATCGCAGGCTGAATTCCTTCTGTGAGACTTTTACCTAATAAACTTGAAATTTTATAAATCACCTCTGTCAAAATTTTAAAAATATATGAGCTAAAGTTTTGTCATGCAGGCGAAATTTTGTATCACGTCTTACTAAAATTTAGAATTTTTAATAAAAATTATATATTCCGCACGATATAATCGCGCATCTGCTCGCAGCGCGAGCGATAGCTAAATTTCAAGGAGATGTAATGAAAATATTTAAAGCCCTGCTCGCAACAGCGCTGATCACCGCCGCCCTAAGCGCTAAGACGCTCAAAGAGGGCACGCTCGTAATAGCCACGGAGGGGACTTACTCGCCGTATTCTTTCTATGACGAGAAAAATAATCTTACCGGCTTTGATGTCGATATCGCTCGCGCGCTGGCAAAAGAGCTAGGGCTAAAAGCGGAATTTTTAACCGCACCGTGGGATGCGATGCTCGCGGCATTTGACGCAGGCAAAGCAGACATAGCGATGAATCAAGTAAGCATAACGCAGGAGCGCAAGAAAAAATATAATTTCAGCGAGCCTTATACCGTGGCTTATGCTGCGCTAGTAGTGCGAGCTGATAACGAGGAGATTAAGAGTTTTGCGGATCTTAAAGGCAAAAAAAGCGTTCACTCCGCTACCAGTAACTGGGCAGACATGGCGCGCAGCTATGGCGCCGAGATCGTTACGGCAGACGGATTTAGCAAGGGCGTGGAGCTCATCATAGCTCGTCGCGCAGACGCTACGATCAACGACAACATCACATTTTTCGACTATATGAAGCAGCGCCCGAACGCCCCGCTAAAGATCGCAGCTCAAGGCAATGAGCCGATCTATTCCGCCGTGCTGCTTAAAAAGGATGATGAGCTGACGGCGCAGATAAATTCCGCGCTAAAATCGCTAAAGCAAAAAGGCGTGCTGAAAGAAATTTCACTTAAATATTTTGGCAAAGACATTACGGAGTAAATTTTACGACCGCTTAGTTGAAGCGTGGAATTTTAAACTTAGCTGAGCGGAATTTCGCATTTTAAATTTCGCTCATAAAATTTTGGAGGAATTATGAAAAATTTAATAAAAACTTTGCTTGCGTGCGCACTTTTAATATGCGGCGCAAACTCTAAAACGCTACGCGAAGGTACGCTTAAAGTAGCTACGGAAGGCACCTTTTCGCCATTTTCGTATTATAACGACAAAAATGAGCTCGTAGGATACGACGTAGATGTCGCGCGCGCAGTCGCCGAAAAGCTTGGTCTAAAAATAGAATTTCTAACTGCGCCTTGGGATGCGATGCTTGCAGCATTTGATGCAGGCAAAGCAGACGCTGTGTTTAATCAAGTAAGCATTACTGATGAGCGCAAGAAAAAATATGAGTATTCTGTGCCCTACACCGTCGTTTACGGAGCTATCATCGTGCATAAAGATAACAACGACATTAAAAGCTTCGAGGATTTAAAAGGCAAGAAAAATGCAGACTCCGCTACCAGCAACTGGGCACAAGTCGCTAAAAAATACGGCGCGCAAAACGTAACCGTCGATAGTTTCGCCAAAAGTATGGAGCTGCTGATCGCTCGCCGCGTAGATACCGTCGTGCGCGATAATACCGTATTTTACGACTTTTTAAAACAACGTCCGGACGCTCCGATTAAGATCGCCGCAAAGCTAAAAGATGTCGATTATAGCGCTGCAATCGTGCAGAAGGGCAATAAAGAACTCGCAGATCAAATCAACAAAGCCCTAAACGAACTCAAAGCCGAGGGCAAGCTAAAAGAAATTTCGCTTAAATATTTCGGCAAAGATGTGAGTGAATGAACGAAACAAGCAGAATTCTAGAGCTTGTTAGCAGCTCGCTAAAGCCGATGGCGCTAGCCCTGCTGCAAGTTACGATCCCGCTTACGATAATCTCATTTCTGCTTGGGCTCGTGCTTGCGGTGCTGACGGCGGTCGCACGCATCGCAAATTTTAAAATTTTAAAGCAGCTAAGCGAAATTTATATTTGGATTTTTCGCGGCACTCCGCTTTTGGTGCAGCTTTTTATCGTCTATTTCGGGCTTCCAATCATCGGGATCACACTTGATGTTTGGGCTGCTGCGATCATTACCTTTAGCCTCAATATCGGCGCTTACGCTTCAGAGGCGGTGCGAGCTGCGATCCTATCGGTGCCAAAGGGACAATGGGAGGCGGCTACGTCTTTAGGCATGAGCTACGCTCAAATTCTGCGCCGTATTATCGCTCCGCAAGCAGCGCGCATATCGCTGCCGCCGCTATCAAATATATTTATCTCTACGCTTAAAGACACTTCGCTCGTAGCCTCGATTACGATGGTCGATATGTTTATGGTCGCTCAACGTATTGCTGCGCGGGCATTCGATCCGCTCACGTTATACGTGCTGGCGGCGCTATTTTATCTAGCGGTCTGCACCCTTCTTACGTTCTTACAATCCAAGCTAGAGCGACGATTTTCAAGGTTCGTGTGATGATAAAATTTACGAACTTAACTAAGCGCTTCGGCGATCACGTCGTGCTAAATGGGCTAAGCTTAGAATTTCGCGACGGGCAAACGACAGTGATTTTAGGAAGCTCCGGCTCTGGCAAATCCACGATGCTGCGCTGCATAAATCTGCTCGAAATTCCAAGCGGCGGCGAGCTACAGCTAGGCGAGTTTAAGATAAATTTCGACGCTCCGCATAAAACAAGCGAGTATCATCCGTTCCGCGCGCATACGGGCATGGTTTTTCAAAGCTTCAATCTCTTTCCACACCTCAACGTCTTGCAAAACGTCATCGAAGCACCCGTACACGTGCTAAAGCAGCCACGCGAGCTTGCCGAGGCAAATGCAATGGCGCTGCTAAAAAAGGTCGGTATGGCGGATAAAGCTAGCGCGTATCCGGCTCGCCTCTCCGGCGGTCAGAGCCAGCGTGTAGCGATCGCGCGGGCGCTTGCGATGCAGCCTGAGTTTTTGCTGCTGGATGAGCCTACGAGCGCGCTTGATCCTGAGCTTGAGGCGCAGGTGTTAAAAACTATCGCCGAGCTTGCCGCAGAGGATCGCTCGCTTATCATCGTCACGCACAATATGGGCTTTGCACGCAAGATCGCAGATAGAATTTTATTCTTAGACGGCGGAGTTATCGCATTCGACGGCGACGCAGAGGAATTCTTCGGTAGCAGCGACGAGCGCATAGCTAAATTTATCGGAGCGATGAGCTTTTAAATCCATTAAATTTCAAGGAGAAAAGATGAAAGTAGATACCCTAATCGTAAAGGGCATAGAGGCCAAGTCCAACCCCCACAACGCGGTCATTCCGCCGATATATCTAGCCAGCACCTTCGTGCAAGAAAGCCTGGATGATTTCGGCAAATACGCCTACTCGCGCGGCGCAAATCCTACGCGCAACGCCTTCGAGGAACTTTTCGCAAAATTTGAAGGCAGCAAATACGCCTTCGCGCTAGCCTCGGGTATGGCGGCTACGAGCGCTGCATTCGCGCTGCTTAAAAGCGGCGATCGCGTGCTGCTAAATAACAACGTCTACGGCGGCACCTATCGCTACGTAAGCGGGATTTTTAAAAATCAAGGGATCAATTACGACTTGGTGGATGATCTAAATTTGATCAGCGAAATTCCGAGCGACGTCAAAATGGTCTTCATCGAAACGCCATCAAATCCGCTTTTACGAGTAACCGACATTGAGCGTATCAGCGAGCTCGCGCACAAAAACGGCGCGCTTGTGGTTATGGATAATACCTTTTTGACCCCATATTATCAGCGCCCGCTAGAGCACGGCGCAGACATCGTGGTTTATAGCGCGACCAAATACATAGGCGGGCATGCCGATCTGATCGCCGGCATCGTTACGACGAATGACGACGAGCTTGCCGCAAGAATTCAGTTTATGAAAAACACTCTGGGCGCGACGCTATCGCCTACCGACGCGTATTCGCTCATACGCGGGCTTAAAACGCTAAGCGTGCGCTTCGACCGTCAGAGCGAAAATACGCTAAAGATAATAGAATTTTTACGCGGTAATCCTGCGGTAGAGGCGGTAAATTTTGCAGGCTCGCATTCGGCTAACGAAAAAGAGATACAAAATCGCCAAGCCAGCGGCATAGGAGCGGTCATCTCACTGGTGCTTAAGCCGCAATACGACTATAAAACCTTTGCGCGCAGCCTTGAGCTATTCGATCTAGCTGTGAGCCTGGGCGGCGTAGAGAGCCTGATCTGCCACCCCGCGTCGATGACGCACGAGAGCTATCCGCGCGAGCTGCAAGAGCGCATCGGTATCAGTCAAAATTTGCTGCGTCTAGCCATAGGCATCGAAAACGCGGACGATCTCATAGCGGACCTTGCCGCCGCGCTAGAAAAATCTAAAAAATAGGCGGCGCGAAATTTGCGCTAGCTCGCGGAATTTCTATGCAGGCTTGTAAAATTTACGCGGGCAGAATTCATGCCAAAATTTAGTCCGAAATCCTTATAGCTTCGCTCGTGAGGCTATAAGGGCGTCGGTTTTTACGAACCGGCGCGCAGGGCGGGTTTAAAAAGACCCGCCGCCGATCATCTCATCTTACAAAAATCGCTTTTCGCAAAACCTATGTCCATTTTCTCGCGGGCTAAATTTTGTATGGATTTTCACTCGTTAAATTTCATGAGGCGCGTGGCTTTGTGTAAAATTTAAATTTAAAAATTCCGCCACTACGCCGCTGAAATGAAATTTTAATTTATACGCACGGCAAAATTTACCCAGACCTCTTGCTAAAACGCATCGTTTAAATTTAATTCGGATAAATCTATCTAACCGCCGTTTGATATTGCCGAGCGGAGAGCTTAAATTTAATCAAAATTTTAAAGGCGTCGGCGATCTGTGCCGCACCACGCCAACCGCTCGTAGCTACTCGATCTAAATTCGACGCGATTAATTTATCAAACGGGCAAATTTAAGCTCCGTCCTGCTCAAAATTTAAAATTCTACGCGCCGTTTAAATTCCGCTTAAATTTTAGCCGCACTTTAAATTTGTCGGAGCTACTTCAGCTCGCCCCAGCGCTTGGCGATGTTTAGGCTAGTCTTTAGCGGTACATTTAGGCTCGCCGCACTTTGCATTATCTCCTGCGCGCGCTCGCCGAAGCTCTGCGCCGCCTCGTCCCGCACCTCGAAGATCAGCTCGTCGTGGATCTGCAATATCAGCCGCGCCTCATCGTTTAACAGCGGCGAAATCTCAACCATCGCCTTTTTGATGATATCGGCGGCGGAGCCTTGAAATTTCGTATTCACCGCCTCGCGCTCGTAGCTTGCATAGACCATGTTGTTTCGCGCGTTTGCGAAATCGAAATAGCGCCTACGCCCAAAAAGCGTGCTTACGTAGCCGCCTTCTTTCGCGTCCGATTTTATGCTTTGCAAAAACTCCTTGATCGTGGAAAACGCCGCGAAATAGCGCTCGATATAGCTCTTCGCCTCGGCGCGCGCGATGCCTAGGCTATCGCTTAGCTTGCCCGCGCCCATGCCGTAGATGAGGCCGAAATTTATACTCTTTGCGATCGTGCGGTGCGCGGGCTGCGCGTCGCCGAAAATGCTAATCGCCGTGCGCGCGTGAATGTCCTCATCCGCCCTAAACGCCGCCAAAAGCGCAGGATCGCGCGAAAAGTGCGCGAGCAGGCGCAGCTCGATCTGCGAGTAATCAAGCGAGATCAGCGAGTAGCCCCCCTCTGCTAGGAAGCAGTCCCGCACGTCCTTCGCAAACGTGCCGCGCGCGGGGATATTTTGCAGGTTCGGATTTTTGCTCGCTAGCCGCCCGGTGGCCGTGCCGGTCTGCAAGAAATTCGATCTGACGCGGTTTTGCGGATCGGCCAGAGCAAGCTGTAGCAGCGGCTCGCAGTAGGTGCTTTGCAGCTTAAACAGCTCGCGGTAGTCTAAAATTTTACCCACCGCAGGATGCAGCGCCGTAAGATCCTTTAGCACGCTTTCGTCGGTGCTATAGCCCGTCTTGGTGCGCTTCGCCGCAGGAAGTCCTAGCCGCTCGAAAAGCACGGCGCCGAGCTGAGCGGGAGAGTTGATGTTAAACTGCTCGCCGCAAAGCTCGTAAATTTCATCGGTGAGCTCTCGCAGGGACTTTTCGTTGCGCGCGATTAGGCGCTTTATCATCTCCGCGTCTATCTTGATGCCGCATCTTTGCATCTGCCAAAGTACCCGCACGAATGGAAACTCAAGCTCCTGCGCGAGCTTAAAAAGCGCAGGCTCAAGCAGCCCCTTTAACTTAAAATACAGCCTCAGCGTCACCCATGCATCCTCGCTCGCGTAGATCGTAGCGGCGTCCAGCTCCACGGAGGCGAAGGTCTCGCCCTTTTTGACGACATCGCCGAAATGCACGGTCTCATACCCAAGATATCGCGGCGATATAGAGTCCATCCCCACGGCGTTTGCGGGATCGAGCAGCCACGCTAGCACCATCGTATCGGCAAAGCGCGCGGGCGGCTCGATATTAAAATTATTTTTCACGATCTCAAAATCGTATTTTAAATTTTGCCCCACTACATAACCGCGAAACAGCGAGCTGATCGCGGCCTTTGCGGCGTCCGAAGAAATTTGAGCCGGAGCGCCCAAATAGCTATGCGCGAGCGGAACATAATAGGCGCACTCCTCGTTAAACGCAAACGAAAAGCCCACGATCTTGGCGCTTTTGCTATCGACGCTAGTGGTTTCCGTATCGAAGCTCACCAAGGTCTCGGCGCTGACGCCATCGCACAGCCTCGCAAGCTCCGCGGCATCGGTAATGCAAATAGGCTCAAATGGCGTTTTAAAAGCGCTCTCGCAGCTTTGCCCGCCGCAAGCGGAGCCGCCCGGGATAGAATTTTGCCCCTCTAGCCCCCCTACGACAGCGTCCAAGATAGAGCCACCGCGAGACGGCTCTGCGCCGAAACCTTTGCCGCCCGCGCCCAAAACGGAGCTTTTTGCGCCCGCGCTTTTGCCCTCGCTCCAAAGATCAAGTCCGTTCTGCTCTTGCAAGCTTAACGCGGACAGCAGTCTGTTTAGCGCGTAATCTTTTAAAATTTCGCGGATTTTAAAAAGCGGATTTTGTTGCGGAAATTTCGCGTCCTCTAAAGGCGGGATTTCCAGCTCGTCGTAAAGCGTAGCCAGGCGCTTGCTTATATAGGCGCTCTGCTTCCCTTCTATCAGATACTCGCGCTGTTTGTTTTGCGGCAGGCGGTCTAAATTTGAATAAATTGCGTCGAGCGAGCCCCATTCGTCCAAAAGCTTCTTCGCTCCCTTGTCGCCGATACCGCGCACGCCCGGGATATTATCGGCGCTGTCGCCGCAGATCGCCAAAAAATCCACGATCTGCTCGGGATAGACGCCGTAGCGCTGCAAGCACTCCTCTCTTCCGTAAAGCATCTTTTTGCCGTGGCTGTAAATTTTAACGTTTTCGCCGATGAGCTGATACAGGTCCTTGTCAGAGGTAACGATATTGATTTTATGCGTGGCGCCGTGCTTTTTAACGACGCTTGCGATGAGATCGTCCGCCTCGTAACCCTCGCGTCCGAGCGAGTAAAGCCCCATCTTTTCGATCATCTCGATGCAGACCGGTAGCTGCTGCAAAAGCGCGGGCGGCGGGGCTTGGCGGTTGGTTTTGTAGTTCGGATCGATATCCGAGCGGAAGGTCTTGCCCTTGCTATCCAGAGCGAAAATTATATAATCGCTCTTAAATTCCTTCGAAAGATTTGCGATGAAGCTCGCAAATCCGCTCACCATGCCGCTGGGTTTGCCGTCTTTGGTCTTAAGCCCGCTCATAGCGTAGTAGAGCCTGAAAAAAAAGCCGAACGTATCGATGATCGTGATGGTCTGCATAATGGTCCTCGGATTTAAAATTTTAACGCGTAGTGTATTAAAATTCGGCTAAATTTACAAATTCCGAATAGGACTTGACCTGCCTCATTTCAAAATTTTAAAATTTGCTATATAATCGCGCGAAATTTTAAAAAAGGATCAAGTATGGATTTTTTCACAGACTGGCAGGAATTCGACGCGGCGGGCGCTACGTTGAAATTTTACAAAAAATCGCAAGGCGGCGTGGAGTACATCGGCTTTGATTCGCGCAAATGCATTCCGCCCGAGCCTATGGTAAATGCGCTGGTGGCGCTAAATTTCGTAAAAGACGGCACCAAAAAGGTCGTCATGGTAAATCATAAATTCCCAATGGGGCTGATCCCAAAAATCGAGTCTAAATTTGACATAGTGCGCGAGGATCTGGACGGCGACGCGGTCAAGCTCACCATCAGCCTAAAACCGGGCGCGGTCAATGAGGGCTTCGATACCGACGCGAAGTGCCACGGCTAGAATAGCTTTAAAATTTAGATGAATATCACGACCTTTTCGCCGCCGTTTCGCATCGTAGGCGGCTATTTCATCTGCGGCTTTATCTTTTTGCTTCTAAGCGCGGCGAGCTTTTTAAAGGCCGATTTCGGCGCGATCCAGGCGCCGCAGACGGCGAGCTTCTTTCATGTATTTTTGCTGGGTTTCGTAATCAGCATAATCATCGGAGCGCTCTATCAGCTTACTTCGGTCATTATACAAAAGGAATTTTTCACCGTCAAATTTGCGTTTTTAAATCTCCTCGCCTACGGCGCGGGCGTGGCGCTGCTAAGCGCGGGATTGCTGCTTTCAAGCATCCCTTTGATGCACGCAGGCGGCGCCGTTTTGCTGCTTAGCCTATTTTATTTTACGATCTGCTACGCGCTAAGCTTCATCGGCACGCCCAAATGGAGCTTCCCCGCCGTTGCGCTTGCGATCTCGGCTGCGTTTTTGGCGGTAGGGATCAGCCTTGGCTTCGCGCTCGTGCTAGCGCTTAGCGGCGTGGAGATTTTCGGAGTATATTTTTCAGAAATTTTATCCTATCACATATACTTCGTGCTGGGCTTTGTGTTTTTCGTCATCGTAGGCGCTGCATGCGTGCTGCTGCCGATGTTTAGCCTGGCGCACGATCTAAGCTTCGCGCTAGCAAAAGCTTCACTGGCGCTGTATCTGCTCGCGGGGCCGTTTTTGCTAAAAGATTTTGGAATTTTCATCGCCTTTGCCGCGCTTGCGAGCTTTGTGGCTCAGGCGATCTATATCCTAGCCAGGCGGGTGCGAAAAGCGATCGATTATTGGAATTTAAACGTCTATATCTCGCTGGCGGCTCTGGGCTTTAGCGCGGCATTTTGGCTCGCAGGTCGCGCGGATTTGGCGGCGTTTTGGCTGCTATACGGCTTTTTATTCGCCTTCATCGTCGCGCACCTTTATAAAATCGCGCCCTTTCTCATCTGGTATCACTACGTCTCGCCCTTCGTCGGCAAGCGCAAAATCCCTATGCTAGAGGATATGATAATCAAAAAGATCGCCTACGCAGCCTGCGTGCCGAACGTCTTAGCGCTTGCGTGCGCGAGCCTTGGAGCGCTAACGCCTGCGGTGATCTTGCAAGCAGCAAGCATAATTTTGGTGCTAATCAACACCGTAAATATCTTTAACTACATAAAATTCGGAGAGGAAAAATGAAAGTAACGAAAGAGCAAATTTACGACGCGCTTCGCGCCGTTGTCGATCCCGAGGTGGGCTTTGACGTCGTGTCGCTGGGGCTCATTTATGATGTCGCCGTGGACGACGAAAACAACGCCAAAGTCACGATGACGCTATCGACTCAGTCGTGCCCGCTGCATGAGATGATGGTGGAATGGGTGCGCGCGGGTGCCGAGAGCGTGGAGGGCGTCGGCGAAGTGGAGATCGATCTCGTCTTTGAGCCGATGTGGAATATCGATATGGCGGAGGATCACGTCAAAGAAGCGCTCGGTAGATTTTAAACAGCTTTGCCGCACCCCGCAGTTTAAGCTTTGAAATTCTAAAATTAGACTTAAAATTTATACTTAGGGGCTGCTATGAAAAAATTTACCGACGGCAAGAAAGAGATCCTGCTTCAAACGCAAGGGCTTAGTTTGATTTCAAAGACGCTACAAAACGGCAAAGAAAGGCTGAGCTCTAAAGAATTCGCAAATTGCGATGCTCTGCAAAAAGCTTTCGTAAAAAAGCAAGTTGATGCCCTAAAAAAGGGCTTCATCTATGAAAACAAAAAAGCGAAATTCGGCGAGGCACTAGCGCATGCCTATATCGGCGGCGGATACAGCGGAGCGCTTGGATTTGCCGAGTTTGAGGATAAATTTTACGTCTATAAATGTAATTTTGACGAACACGGCTGCGATTATTTAATCGTGTTGGACGGCGAACTAAGAACTCTTGCGCAAATTGAGCTACCAAAAATTTTAGCGTGGAAAATGACCGCCACCAAAAAAGCTTTAGTGCTTGATTTGGACCACGAATTCTTTCTTTTTGATGGAGAAAAATTCAACAAGCTTTTTGAAGCCTGGGGTATCACAGGAGGAGGCTTTAGTTCTACTCTAAGCGGCAACGGCGAAATTCTAGCCTGCGGCACAGATGGAATTTTAGCTTTCGGAAGCGACAAGAAGCTAAAATTTAAAACGGATTTTTCGGCAAAAGCAATAGGCTTCGGCAATAAAATTTGCGTAGCCTGTGGGGATGAATGCGGCAAAAATATCGCCAGGCTCTACCGCCTAAAAGACTTCGCCGAGCTTTGCCGTATCGAATGCGACGTGGGCTATATCCACTCCCTAAACGTGGGGCTTATCAAAAATGACACGATTTTGATCGTAAATAACGGCTTTGATGAGCTGTATTTTTGGGACGTCGCAAGCAAAAAGCGTCTAAGCGCACCAAAAAACTTGCCAAGAAGCGTAATGAGGTTTGCCGCAAACGATCAAATTTTTCTTACGTATTTTTACGGTGGATTTAAAGCATTCAGCTTAGAGGATTTTCGCCTCTTAGGCGAGTTTGAATGTGAGCACTGCGTCAAAACTGCTGCTATTGAAATCGCAGGCGAGCGCCTTTACGTCCGCACCGACTACGGATTTTTTAGCGTCTATTCTTTAGCCAAGAATGGAATTAAAATTTAAAAAGCGCTATTGATAGGGATTTATCGCCCGCTTCAAGCTCCTAAAATTAAACGAACTCCGCCCGCCTTAAGCTTGCGCGACAAGTAGGGGCGCTATTTAAAGGAATTTTATCGCAAAAATTGCGGGCTTTGAGAGCTTTTTAAGGCTTCCTTTAAGCATTATCAAATTATCCGCGCCGGAGATTTTAAGAGTGGAATTTTCAAAGTTAAATTCTAAATTTTTTAGCGCGTTTTCGCTTAAGAGGCGCGCAAGCTCCAAAATATAGCTGAGCCAGGCAAGCTTGCCGGCGTCCGGCAAAATCGCGCTCAAAGGCGCGAACGTAGCTCCCAGCTCGCGCTTTCCGTGCATCGAGATGATCGCGGCTATGAGTGCCTTTTCTTTGTGCGTCGTGCGGTAGTTCAGCCCGCCGAGCACCATATCCGCGCTGGTTTCGTGCTTGGCATAAAAACCGATCGCCCGCCCGATCTCGCAAAGCGATGCCGCGGTCTGCAGGATTTTAATATATTTTTCGCCCAAGTCGTGTAGAGGCGATAGCGCGCAAAACAGCACCTTTGCGAACTTAGGAGCCTCGCTGGGCTCGGAAGCGAAGCGATCTTTAAGGCTTCTTAGGCTCGGATTAAAGCCTCTAGGCAGGTTTGCGCCGCGCAGAATCGAGCTTAAAAACGCCCCCTCACGCACTCCTACGCCGCTGGTGATGATCTTTTTCGCCCCTAGGCGCCTTACGATCTTATCAAAGATGATAGCGCCCTCTCTTATCGTGTCGTAGCGGTCTTTTTTGATCGGGAATTTCGCCAGATCAAGCGTCTTTGCGCTCATCAGCTTGGCAAAAAATGGCGCGTATTTTTCGTAATCGTAACTGAAATTATGCACTATTTTTAGCGGGTGGTTTTGCAGGCTCATCACGGCGCCCGATAGCGCTCGCGCAGAGCCGCCCATTACGATTAAATTTTGCGTGCGAAACTCGGTGCCTACTTGCGAGATCGCGTTATTTATGTATTTCTCTAGCCCCTTCGTGTCGCCGCGATCGAAAAACAGCTCCTTTAGCCGCACCGTGCCTAAATTTAGAGAAATTTTATTTTCTATCCTGCCGTTTTTTATGTAAGCAAGCTCGGTCGAGCCGCCGCCGATGTCCAGCGTAACGCCCTCGTAAAAGTCGCTAAGCAAATTCTGCGCCGCATAGGCGCCTAGATACGCCTCCATCTGCCCGTCTATCTTGCGGATCGTGATGCCCGTTTGCTTGCGGACGAGATTTATAAACTCGGCTCCGTTTGGCGCATCGCGAAGCGCAGATGTACCGATGCAAAGCACGCGCTTGGCCTTGTAATTGCATACGAGGGTTTTAAATTTTTTAAACGCCAGCAGGCATTTTTGCATCGCTTCGGTGGTTAAAATTCCGCCGTTTTCGTAGGCGCCTTCGCCTAGTCGGATCTTGATCTTGTGCTCGGCCAAGATAAAAAACCCGAGCCTGCTCGTGCGCTCGAAAATCACGGCTCTGGCGGAATTTGAGCCCAGATCTATGACTGCGACGCGCTTGGGCATTTAAATTTCCATATGGACGTGTTTGTATTTCAGCTCGTCTGCCGTCTCGATATTATCGGGATCGGTGATGATGCACTCGACCGGGCAGACCACGATGCAGGCGGGCTCAGAGTAATCATCTACGCACTCACAGCATCGATCGGCATCTATGATGTATATCGGCTCATCCTCAAAAATCGCTTCATTAGGGCATTCCTCGCGGCAAGCGTCGCAACTGATGCATTCTTTTGTAATCAACAATGACATATAATTTTACCTTACGAAAAAATTTATGGCGTTTATACCATAAAAAGCTTCATTTTGTTTTAAAATAGCGGAATTTCAGGCTATTTCTTAAATTTTTTAGCGGAAGTTTGAAAATCGCGACGATTAGCGAGCGCCCTTTGTCGTTTTTAAGATCTACTTGCGCGCCCATCGCTTGAGCAGCATTTTTGGCTAAAAATAGCCCGAGTCCGGCTCCCGGTTTGCCGCCATAGCGCTTAAAAGGGGCGAAATAATCGATCTCTTCGTTAAGCGGCTCGCCCTTATTTGCGACCCGCACGATGAAATTTCCGTCCGAAATTTCGCTCTCGATCAGTACCTTTTCGCCGTCCGGAGAAAATTTTATGGCGTTTTGGATAAAATTTTGAATCACGTGCATAAAAAGGCTTTTCTGCACCGAAATTTCAAGCTGTTCAGGCTTAAGATCCATCGTCAAGTCCTTGCCTGCCGTACGCGCTAAAATTTTAAAGCCTACGCATAGCTCCCGTAGATACGCGATCATATCGGTCTGCTCAGGCGCCTCAAACTGTGCCCCCTCCTGCCGCCCGATCTCTAGGATGGAGCTGATCATTTTATTCATATTATCGATCGAATCGTTGTTATTTTTAAGCGCCTCGATATATTTCTCGCTCTCGCGCGGCTTAAGAAGCGTAACTTCGTTTTTGGTTTTCATAACCGCAAGTGGAGTCTTAAGCTCGTGCGCGATGCCGATAAAAAGCTCTTTTTGATACAAAATGAAGGTCTCGATACGCTCAAGTAGGCGGTTAATGCTGTTTGAAAGCGGGCTAAATTCACTTGGAATTTCCGCTGCGTCGATCGGCTTTAGAAATTTTTCATCCACCGAAGCGAGCCTTTGGCTGATCAGCTTAATCGGCATCAACAGCATGCGAGAAAGAAACATCGCGTAAAATACCACCAAAAATATCATCGTCAAATTTACCAAAATGATGTCGATGAGTATTTGATTTACGATGTTTGCATAGACGCTCACGTCTGCTTTGATGCTTAAAATTTTATCCTTACCATAAGGGTAGTGCAGCTGTAAATAGCTCCTGCCGCCCTCGGAACTTTCGATAAATTTAGGCTTATTGATACTTTCGTTTTCGATGATTTTGCTCTCGTATTCGCCCGGCGTGTTTTGCAAAAAAGATGAAATTTTCTCAGGCGTCACGGAGGCGTCTACGATTTTTTGTGCTCTTTGGATTAAATTTTGAACGGGAGTTTCGAAGATGGTAATTCTCATATAATTATAGAGCATTACCGAAAAAATGACAATTAGCATCAACGAAGCGGATGCTAATTGTATTACAAAGCGGACTCTTAGGCTTTTTGTGGAAAGCAAAATCTATATCCGCGTCTGCGAACGGTCTCGATCGTAGAGATATTTAGAGGCTTATCCATTTTCTGGCGGATTTGATTGATCGCTACTTCAATGACGTTTGGCGTAACAAGCTCGGGCTCCTCCCAGATGGCGTCTAGCAGCTGCTCTTTGCTTACGATCTGATCGCTGTGGCGCGCTAGGTGCGTTAGAACCTCAAACGGCTTGCCCTTAAGCTCGATCTCTTGGCCTAAATAAGTAATTTTTTCCTCATCAGGATCAATGATTAGATCGTCGATCTTGATGATATTTGAGCCACCGAAGCGAAGTCTAGCCTCAAGGCGCGCTACTAAAACATCAAAGTCGAAAGGTTTTTTGATAAAATCGTCCGCGCCCGCGCGAAGTGCTTTGATCTCGCTTTCTTTATCGTCTTTTGCAGATAGCACGACGACAGAGGTGCGCGCGGATTTTTGCTTAACTAATGCGATGAGATCGATGCCGTTACCGTCAGCTAGCATCCAATCGGTTAGCACCAAATCATAATTTCTAATGCCGATATAATACTCTGCGTCCTTAAAACTCTCGGAAGTATCCGTCTGATAGCCGAACTCCATCAAGCCCTCCGCTATCGTCTTGTTTAAAGTCACCTCGTCCTCGACTATTAAAATTCTCATTTAATTTCCTTGCCTTAAAATTTTGCGGCGATTTTAACATATTTTAAGCAAAATTTCAAGATTTTTTAAAGAAATTTTAAAATTTTATCTCTATTTCCGCGCCGACGCTCGCGTCTTGTAAAATTTCGGGCTTTAAAATTTTCATATAAAAATAATCCATCGATCGAAATTTTGAGTGAAACTCCTGCGCGAAGTATTTTAGCGCGTCCTCTACGAGGCGAAATTTTTTCTCGCGGAACTCCGCTTTGATATATTCGCAAACCCGCGCATAGTCGATAAATTCCTCCGCTCCGAACTTCGCCCACACCCAGACGCGCTGCTCGCGCTTGCGCTCAAAATCCAGCGTCCCGATTATCGCGCCAAATTCCAGCTTTTCGATTAAAATTTTAATCATACTACGCGCTTTTCCTCGCCCTTAAGCAGCCTGGCGATATTCGGCGCGTGTTTGTAAAATACGATGAAAACTATCAGAAAGATCGGCGCATGAGTGTTGATTGCTGGCATCTGCGGATGGATCACGTAGCTTGCTACGACTAGCGCAAGCGCCGCTGCAAGCGAGGCTACGGATGAAATTTTAACCGTCTTGCCGACCACGAACCAAACGGCAAGCGCAATAACAATCTCGATAGGAATAAAGCAAGCAAGCACGCCGGCTCCCGTCGCAATGCCCTTGCCGCCGTTAAATTTCAGATACGGGCTGAAGCAATGCCCAAGTACTGCAAAGACAGCCATGCTCCATAGCACGTTTTCATCAAAGCCTAAAGCCCGCGCGATCAGTATCGGCAGGATGCCCTTTAGCGCGTCGCAGGCGACGGTGAGGATCGCGAGCTTTTTTGCTTTTTGCGGATCGCGAGTTTTTAAGACGCGAAGGACGTTGGTGGCACCTATGGAGCCACTGCCCTCACTTTTGATATCCACGCCGCCTAGGTATCTGCCGATCAAAAGCCCAAAGGGGATCGCAGCGATCAGATACGCAGCAAAGTAGCACCAAAAATTCGGCGCCGTAAATGTCCTATATAAAATTCCAAGAATTCCGCTTCCTAGAATTCCATGCTCGTCTCCTAGAAAATATTTTGAGCTCGGATCGCAGAGTGCGGCGTATATGATATTTAAAATTTCACTAAGTTTATCCATAAAATTCTCCCTTTAACTCTTCCAAAGCAGTGAAATTTTCTCGTCGTAGATGTCGGTTTTCTTCGGCGAAATTTCTTTCGTTTCGAGTTTAATATTTTTCAGATCCAGGCTCTGTTTTAGCGCGTCCACTTCAGCCTCAAATTTCTGTGTGAGCACCTCCAGCTCCTCTTGCAGCGCGCTTAGGCTGTTTTGTGCATTTTTGGCTTCGCTTCGTTCGTTTAAAATTTTATGCGCGCTCTTGGCGCCGCTGATCGCTTTGGAGATATTGCTAGCGCTGCGCGAGCGGCCTAAAAACGCGCCTAAGATCGCTCCGCCTATGTTTAGCGCCGCATCCACCCCGCGACTTAGCACGTCGCCCTTTTCCTTTTCATACTTTTCGCTAGCGCGCGAAATTTTATCCTCAAGGCGCACCTTTTCCTTTTCAAATTTAGCCGCGATCTCGTCGGTTTTGGCCTCTAAAATTTCGTTCGCCTTATCGCTTAGGCGCACAAAAAACTCCTCCCTGCTCTCGCCCGGTTTTGAGAGCAGATCAAGCGCGCTAAAAAGTTCTAACTTTTCATTGCGATATAGCCACTCCTTAAAGCTTTTAAGCTGAGCGTTTAAATTTTTTGCTCCCGCGATGAAGCTAGGAAGCGCGCTGTAGAGCGAGCCAGCTTGCTCCTGTGCGCTTAAATTTGCAACCTCTCGCGTGCTGGCCTCACCCCAATCGATTTCGCCCCCGTCCGAAAGCGAAAGCAAAAAGGAGCGCTGCTGCGTAAAATCGACTCCCTTGTCGCAAAATCGCATCTTCGCGCTTGCATACAGATACGGGCTTAGCTCAAGGCTCGCGCCGTAGCTGTAAAGCTGCGAAATTTCAGCAGAAACTACGGGTTTGGCGGCACCAGCGGATTTGACGCCTTGAGCGGCGCCCGACACGGACGAAATTTCAGTCTTTTTGTCTTTCATTAAATTTGAAATTTGCTCGTTGCTTAAAGGGCCTTTTAGATAGCTTAGCGCAAAACGCGTCTCGATCACTCGCAGCACGTCCTCGTTGATGTTTTTTACCAAAAAGCTTCGCTTTTTGAGGTTTGAAATTTTCTCCATCAGCACGCTTTTGTCGATCGGATTTGAGCCGATGCCGCTTAGGCCGCTGATGACGCGCTCTTTATCCTGCGCGGTCTGCAAGCGCCCGATAAACCACGTACCGATATTGCTAAGCCCCTTATAATCGAGATCGACCGGGTTTTGCGTCGATAATACGCAGCCAAGTCCGAACGCGCGAGCCTGCTTTAGCAGCGTAAGCATCGGGGTTTTGCTCGGCGGATTGCCGTTTGGCGGAAAAAAGCCGTAAATTTCATCCATATAAAGCACGGCGCGCAAGGAACTCGTGCCGCTGGTGGTGCGCATCCATTTGATCATCTCGCCCAAAAGTAGCGTGACGAAAAACATCCTCTCATCGTCGTTTAGATGCGCGATGGAAAATATATTCGCCCTCGCTCTGCCGTTTTCATCAAAGAGCATCTTAGCGATATTTAGCCGCTCGCCCTCGCACCAAAGCTTAAAGCTCGGGCTTGCGATGAGCGCGTTAATCTTCATCGCAAGCGCCATTCGCTTATCGCTCGGGAAAAAGGTATTAACGTCGAAAACGCCGATTTTATCGAATGGCGGGTTGCCGATCTGCGCGATGAGATCCACTACGCTCACCCCCTCGCCCCTACCGAAATGATAAGACAAAATTTGGCTGATCAGCAAAAATTCCGGCGAGCTTAGATTGTCGCTGCTAATCCCTGCCAGGCTTAGCACGCTAGTGGCGATACCGCCGATATAGTTGTTCAGATCCTCTTCGTTTAAGCCCTTCGGCGCTTCAAAGTCGCTTAGCAGGCTAATTCCAAGGCCTGCGCTTGATTTGGGCGTATAAATTCTAAAATCAGCGCTGTTTTTCAGAAGCTGTACTCGCGCCAGATCTTGATATGAGCCCTCGATACCTTCGCGCCAAGCAGTTGCCGTCTGTTCTGCGTACTCGCGCACGCTAAGACCTTTGTTTTGCGCCTCGGCCTCGTCGATATAGGGCTCAAAATCTTCAGCCCTCATCTGCGGAAAGGTAAGAGCTAAATTTGTCAGATCGCCTTTCGGATCGATGATGATGGATGGGATATTATCGATCGCGGCTTCCTCTAGCAGTGTGATGCCAAGTCCCGTTTTACCGCTGCCGGTCATTCCGATGATAAGCGCGTGGGTCGTCAGATCCTTGTTTTTATACAAAAACGGCTCGCTGTTTTCGAGCCCCAGATAAAAAAGCTTTAAATTTTCTTGAAGCGTTTTCATTGCGTTCCTTAAATTTGCAATTTGCTCGGCATTATATCATTTAAATTTTTAAATTTAAATTTGCTAAAATGCGCAAAAAATCAAGGAATGGCAAGTGTTAAAAGAAAAAATTAGAAACGGAAAAAGCGGAATTTTGCTCTATGGCATCGTTCCGCCTAAAATCACGTCCTCTCAAGACGAGCTCGAGCGCCTAGGTACGGCGTGGTCGCAGCGCCTAGGCGAATGTGAATGCGACGGCATCGTCATCTACGATCTACAAGATGAAAGCGCACGCACGAAAGATGAGCGGACCTTCCCTTTTGTGCATACGATCGATCCTGCGCGCTACTACACGCAGTATCTACACACCGATAAAGAAGCGATCATCTATCGCGCGGTAGGCAAATACGACGAGGCGGAATTTTGCGAAATTCTAAGACATGCCGCAAGCGGGCTGGGTGTTTTCGTGGGGGCGAGCTCTAAAAACGAAGAATGCAAGCTGCATCTAAGCCGCGCCTATGAGATCAAGCGACTCGTGGCGCCGCATCTTTGTCTAGGCGGCATCTGCATTCCTGAACGCCATGAAAAGAGCCGCGACGAGCACCTAAAAATCGCGGAGAAGACTGCGGACGGGTGCGAATTTTTTATCACTCAGGCGGTTTATAATGTGCAAAATGCCAAAGATTTCATCGACGATTACGCCACTTTGGAGTGCAAAAAGGTACCGATAATCTTTACTTTCACGCCGTGCGGTAGCCTAAAGACGCTTGAGTTTATGAAATGGCTTGGCATCTCGGTGCCCGATTTTTTGCAGCAACGGCTGCAAAGCAGCGTCGATATTTTGCAAAGTTCAACAGCGCTGTGCGCAGAGATGTTTGATTTCATCTATAAATACGCCCTCGCAAAAGGCGTAAGCGTAGGCGCAAACGTCGAGAGTGTCAGCACCCGCCGCGTCGAAATCGAAGCCTCGCTCAGATTACTAAAAGAGATCAGAAAAATTATCCTTAAGCACGAGAATTTGGGATTTTACGTTATTTAAAATTTTAAACCGAGCGCACGAGTAAAACGCGATATCCACTAAAATTTTAAATCCTCACAAGATAAAATTTTAAGTTTTGAAATTATGAAACAGAATTTTTATTTGCTGTGTTATATAAATACAAATTTATGCTTTTGATGCTGAGTTTTAGCGATCACTATAATAAAATTTGAATCAGGTCTTTAGAATTTAAATGCGCCTGAAGCGCGATTGTAATGTTCGTTAAAATCCACGCTGCAAGCGCAAAGATGCCCGCGAAATAGCTTTTTAATAAATTTCGCAAAGACAGAGCTGCGTAAAATTCTGCGCTATTTTACCTTGCGTTTTAACGCAGGCGTGCCCATCTCAACAAGCGTAGCGTTCGATTTCGTAAAATATTCGCTCCAAAACGCGCTTAAAGAATTTAGAATCTGAGGACTTACATAGCTTTTTTTGCCTTCGCTAAGCCCTGCGCCTACGATATAAATTTTTGCGCCCGTAAAATCTGTAAAAAGATCATTCTTTTCTAAAATTCCAAGCTCCTTTTTGCCGTCGATCAAGCGAGGTGCGCCTTTAGTATAAAAGCTCGTCACAGAGGAATTCTCTAGCATATCCGAAGCTAAAATTACGATCTTGCTTTTCGCTTCACGCGGCTCAATAGAATTTGCCGCAAAATCCTTGAGCGCATAAAAAATATCTGACTTAGCGACTTGATCACCTTCCTTTAAAAACGCTTCATTTATCTTTTCGCTCATAGTTTTTTTGACGAAGCTCACCTGATCTTTTAAACATTTATCAAATTTGGCAAGGGTGTTTTTATTCAGATCATATCGCTCATCATCACTTAGAGGCGTATCTAGCGCGAAATCAAACATTACTTCGTTATACCGTCCTTGCAAAAAAGCGGAAAATTTTGCCACGAAAACGTAATTTCCAGCCTGCGCAAATCTCAGAGCATTATTTACCACTTACTCTTTTAACGGCTCGTTAAAAGGCGTTGTCTCATCTATCAAAACAAAAACCGCTTCATTAATCTCACTCTTTTTTTCGATCTTATTGATCTCATAGCAGTTAGGTAGCGCAAACGCCACAGCACAAATCATGGCGCAAAATAATAGAATTTTCCTCATCTTAATCCTCCGCTTTTAGCATAGACAGCTGCTCTTTCAGCTTTTCATTTAGCTCGTCAAGACTTTCGTTCCGAGCTAACTTATCAGCGATCTCTGCTTTCGTTTGATCTATTAGAATTTCTAAATTTTTATTTAGCTTAGCTTTATATTTTTCCAATTTCGCCATATCTGCAGCATCGCCTTTGTCTCTTTGAGCTTTGATAAAATCACTTAGCTCATCTACGCGCTCTTGCACCTCTTTTAAATCAACGCTTGTAGCGGGTTGCTTCGGCTCGAGGCTTTGCGTATTTTGCATAGCAGGCTGCGGTTGTTTCGTCGTATTCTCTTTTATAGGTGCTGCTTCCGTAGATTTTATGTCGTCATTTTCTAAAGACTTATTGTATTGCGAAAGACTCTTTTCATGTTTTTTTCTATCTTCTTGATCTTGAATCCTCACTGCTATATAATTACTAAAATTTCTATCTTTTACCGATTTTAACATATCCTGCTCATCTTTATTAATACCTACTTTTTTTAGATGAGCTGATATTCTTGGTCTAAGTTCGGCTAGTTTCTCATCAGCCTTGGTTACTATAATCTCTTTCTTTCTTTCATGAGCTCTCTCAAAATCATTTGCATTAGCGTAACCCCTTATATGTCTATAAGCTTCCGCACTCTCTTTACCTGCAAAGCCCCATTTCCAGCCAAAGAGTATTCCTAAAATTTGAATAAATACAAAAAGTACAGCTAAAACTATAAATGTAGCCCAACCACCTTTCTTATCAGCTTCTTGCTGCTCTATTAAAGCCTTTTTATCTGCATTTGCTTGAATTTGACCAAGTTCTGCAGGGGCGCTTTCATAGACATTAGTAGAGATATTTGAAATTTCTTGATTGAGCTGCTTTTCTAACACCTGTCCGCGCACATAGGTAGCACCGACTGCGATTAATACGATTAAAATTGCGGTAATAGTCGTTATATACCATCTCGCCACATTTGCATTTAGTCTATTTATAAGCTGCTTCCAAGGCTTTTTTCCATCATCATCCTTATTGTTAGACAGCATAATGCCACCATCCGCTACAAAATTACCTTTATCTTTGCTATCGTCGCTGTCCCACTGTTCGCGCGCGTCTCTTATAAGTTCATTTTTATGAATTTCACCTCCGGTAAGGTGCGTAAAGCCTACCAATATTATAGAGATTACAAAAGCGATAGCTACTGCACCTTTTTGCTGTAACGATTCACTAGCGCCTGGAATGGTGTATCCTGCGAGTACATACGCAAACCCCATAGCCTCCACAACTACTAATAAAAATACAACAATCCACATAAAAATAGGAAATTCAGCCCTGCCTTTTTCTCCTACTTTTGCTAAATATTTTTCGCAAGTTTCAAAAAAATCCTTATCGGCATCCATATATTTTGCATAAAAACTATAAAATTTAGAACAAATTTGCGTTTCGCTTTTAAACCAAGCGGAATTATCAGGAAGGCCATTTTCCTTCTTATAACTTCGTGCTATTGTCCCTATGAGCGGGAAGCTAGTCCAAGTACAAAGCCACCAGAACTTGATATTATCCCAGAATTTTATGATTAATAATATCAGCACTATAGTTGCGATAACTGCCGAAATCCATAGCCTATATAACGATATAAAATCCATTACTTCTTTCATTTTATTTCCTTGATAACGGCTTAATTTCAAAGCCCTTTTCTAATAATGCTCCGTTTGAAAGACTATAATACAAATAGCCCTTCGAGTGTATTGTATTTTTGTCGTCAAAAACGATATCTATACATTTAAGCGGGGAGTTTTTATCACTAGTAAATACACGGTAAAGTAGGCCTTTTTCACCTTCATAAGTATTGACCTTGCCTTGAATTTGATAGTCTGCCTTACTATTGCTGCCTTGGATATAGCCTTTATAGATGTAAATTTTAGGATTTGCGCTAGCCTTTCCATCTTGAGCTAAAACGCTAACGGGCGCAAGCGCTACAAGATTATCATTTAACGTCGCACTCCAAACGCCGCCGTTTAGAGCCTTTTTAAACTCGGTAGTCTTAGGTAGCTCTTTACCGCTAGCTAAAGCCTTAACCGCGCCATCCGCATGGTATTCGTCGAAAGCGCAACTAGACATAAAGCCATCGCTCGCATAAGCTTTGGTGATGAATGAAAAGCCTTGTTTCTCGCCACCGTATTCGCTTGCTAGCATAAATGCCTGACCATGCGCTGGCTCTCCGCCGAAATCTACTACCGCATTGCCTGATCCCGCAATGTTTTTAGAAAGCTTGGTATTCTCTGTGGTTTTTACGCCTCGCGTAGAAATTTCATCGTGCTTTGAAATTTTATCGCCTTGATTTTCCGTACCACTTTGAATTTTAGCGCTAGCGATTTTTTCACCTTTTGGCTTATCACTATTGCGCTCTTGCCCTAAGCTATTAGATGTGCTGCTTGCTTTAGTAGAAACACTATCAGAAGCTAGCTTACCACTATGCTTAGAATCCCGCGCCAACTTCGGTGCTCCTTTGCCACTAAAAGTTGCAGCAGGCTGCCGCAATCTAGTAAAGTAGCTCGGATCCACCTTTATGCCTTGTGTATATTTTATGATATCCGCTTCGCTCTCCAGCTCTATAATCTCCACACGCCTATTTTTCATCCTGCCATCTGCTTTATTATTATCGGCGATAGGTTGAGATTCGCCCGCACCCCAATAATAGATATTTTGTTTCGCGGTACCATTGGCAGCAAAAATCTTTCCTACAGTTTTGGCGCGCTCTTCTGATAATTTTTGATTCGTAGCACTTGAGCCACTATCATCGGTATGTCCTACTACTAAAATTTTCCTGCCGCTATTTTTGTAGGTTTGGGCAATTTTAGTAAAATATTCGTTAGCTCTAGGATTCAAGCTGCTTTTGCCAACAGCAAATTGATTATCGTCGGTCGCTACACTCAATCTATCACCTTTTTTATCACCAGCTTTGACGTCTTCAGATGCCGTATGTACGCCGTATTCTTGTGATATCTTTTTCTGCTCAGCCCTCCTTTGATCAATATAATCTCCGATGAAATATCCGATCGCACCGCCTATTATCGAGCCTACAACCACACCGCGCTTACCACCTATTTGCTTACCTATCGCCGCACCGCCCGCAGAGCCTATAGTAACTCCGCCGACCTTACCTAGGTTGTCGTTAAGTGCGGCGCAGCCACTTAATGCAAGCACTAGAGGAATCGAAATAAAAATTCTAACATTTGGCATGTTTTTCCTTTCAGTAACCAAAGAGTATAGCAAAAAAAAAAATGAGGGAATTCTTAAACAAAGTAGAAATATTTAGCAAATAACTTTAGAAATTAAAATTTAAATTCTATCTTGAGCAAATTAAGTAAATCTTGAAAATTCTTTATAATTAATAGTAACCTTTAATAGGTAAGAAATCTAAATAGTAGTTCTGATTTAAAAAAATTGGTGGTGAATAAATTTTGCTTTAGCTATTTTGATTTATAAGAATTTATGGAATTTTTAGTTAGCAAAAAAACGGCATCGAATTTAGAATTTCAAAGTGCTAAATTCAAAGGTAGAATTGAGGAATTAAGACTATATAACATCCTATAAATATGCCTTTTGATGCATTAAATTTTTATCTCATCGGGAATTGAAGTAACAACACAACGATAAAAATTCTACGCTTTTACAATACGCCTGATTCCATCCTAATTAGACATAAATTCCGCTTATAAACTACAAATCCGCCGATTTATACAGCATAATTTCATATTATTAGGGATTAAAACAATCCATTTATAGAATTAAAATGCTAAATTAAAAGCTATGATATTATTTTGCGCTCTTGCCACCGAATTTCAAAAGCGCACTACCCCACGTAAAGCCGCCGCCGAACGCATCAAGTAGCATAAGCGAGCCGTTTTTGAGCCTGCCACTCTCGTAAGCGTCATTTATCGCCATCGGGATCGACGCCGAGCTCGTGTTACCGTATTTGCCGATTGTAAGCACGCACTGCTCGTCGCTAAATTCCAGTCTAGCCTTGACCGCCTCGATAATGCGTAAATTTGCCTGATGCGGGATAAAAAGATCGACCTGCTCGGGCGAAATTTTATTTTTCTCCAAAATCTCCACGACGTCGTTACTGAGCGTCGGTACCGCGATTTTAAAGACCTCGCGCCCCGCCATCTGCATGAAACCTAGCTTTTCGTCAATGATCTTCCTGCTAAGCGGATTTACGCTGCCCGGAGCCGGGGTAATGAGAAGATCACCTTTGCTGCCGTCGCTAGCGGTATGAATGTCGATGATTTCGTTATCGTCGCGCGCCGCGATAACCGCAGCGCCCGCACCGTCGCCGAAAAGTATGCACGTAGCGCGATCGCTCCAATCGACTATCGAGCTTAACTTTTCCGTGCCGATTATCAACACGTGTTTTTTAGCACCGCTTTCGATGAGGGATTTTGCAAGCTCTAAAAGATAGATGAAGCCCGTACAGGCGGCATTTATATCAAACGCCGTGATGCCGAAATTTAAACCCAGTTTATCCGCGATAACGCACGCGGTCGAGGGCATGCAGAAATAATCGGGCGAGATCGTGGCGCAAATTATCGCATCGATCTCGTTTTTTTGTAAGCCGCTACGCTCGATCGCCTTGAACGCCGCTTTCACGCCTAAATCACTAGTACTCTCGCCCTTCGCGATACGGCGCTCATGAATGCCTGTTCGCTTGACGATCCATTCATCGCTCGTTTCAACCATCTTTTCAAGATCGAAATTGGTTAAAATTTCGCTCGGCGCGTATGCTGCGATTGAGATCATCGAGGCTTTTTGCATTCGTTTTCCTATTCGTTTGAAGAAATTTCGCTTTCTATCGCGGAGTTGATTTTAGAATCTGCAAATTTAAGCGCTTGAAAGATCGCGTTTTTAACGGCTTTCGGAGTGCTTTTGCCATGGCTTATGATGACGCACTCTTTGACGCCCAAAAGCGGCGCGCCGCCGTATTCGTCGTAGTCTGTGCTTTTTTTGATTATCTTAAAGACGCGCTTCATCAAAATGGAGCCAGCGATAGCAATCGGAGATTTTTTTGTTTCGTTTTTGATAAGTTTGCCGATAGCGCTTGCGACACCTTCGCTGGATTTTAGCATAATGTTGCCGATAAATCCGTCGCACACGACCACGTCTACCGAGCCGTCAAAAATTTGATTGCCTTCGACATTACCGATAAAATTTTGCATCTTCTTAAGCATATGAAAGGCTTCTTTTGTTACCTCGTTGCCTTTACTATCCTCCTCGCCGTTGGATAATAAGCCGATGCGTGGTGCGTTTAAACCCATAATCTCCTTGGCATATGCTTCGCCCATAATCGCGAATTGAAACAAATTCTCTGGCTTACAATCCACATAAGCGCCCACATCAAGCACGAGCGTGCGTCCACCTGTGGAATTTGGCATCAACGTAGCAATCGCCGGGCGCAAAATGCCTTTTAGCCTGCCTATGCGAAGCGTCGCAAGACTCATCGTAGCGCCGCTGTGTCCTGCGGATACCACGGCTTTGCAAGTGCCGTCTTTTACTAGATCGACCGCTTTAAAGATGCTGCTCTCTTTGCGTTTGAGAGCATCGGTTGCGCCCTCTTTCATCTCGAAAACTTCGCTTGCAGCTACGTAAGTGATATATTTCTCAAAGCCTTGATCTTGTGGAATAAAAGGCTTGATTTGCGCTTCGTCGCCTACCAAAAACGCATTAAATTTACGCTCTCGCAGCGCATCTACGACTCCGTTTATTATCGGCTCGCAGCCGAAATCACCGCCCATCGCGTCTATAGCAACGGAAATCATCGGATTAATATTCGCCCGTAGTTTTGTTTATTCTATGCGGAATTTTCCAGCTTCCGTCTTTATCTTTGACGGGGATTGGAAGGGTCACTTTGTAGTGAGTGCGTCTTTTTGCCGCACGAGTTTTACTAACTCTTCGCTTTGGAACTGCCATTTTTTCTCCTTTATAAATTTAGTTCTTGCATTCTTCGCAATAAAAATAGTCGCTTTTAAAAGCTTCCGTTTCGCTTCTTAAAATTTCATCCAGATCAACTTCGGCGCCGAAAAACTCCATAACGTCCAAGCTTTCGTGCCTTTCGTCGTTAAAAACGCCTTCGCTTAAAAGCAAATTTACGCTCTCGTTTACGTCAAGATCGAATTCTTTGCCGCAGCGGTCGCAAATGTATGGAATTTTACCCTTAATTTCGCCCTTACACTTGATAAACTTAGAGTCCTTTCGTTTTAAATTTCCGCTGAGCTTAAGCCTGTCTTGCGAAATTTCAAACGGCACGGGCGCGGCGGAAATTTTAGCAAAAGCGATCTTCACGTGGCACTCTTAGCAAATTTCTCTTTTTGCAAAGAAAAATGCGATCTCGGTTTTTGCGTTTTCTAGGCTGTCGCTGCCGTGAACGGCATTAGCGTCGATGCTGTCTGCAAAGTCCGCTCTGATCGTGCCTTTATCGGCTTTTTTCGGATCGGTAGCGCCCATTAGCGCACGATTTTTAGCTACGGCATCATCGCCTTCTAGCACCATTACGACCACGGGACCGCTAGTCATAAACTCAATCAGATCCTTATAAAAAGGGCGATCCTTGTGAATTTCATAAAATTTACCCGCATCTTCGGCGCTTAGGCATAATTTTTTAGCCGCTGCGATTCTTAGTCCGTGGCTTTCGAAACGATCGATAATTTTGCCGATAACGCCCTTTTTAACGGCATCAGGCTTAATAATAGAAAGCGTTTGCTGCATATAATCTCCTTAAAGTGAAAGGCGGATTGTATCGAAAAATAGGTTAAAATTTATTTAAGGATTGAATGAATTAAAATTCCGCGCATTTGATCGCGGAATTTTATCTGTTAAGCAAATACCGGGGTATCTCCGCTGCGCAGATCCGCACCTATACTATCCCTGCTAGGTTGACCCGCCACGATGTCGCTCCAGACGATACAGCCATCAGTCGGACAGGCGTTTGCGCACGCAGGCTCGTCGTTGTAACCCACGCACTCGACGCATTTATCGGCATATACGTAGTAGCTATCCTCGCCGCTTGGGTTATCGCTATCGTCCACGATCGCATTTACCGGACACTCGTCGATGCATGAGCCGCAGCTAATGCAAATATCGGTAATTTTTACAGCCATTGTTTCTCCTTTATCAAAAAATGAAGCGTGATGATAACATACTAAATTTAAAAAATGATAAAATTTAATATTATCAAGCAAATAAATTTTATTATATAAAAATTTTCATCAAATTTCAGCAAATATAAAGTTTTAAAATGTATAATCGCCATCATAAATTTTATTAACAAGGAGAAACAAATGATAGTAACCAACAAAGCCGTTGATTTCACGGCAACTGCGGTTTTAGGCAACAACGAAATAGTTGAGGATTTCAACCTCTATAAAAATATCGGCGAAAAAGGCGCGGTCGTATTCTTTTATCCAAAAGATTTTACCTTCGTCTGCCCAAGCGAGATCATTGCATTCGATCACAGATATCAAGATTTCAAATCCAAAGGTATCGAAGTTATCGGCGTTAGCTGCGATAGCGAATTTACGCATCTTGCATGGAAAAATACTCCGGTAAACGCAGGCGGTATCGGCAAAGTGCAGTTCCCGCTAGTTTCGGATATCACAAAAGATATCGCACGCAGCTTCGACGTGCTGTTCGGCAACGCCGTAGCGCTTCGCGGCAGCTTCCTGCTTGACAAAGACGGCACCGTCCGCCACGCCGTTATCAACGACCTACCGCTCGGCAGAAACATCGACGAGATGCTAAGAATGGTCGATACGATGCTATTTACCAACGAGCACGGCGAGGTCTGCCCTGCAGGCTGGCACAAAGGTGACGCAGGGATGAAAGCAGACCCTAAGGGCGTCGCGGATTATCTAGGCAAAAATGCGAGCAAACTATAAGTTGTAAAATTCTTCGCGCGAGCGTATGAATTCTAATTCTAACTGCGTAAGGTTTAAATTTAGCCTTGCATGGGCTGTTAAAGCTAGCAAAGCTTTCTAAATTCCGCTGCCAAAATTTTAAGTCGCGGCAGCGGGATTCCAAAAATTCCAAAAATTCCATTCCTCTCAATTCTGCAAGTAAAATTTCAAAACCGCGAGTAAAATTCCAAATCCTTGGCAAAATTTTACCCATAACAAAGCTCGCAAAATCATACTTTAAACTAGCTTTTGTTACAATCGCAAGTTTTTAAATCCAAGGACAATTATGAAAAAGCTTATATTTTTTATCTCCGCCCTGCTTTGCTCTTTGAGCCTTTACTCCGCAGATACCAACCCGGATGCGCCGCTTAAGCTCGATCCTAGCGTCGTGCACGGCAAGCTAGCAAACGGCGTGAAATTTTATATCCTCAAAAACGACGTGCCGAAAAATAGCGCGCTTTTTTACCTCAACGTAGCCGCAGGTAGTGTTGATGAAAATGATGACGAGCAAGGTCTTGCGCACTTCGTCGAGCATATGGCATTTAACGGCAGCGAGCACTTCGATAAAAACGAGCTAGTCCATACCTTGCAGCGCTTGGGAGTAAAATTCGGCGCCGATCTCAATGCACAGACTGGCTTTGAAAACACCACCTACAACATCCAAGCCCAAGTGAGCGACGAGACACTAAAGGATGTATTTTTGGTACTGCGCGATTATGCAGGCGGCGTAAAATTTGACGAGAACGAAACGCAAAAGGAAAAAGGCATCATCTTAGAAGAAGCAAAAAAAGGCTTTGAGAGGCGATTTTATGAAAAGCGTGCCACATATTTATACCCTAATTCCATATTTTCCAGACGCTTTCCGATCGGACAAAATGAAATCATCAAAGGCGCCACTGGCGAGCAACTAAAAAAATTCTACGCGCGCAACTACCTTCCTAGCGCCATTAGCATCATAGTCGTGGGCGACGTAAACGTTGAGCAGATTAAAAACCTAATCAAGCAAAATTTTAGCTCTCTTTCTGCGCACGGCGAAAAAATCCCGCGCGATCTTAGCCTACGCCCATTTGAAGGCGGGCTAGTAAGCACCGTAGAGCCCGAGCTCGGCGCCAATGTCGCTAGCGTGCTTTACGCAGGCAAATATGAGCCGCTAAGGAGCTACGGTGCGCTTAAAAATGAGTGGCTGCAAGCCTACGTATCGAGGCTAATGGAGCTTGGATACGAGGCGATGAATATAAATGCCAAAATTCCGCTTAAAGCCTATTTCGGCTCGGACGATCTGTTTAAAAACCGCAGACTATACAGCATAAGCGCGAATATTTTTAATTTCGACACCAACGCCACATTAAATAGTCTTTTTAGCGCGATCAAAGGGGTACGCGAACACGGATTTAACAATGACGATTTTGATAGCGTTAAGGCGGAATTTAAACATCAAGTGCAAGCCGATCTGCTTAAAAACGATACACAAAGTGCGCAAATAGGAGCGCTACTTGATTTCGTACAAAACGGCAATGTAAAGCTTAGCAAGCAAGACGAGCACGATCTAAGCCTCAAGGCGTTAGAAGAAATAACGCTAGCAGATGTTAATAAATTTTTCTCAAAGATAACGGATGGAGCGAGATTTACGGAGATTATCTCGGCAAAGGATTTGGGCATTAGCCAAAAAGACGCGGAGCTGCTCTACGAAAAAGCGGTGCCGTTTAATTTCGCTGCTTCGAAGCTTGCTTCCAAGCAGCTTGCGGGAGCAAATTTAAAAGAGACGGAATTTAAAGCACAAAAAGGCGCTAGCGGCACTGAAATTTTGGTGTTTAAAAACGGCGCTCGCGTAATTTTAAAACCCCTTAAAAGCGAGAAAAATAAAATCGCCCTCGTAGCCGTTAAAAAAGGCGGTTACGCGCACTTTGGCAAGGCTCGTGGCGAAATTTTAACTGCGCTGCTCAACTCAGGCACCATAGGTGAGCTAAACGAATATGAGGCGGGACGCTTGACCTCAAAATTTGATTATAAGCTAAGATTTAGGATGGATGACGCAGACTGCGGTTTTAGAGGCGCAGGAGCGGATCTGGAGGCGATGGCGCACGAGCTTTACGCAAGATTTAGCGAGCCGCTAATTCATGCAAGCTCGCTTACAAAATACAAAACCGACGCGCTTTCGGCGATTGCGCTACGAGACGAGACGGCGGAATTTAAATTCGGCGAGCAAATTTTAAAATCTCTATATTCAGGAGATACGGCTCGCAAGCAGCCGCTTAGCGTAGATGACGTAAAGAGCGCAAATCTTGCCGATTTACAGCGCGATGCGGATGAAATTTTTTCAGGTGTTGGAGATTTTATCTTTGTGCTTAGCGGCGATTTTGAGCCTGCGCGCGCGAAACAAATTCTAGCCAAATATATCGGCAATCTAAAGCCCGGCACAAGCAGCGCTACGCCTAAAACTTTGATGCTAAATACTTCTAGCGGCGAGATAGTACAAGACTACGGCGATAGTGATAAAAGCGAAGTTCGGATGATTTTTTCAAACTATGAGCTGCAAAATTTTGACTTTGCAGACACTTATAAATTTCAAGCGTTAAAAAGCGTGCTAAGCAATCGCATCGTCGAGCAGATCCGCGAGGCGCGCGGACAAATTTACTCGGCGATGGTGCATAGCGCCTATGTGCGTGAGCCACAAATCGCAGCGAGCTTGAACGTATCGTTTTCTACCGAGCCGAAAGATGCCCGTGCCGTTGCAGCAAGCGTGAGTGAAATTTTAAAACAGATCGAAAGCTCCGGTGCGAAAGATAGCGAGCTGGCAAATTTTAAAAAAGCTCAAATTCTATCGACCAAAAGGGCTGCGCAGACGAATGATTTTTGGCTTGCTAATATCACTGCACACGAGCTTTACGGCTATCCGCTCTATGATGAAAAAAGCTACGCGGCAAGCATAAATGCGGTAAAAAGCGCGGATGTGCAAAAAGCCGCACAAATGCTAAGCGATAGGCTATTTACAGCGATTTTAAATCCAAAAAGCTCCGAGAAACGCTAATGTTCGTTTCATTTTTTAAAAGCAAAAAATGGGCACTTTTAGCATATACAGGGCTAGTATTTTTGATCGCTATCAATTGGTACCAAACTACGCTGAGCGTGCGTTTCAACGAATGGTATCGCGTATTTTATGATTTATGTCAAAACGTAGATCGTCATACGTTAAACGATTTTTACGCACAGATGAGGGTCTTTTTATGGATAGCGATGCCTGCCGTAGTAGCTGCTATTTCGGAGCGATACGTGGCGCGAATTTGGGCATTTAAATGGCGAGAGGCGATGACATTTTCGTATTTTTCATACTGGAAAAAAGTAAGTAAAGATATCGAAGGAAGCTCGCAGCGTATCCAAGAAGACATCTACCGCTTCTCAAAAATCATCGAAGATATCGGCACGCGCGTACTTTCGGCGGCGATGACTCTTTTTGCGTTTATCCCTGTTTTGTGGAGTCTTAGCGAGAAAGTACCTTTTGAGGCGCTCAAAAAAATTCCCGGCTCTCTCGTATGGATCGCACTTGCAGTAAGCATCGGCGGACTGATAATTTCTTGGCTAGTAGGTTGGTTTCTGCCTAGGCTTGAATACAACAATCAAAAGGCGGAAGCTGCGTTTCGTAAAGAGCTGGTTTATGCCGAGGAGAATAAGGCGGAATATGCGAGCGAAGAGACTACAAAGACGCTATTTGGCAAACTAAAGCACAACTATTACAGGCTATTTTTGCACTACTGCTACTTTGATTTATGGCTAAATTCTTTCTCGCAAATCCTAGTTATCGTGCCCTATCTCATAATGGGACCAGGACTTTTTACTAAGGCGATTACGCTTGGAGTGATGATTCAAGTAGGCAATGCTTTTAACCAAGTACGCGGTAGCTTTAGCGTTTTTATCGATAACTGGACGACGATCACGGAGCTGCGCTCAATCCATATGCGACTTAAAGAGTTTGAAAAAAATATCGACTACAAGGGCTAGATAAAATTTCGCCCGCATCTTCCGCCGGAATTTCACTTTCTAAATTTAAAGCGAAATTCCGGGCCGCAAGCTTTTAAAATTTCTACGCTTTTACTGCTCTCTTTTTTCTTGATGAGTAATGTTTAGCTTTATAAATTTATAGCTCGCGATTAGCAAGATCATCCAAATCGCGATGAAAACTAAAGATTTGACCATTTTTAATCCTTAAAATTTTTTATAAATGCGGCGCGTAAAAAGCGCCACCGATATGAAATTTAACCAAGCGCAAAAGCACGCAGTGCCTCGCACTAGAGCAACTCCTCGCCGCCACACGACGTGCAAAAGCCGCGCTAGAGCGGGCGCGCCTAATAATGCTCGTTTATAAGCTCCTCTTTATCAAGCTTCTTCGCATCCATTGCGCGCCAAACATAGCTGATATAACCCAGCACGAAAGGCACTAGAAACGATACGTAAAACATCGTCTTAAGCGTATAGAGGCTCGAGCTTGCGTTGCTTATCGAAAGCGAGCTTTGTAGGTCAAAATTTGACGGATAAAACGCCGTGTGATTTAGCCCTAGGATCAAAAATACGCTCGTTACCGCGCATACGACGCCTACGCCGTAGAAAAATACTCCGCGCACGCTGCTTGTAAATGTGCCTTTGAATATCCCCACCAACACCAGCACAACGCCGAGCAGCAGCAAGATTAGTGCCGCAGGCAGGCTTAGGTAATTGTGCAGATACTTAAAGCTCTCGAGACTTACGACGCCGCCCGCGCCGACTGCATAGCCCTGCTTTAGCAAGACCCACGCCAAAAACGCGATGAAAAATACCAAAAACGCGCTAGCGTTAAATTTAAGCGAGGCTTTGAGCTTAGCGATCATTTCGGGCTCGGCGATATTATTCATCAAATATAAGCTCGCTCCCGTCCTAGCGCAGAAAAATAGCGCAACTCCCAAGATGTAATTAAACGGATTTGCTAGCGCCTCAAGTCCGCGAGCGGAGTTTTTCCACTGCACGAAATTATTCTGCCCTAGCGCGAACTCGCTGCCGCTAAAAAGCGTCGAGACGATGATACCAAGCAGGATCGTGCCCAGCGAGCCGTTTATGAAAAGAAAGGCTTCATAAGTTTTGGCGCCCAAGAAATTATCGGGCTTTTTTCTGTATTCGTAAGCGACGGCTTGGATTATGAAGCAAAAAAGCAGAGCCATCCACGCCCAATACGCCCCGCCGAAGCTGGTCGCATAAAATAGCGGAAACGCCGCGAAGCACGCTCCGCCAAACATAACGAGCGTAGTAAATGTAAGCTCCCATTTCTTGCCGATGGAATTTATTATAAAATCCTTCTCGGTCTCATTTTTCGCCAGCGTAAAAAGCAGCGTCTGACCGCCCTGCACGAAGAGCATAAAAACCAAAATTCCGCCCAGAAGCGAAACCACGCACCACCAATAAATTTGAAAAATTTCGTGCATCTTAAAATCCTATCTTTATCTGTTTTAGCATGATCTTTATCTCGGCTATGAATAAAACCGTAAATAAAACCGCAAAGAGCATAAACGAGATCATTATGTTCGTTCCCGCTAGGCTCGTAGCTGCGACGCCCACCGGCATAAGATCTTGTATCGCCCACGGCTGGCGCCCTACTTCGGCTACGATCCAGCCCGCCTCGCACGCGACATATCCCAGAGGAATGCTAAAGACGCAAAGCCATAGAATTTTCTTGTATTCGGCGAGGTTTTTTCGCATCGCCAAAAATAGCGTCACGAAAAATAGCAAGATAAAATAGCTTCCCAAAGCCACCATCACGTGGAAGCTATAAAAGGTAAGCGCCACGGGAGGGACGATCTGCTTCGCGTCGTCAAGGTAGCCGTAGCCTAGATTTTGCATATTTTGGTTACCGAATAAAATTTCGCGCGCCTGCTGCATCGCAGCGGTATCATTGGCGTCTTTGGCGACCTTATAATCCTTTAGCGCTTGCAGAGCGATTTTGCCTTTTTCGATCTTTTTATCCGCGCCTTCGATGCCGAATTTTTCATTTCCAAATACCAAATCATCGATGCCCGGAGTAAAATTATCAAGCCCTCTCGTAGCCATCAGCCCCAGCGCGTAAGGCGCCTTGATCTCAAACAAAAACGGCTCCTTATCGTCTCCGGGAAGTTTGCTCGGATTTAAAACTCCCGCCGCAACGATGCCTGCATTTACTTCGCCCTTATACAGACCCTCCATCGCCGCAAGCTTCATCGGCTGCTTTTGCGCGACCTGATAGGCGCTCTCGTCGCCGCTAAATAGCACGAAAAGCGAGCTTAGCATACCGAAGCTTGCCGCTACGATGAAGCTTTTTTTAGCAAGCGTGAAGTCTTTGTTTTTTAGCATATAAAACGCCGAAATTCCAAGCACGAAAAGCGCCGCGGTAATGTAACCGCCGCCGACGGTATGTAAAAATTTAGCCACTCCGAAGTGAGATAGCGCGATATCTAAAAAATTACTCATCTCGTTGCGCATCGTATCGGGGTTAAAGCTCGTGCCTACCGGGTTTTGCATCCAGGCGTTCGCGATTAGGATCCAATATGCGCTTAAATTTGATCCGATCGCCACGAGCCAGGTCGAGAGAAGGTGAAATTTCTTGCTTACGCGATCCCAGCCGAAGAACATTACCGCAAAAAAGGTAGCCTCCAAGAAAAACGCCAGCAAGCCCTCTATCGCAAGCGGCGCACCGAAGATATCGCCCACGAACCAGCTGTAATTCGCCCAGTTGGTACCGAACTCAAACTCCATTATGATACCGGTCGCGACGCCGATGGCGAAATTTATACCGAAAAGGCGTAGCCAAAATTTAGTAATCTTGAGCCACTCCTGTTTGCCGGTCGCGACATATAGGCTCTCCATAAACGCCACGATAAAGCTAAGCCCCAGCGTTAGGGGCACGAAAAGAAAGTGATAAAGCGCCGTGAGCGCAAACTGCGCCCTCGACCAATCCACGCTAGCAAGCTCTTGCATTCCTACTCCTTAGTCAAATTTTTATAGATGAAATCGATTTTTTCTTGATCGGTTTTAAATTTAGAATCTAAATTTTCGTCGAAAATGAAAAATTTAAGTAGCACAAAAATTATAAATAGCTTGATCAAAATCACTGCCCATAGCGTTTTGCCAAGCTTCATCGAAGCAAATCCGTGCGCGTAAAATTTTAAAATTTTGCCGAAAAACATCAAATTTTAACCTTTAGCAATTATTAGTTTATATTTTTTATTGTATAACAATTAATTAAAATTTAGCTTTAAATTTTGAAATTTTGGTAGCAATTTTATCTTTTTAATAAACACCTCGGTCTTGCGTCATCTCGCTCAAGTAAAGTTTTATTGTATAATTCACAAACAATCACATTTTACTTAAACTGCACAAAATTTTAGTTTAGATTCGTCGCAAAATTTTAGAATAGAACATCCAAGAAACGAGCAGAAAAATGCGCGAGACTTTACCAAGCATCTTTATGCCTAATTCGTAGCAATTTTAAACAGAATTTTTTGTAGACAAATTAATACGGCTCGGCTGAAAGCAAACGTAAAAATTTTGAGGCTAAACGCCCGAATTACACGATATAAAATTTAAGAACGTATAATTAACTTGACGCAAAATTTAAAGCGTTTAATTAGACTGGGCGGATAATTGAAAAGCCTAAGAGCCGATTTAGCGTAAATTTGCAGCATGGCTCATCAGCGCCACAATCTCTACTAAGTCGAATTTGCCGCCGAAAAAGAGATTGAAAGCAAGCGCGCCCTGATTTATCAGCATCTCTTTGCCGTCTTTTGCGGGTAGATTTTTTGCGCTCGCGGCTTGTAAAAATGGAGTCTGCTTGCCATAGATCGCATCAAAAGCAAATTTTGCGCGGGATAAAATTTCATCTATTACCCCTTCGGGCGCAGGTAGCGCATCATCTTTTAGCCCTGCGCCAGTGGCATTGACGATCAGATCGTAGTCTTTGGATCTAAAATTTTCATAGGTAAAAAATTCCTCGCAACCGAAGTCAAAATCTTTTACGCTACGGTTTAGGATGTCGAATTTCACGCCGTTTTTGCTTAGCGCGTAGCCGATTGCCCGCGTCGTGCCGCCCGCGCCTAAAATAAGCGCGTTGCGAATCTCGCCAAAATCCAAGATCGCGCAGAAAAACCCCTGGGCGTCGGTGTTAAAGCCGTGCAGCGCGCCGCCTTTTAGCATCAGCGTGTTTACCGAGCCTATCTTCTGCGCCGCCTCGCTTAGGAGGTCGCATGCTTTAAATGCGTCGAGCTTAAAAGGCACGGTTACGTTCGCGCCCGTAAGCCCTAAAGTTTCAAATTTAGCTCGCAGCTCCTCGCCGCGCTGCAGCAAAACTCGCCCATAGTAGGCGTCTAGGGCTAGAAATTTTATAGCGTAGTTATGAAGTAGCGGCGAGAGGGAGTGGGCGATCGGGTTGCCGAAAACCGCGAATCTGTCCACTATTTCACTCGGTAGATATACGCTCCGCTATTGATGCTGCGCATATCGCTAAGTGCCTTTTGTAGCGCCTCGCCCTCAAAAGGTCCGACTAAAATTTTAGTCACGCTCTTGCTGCCGACGTGAGTTTGCAGAGCGATCGGATTATAGCCTTTTTTAGTGATTTTTTTAGTGTCAGACCCGTTTGGATCGTAGGCATTTGATGCGAAAACCTGCACATAACTGCCGTTTGCCACGCTGGTGCTGGTGCTCTTTGCTGCAACGCCAGCTTTTACGCTCTCGCTTTTAGACTCCGGCTTGCTGGCTTCTTTTTTAGGCTCAGGTTTTGCTGGCTCTTTTTTGGCTTCAGCTTTCGCATGTTCCTTTTTAACTTCCGTTTTTGAAGACTCTTTTTTAACTTCTGTTTTTGCTTGTTTTTCAGGTTCTTTTTTAGGCTCTACTTTTTGCTCGACTTTTCTAATTTCGGTTTTAGAAGGTTCTTTTTTGATCTCGTCTTTTGCAGATTCTTTCTTAGGCTCGGACTTTTTTACGTCCGTTTTTTCAGACTTTTTGGCTTCGTCTTTAGGCTCAATCTTTTTACTTTCTATTTTAACTTCGGATTTTTTTGGCTCTTCTTTGATTTCGGGCTTTTGGATTTCTACTTTCTGCGCTTCAGGCTGAGCGCTTGCAACAACCTTACTTTCGGAATTAGGCTCTTGGGTCTTTATCTCTACTTTGGTTGGAGCTGCAGATGCTGCATTGGGTTCTGATTTCACTTCTACAGGCTCAGGCTGCGAAGGCTCGGGTTTTTGAACTTGCACGGCAGGCTTTTGCTCCGCTTTGGCAAGCTCTTCTTCACTAGGCATAGTAAGACCTGCATTGGTGTCAATATCGTCTTTATTAATAGCCTTCATTATGATTAAAATGATTAAGAATAAAACTACGACGCCGGCTGCGACGGTAAGACCTTTTTTTAAATTTGCATTCTTATCGACATTGCCGTTATTGATCACTATGTCGTCTATGCTGCTCATATCGAAATTTTTGTCGTTCATACTCTCTCCTAAGATTATTATTTACTTTGTAAATTCTACCACGCAAAATTTACGAAATAAATAATTCGGGTAAGCTTACCCGAATTTATTAAATTTAATACATCGCGCGGTCGTAGATGATAAAGCGGTGCGCCAAATCTCGCACTTCCTCTTTGACCTGCGCCTGAAGCTTGGAATTTGAGATGTCGCTTAGCACGTCGGCGATTTTATTTCCGATAAACTCAAATTCTTTCTCCTTCATGCCGCGCGCCGTAAGTGCTGGGCTTCCGACGCGGATGCCGCTGGTGACGAACGGGCTGCGCGTCTCGCCCGGAACGGTATTTTTATTCGTCGTAATGCCTGCATTTTCAAGCGCGGCGCTAGCGTCCTTGCCGCTAAAATCTCTATTTAAAAAGCTCATTAAAATCAGATGGTTATCGGTGCCGCCGCTAACGAGATCAAAGCCGCGCCCAACCAGCGTCTCGCCCAAAACTCTAGCGTTTGCCTTGACCTGCTTGGCGTAGAGCTTCCACTCCGGGCTTAGATTGTGTTTAAAGCCCACTGCCTTAGCAGCGATGACGTGCATTAGCGGGCCGCCTTGAATACCCGGGAAGATCGCCGAGTTGATCCTTTTAGCAAATTCCTCGTCGTTGGTCATTATAATGCCGCCGCGCGGACCGCGAAGCGTCTTGTGCGTGGTCGAGCTTACGACGTGGCAGTGCGGAAACGGATCCGTGTGTTCGCCTGCGACGACGAGCCCTGCGACGTGCGCTACGTCGGCGAAAAGAAAAGCACCCACGCTATCAGCGATCTGTCTAAATTTAGCAAAATCTATCTCGCGCGTATAGGCACTTGCGCCGCAAACGATCATCTTCGGCTTTACGATCTGAGCGATCTCAAGCACCTTATCATAATTTATGCGGCCGTCAAGCTCCACGCCGTATTCGAAGCTCTCATACATCTTTCCGCTGCTTGAGACCTTCGCGCCGTGCGTCAAATGCCCGCCGTGGCTAAGCGACATACCTAAAATTTTCTCGCCAGGTTTCAAAAATGCAGCATATACGCCTTGGTTGGCTTGGCTGCCGCTGTTTGGCTGGACGTTTGCAAACTCACAGCCGAAGAGCTTTTTGCAGCGATCGATCGCTATCTGCTCGATCTCGTCTACGAACTCGCAGCCGCCGTAGTAGCGCTTGCCGGGATAGCCCTCGGCGTATTTGTTCGTTAGCACCGAGCCCATCGCTTCCATCACCTCGGGATAGGTAAAATTTTCGCTCGCGATCATCTCCAAATAATCGCACTGGCGGGCAAGCTCTCTGTTGGTTAAACTAAAAATTTCATTATCGAATTTTTCTAAATTTGACACGTTCACTCCTTCTCTAAATTTAGCGGCCTCATCGCAGGGAACAAAATCACGTCGCGGATAGATTTTTTATTCAGTAAAATCATCGCCAAGCGGTCGATGCCGAGCCCCCAGCCGGTAGTCGGCGGCATCGCATAGCTAAGCGCGCGGACGTAATCCTCATCCATCTCGTGCGCTTCGTCGTCGCCCGCGTTTTTGGCGTCGATTTGCGCCTTAAATCTAGCGTATTGATCGAGCGGATCGTTCAGCTCGTTAAAGGCGTTGGCTAGCTCCTTGCCTGCGATGTAGAGCTCAAATCTCTCGGCTATCTGCGGATTTTCGTCGCTTCTGCGCGAAAGCGGGCTGATCGAGATCGGAAAATCCACGATGAAGGTCGGATTTACGAGCTTAGCCTCTACGTAATTATCAAAAAGTTCGCTCTGCAGGTGGCCGAGATCGAGCTTTTCATTGACTTCAAATTTATCGGCTTTGAGTTTGGCGATGATCTTTTCGCGATCATTTACGATCTGCGGCTCGATGCCGCCTATCTGCGTAAGCGCGTCGAGATATTTTATGCGCGCAAAAGGTTTTGAAAAATCGATCTCGCGCTCATCGTAGGTTAAAATTTCACCCAGCCCGAGCCTCTTAAACAGCGCTTTAAACAGCTCCTCGGTTAGGTTCATCGCGTCGTTATAATCATGCCATGCCCAGTAGAATTCTATGCTTGTAAATTCCGGATTGTGCGTCAGATCCATACCTTCGTTGCGGAAGTTTCGGTTGATCTCAAAGACCGCCTCCATGCCGCCTACGACGAGGCGCTTAAGATAGAGCTCCGGCGCGATACGCAAGTAGCGATCGACGTCTAGGGCATTGTGGTGAGTGATAAAAGGCTTAGCATTCGCGCCACCCGCGATAGGGTGCATCATCGGCGTTTCGACTTCCAAAAATCCGTGCTTTTCAAAAAAGCTGCGGATCTTGCTAACGATGATCGAGCGCTTGATAAAATCCTCGCGGACCTCGGGGTTCATTATCATATCGAGATATCTTTGGCGGTATCGCATCTCGATATCGACGAGGCCGTGAAATTTCTCCGGAAGCGGGCAGATCGCTTTGGATGCAAGCGTTATTTTACTAGCATGGATCGAAAACTCGCCCGTTTGGGTGACGAAAGCGTATCCGCGCACCAAAATTATATCGCCCACTTCGAGATTTTTCTTAAATTTAGCGTAATCCTCCTCGCCGATGCTATCGCGAGAGTAATAAATTTGAATATTGCCGCTTTGATCTTCTATGTTTGCGAAGGTGGATTTGCCCGCGACACGCTTTAGCTTTAACCTTCCGGCAAGGCTTACCTCCTCGCTCGCTTTTTTATCCTCGGTATCTTTTATGTAGCCGAATTTCTCTTTAAACTCGGCTATGCTCATATCTTTTTTTAGAAAGTGCGGATAGGGATTAGCCCCTAAATTCCGAAGTTCCGACGCCTTGTCTATCCTTTGGATCTCTAACTGGCTATCAAACAATCTACTTCCTTTTTACCGCGCATTCAGGGCAAATTCCATACAGCTGCATCATATGTCCCGTAAGCGTAAATCCGTGCTCTTTGGCGACGGCAAGCTGTTTTCGCTCAATAGTGGCGTCTTGAAATTCTATGATCTTATTGCAGCTTTTGCAGATTAGATGGTCGTGGTGAGGCTTGTTGGCAAGCTCAAATTTCTTGCCCTGCGCGCCAAATGAGATCGACGTAGCCATGCCTGAATCCTCTAGTAAATTTAAGGTGCGATACACCGTCGCTATGCCTACGTTTAGCTCCGGAAATTTCGCTTTGATCTCGTTGTGAAGCGCCTCAGGCGTGAAGTGTTTGTTGTTGTTATAAAGCGTGCGGAGCAAAACCTCGCGCTGCTTGGTATATTTTAGACCGCTAGCGGCAAGTGCCTTTTTAAACTCAACAATTAGAGCGTCAAACTCTAAATTTTCGATTTTTGCATTCATAATTTTGTCCTTTCTGTAGAATTTACTTCTGAACTGGCGTTAAAATCGCTAGGTTCAGTGCTTTGATTTTGATCCGAGTTCATACGGGCGGTAGAATTTTGATCTTTTAAGAGTTTATCATCCATCTTAGAACCGATAGAATCTAAGCTTTGTTTGATCTTCGGATCGTCTTTGAGATTTAAAATCCAATTTCCGATTTTTAAAAAAATCGGCGCAGTTTTGCTGCTTTCAAAATACCTTTTGGTCTGTTCGTTCATCGACATAGGACCGCTTGCAAGCGTAACGATAACGGCAAAAATCAAGAAAATTTTACTTACACTAAACACGAAACCGCCGATCTTATCGACAAATCCGAGCCCGCTCCATTTAAAGAATTTTGAAATGATTTCGCCTATAATCAGACACGAGATCCATACTCCAAAAAGCACAGCGATAAAGCCGATGAGAACCTGCGTCGTGTCGCCTGAAAGCACGCCGTTTGCATTCTGCAAAGCTGGAATTTTTGCTGCAATCCACTCGCCCGCCATAGTTTTATAACGCATCGCGGCAAAAAGACCGCCGATGAGACCCAAAATTCCAAAAATTTCTTTAACGATGCCGTTGGTGATGCCGCGCAGTCCAAAGAGCACTACGAGTACTAAACAGCCGACGTCGAACCAATTAATACCTTCCATCAAGCACCCACCACGCCTATTAGCTCTTGTAGGTTAGTCGAATACCTAAATGCCGTGTCTTTTGAAATTTGATTTGCACGGATCGCTTTAACCATCGCTTGAGTTTGAGTTATCATACCGGTAGATTGCTGATTTAGCTGCATTTGAGAGTAAATTTGATGCACCTTGTTTTCGCGGATTAGATTCGCTACGGCATTGTTATTTAGCAAAATTTCATGGATCGCGATACGTCCACCGCCAAGCTTTGGCAAAAGCGATTGCGAAATGACCGCGGTAAGTGATACAGAGAGCATATTTCGCACTTGGAGCTGCTCGCCGCCATCAAAGCTATCGATAATACGGTTGATCGTCTGCATCGCGGAGTTGGTGTGTAGCGTACCAAATACCAAGTGACCGGTCTCTGCAGCGGTAATGGCGATCGAGATAGTCTCTCTATCACGCATCTCGCCCACGAGGATAATGTCCGGGTCCTCACGCAAGGCAAATTTTAACGCATTAGCGTAGGAATGGGTATCGGTGCCAATATTTCTGTGAGAGAAAAGCGCTTTTTTATTGGTATGGACGAACTCGACCGGATCTTCAACGGTAATGATGTGCTTGCGCTCTTTTTCGTTGATCTCGTTTAGCATCGCAGCAAGAGTAGTTGATTTACCGCTACCGGTAGGTCCGGTAACCAAAATCATGCCTTTTTCGTGCTTGACTACCTCTTTAAAAATCGTAGGGGCTTTTAAATCGTCCAGGCTAGGAATATCGATAGGAATAATACGAAATGCGGCAGCCAAATCGCCGTTCATAGTGTAGTAGTAGTTACCACGGAAGCGTCCGATATTAGGAAGCTCGATCGCAAAGTCAAGCTCTTTATTTTCCTCGAGTGCACTTTTTTGAGCATCGGTAATGAGCGCGTAGCAGATATACTCGATATCCGTGCCCTTAAGCGGATCCATGGCAAGTGGGCGCAATGTTCCGTCGATACGTATTTGAGGCGCCGAGCGCGAAACTAAGTGAAGGTCGCTCGCTTTGTTAAAAACGACGGTTTTTAGTAGGGTTTCGATATCTACTAAATTTCTTTGAACTTCTTCCATAAAATTCCTTTCAATCTATGATTTTCGGTACTACGAAGTAGCCGCCTTCGGACTGCGGAGCATGCTTTAAGACGCTTTCTGCGACGTCGCTTTTGCGTGGGATATCTTTGCGAAACGGAGTACCACCTTTTAGCGTAGTGATAGCCGCCTCGCCGCTTTGTAAATCCAGTTCATTTAGAATTTCTACAAAATCTACAATATTATTTAATTGACCTTTAAATTCTTCTCGCTTAGCATCTGGAATTTTAAGAGCGGATAGCCTTTCCAGCTTACTTAGCAAGGCGTCGTCTATTATCATAACTTTCCTTTTTCTGATAAATGCGACATTATATCATAAAAATTCTTTATCTTAGGCGGTATTTAAAATTTTTTATGCTACAATTACGCCGATTTTCTCAAACAAAGGACTGAATTTTGGCTTTAAAAGACGACATCGAAGGCGTGAAAAAAGAGATTGGCACAGAAGAGCAGTTTCTAGAAAGCGTCATAAAAAGTGAAATTTTCGTAAAAAAATACAAAAAGCCGCTGATATTTTTGGCTGCGGTTTTGATCGTAGCGTTTATCGGATATTACGCAAATGAATTTTTAAGCGATCGCCGTATAGCAAGTGCTAATGCGATCTATGACGAGCTGCTTAACAAGCGCGATGACACTAAGCTAGCCGAGCTTAAGCAAAAAGATATAAATCTATACGCTCTTTATATTTTGCAAAACGGCTCTGCAGACGAGCGAGCGGCGCTAGAAAATACCCAAGGCATCGATGTTGTGCTAAAAGAGATAATAAATCTACAAAACGGCAAACAAGGCGGGGTGCTACTCGCCGATTACGATTCTTTGCTCAAAGGCTACGACCTACTAAAAGAGGGCAAAATCGAGCAAGCTCACGCAGAGCTAGATAAAATTCCACTCAACTCGCCAGTTCGTCAAATCGCACTTGCTTTGAAACACTATGGAGGCAATAAATAATGAAAAAAACGCTGATATTTACGCTTTTACTATCGTTTTTATTTTTGGGCTGCTCGACGAAGCGCCAGTATTTCGAACCTAGCGACGAAAACATCACAGGCGATATGAAATTTAACGGCTCACTGCCATCGGAAATCGTAGCGGTTAGTAAAGATGGTGCTACGCTAAAAGACGGCGAAGTCATCTCTAAAAACGGATTGGTGAAAAATTTCAAAGTCCTAAAAAGTGAGAAATTTTTAGGTGAATATGATGGAAATTTCGTCGTAGCCGACATCAATGGCACGCTTAAAGTAGTTGGTAGCACAGGTGCCGTAAAATTTGAAAAAGCCCTCGGCAGACAAGCGCTCAGTGCAAATATACGCGGCGATGATTTGGCTTTAGTAATGAGTGATGACTCGATCATGCTTATCAAGCTAAGCTCTGGCGCAGTGGTACTCGATCATAAAGTAGGCGATGCATTCGCAATCGATTCGCGCGTAGCGTCACCGCTATTTATCAACCAACTTATCGCTTATCCTGCGCTAGACGGACTAGTCAGCATCGCAGAAAACGTAGGTGGGCGCTCGGCACGCGATTTTGTCGTGAGTAACCAGCCGTTTTTTAACAACATTATCGCCTTAGAAAACAAGGGCGATAACCTTTATGCTGTGACCGCCACTAGGCTAATGCTGGTAAGTCCTGCGGGCAATAAAAACCATAACGTAGACATCAAAGACGTGATTTTTAGCGGCGATAGAATTTATCTTTTCTTAAAAGACGGCAGAGTCGAGCTACTGGATCGCGGGCTAAATTTGATCAAATCGCGTAAATTTACCTTCGCGCAGTTTAGCGGCGCGCTACTTAGCGGCGGCTATTTGTATATCATCGAGCGCAACGGCTACGTCATCCGCGTGGACGAAAATTTAGAGGGACAAGCGATCTACGAGCTAAATGGCGAGTTCGAGGATAAGTCTTTTATCGCAGGCAGCTCGTTTTACTATGACGATAAAATTTTAAATTTTGATGCTAGATAAAATTTCAAAACTCTGCGTTCGCGAAGACCTTTTGCTTCAAAAATTCCAAACGTTAGATATCGCTAGCTTCACGCGCTCGCGATCATACGACGCGTATTTTGGCGTGGATCTGAAAAGCTACAACGTCCTTTTATTTATGCGCGACGCAAAATCTCGATTTGTAATGCGCGACGCGGAATTTCTGCTCTCGCTTGCAAGCGACATTAGCGCAAGCCTAGGCAAGGTCGTAAAAAAGCGCGTGCTGTTTTACAACTCGCAGATGTGCTCTAAAAGCACGAAATTTTTAAAAGAAAACGGATTTAGCCTCTATGCTTTTGTGTGATGTAGGAAATTCCAGGGTTAAATTTTATAAAGGCGGCGTAACGCAAAGCATGCCCATAGCGGAATTTATGCGGTATGAGCCGAAAGAGCGAATTTTTTTCATTAGCGTGAACGAAAGCGTGAAAAAAAAGCTGAAAAACCCTCTGTTTGTCGATCTGGCGCCGCACTTTGAGCTAAAAACCGCCTACCGCGGGCTTGGGATCGACCGCATAGCGGCGTGCTCGGCGGTGACGACGGGCGTCGTCGTCGATGCGGGCAGCGCAATCACCGTGGATTTGATGTTTAAAAGCTCACACCTAGGCGGATTCATAATGCCCGGTATCGGCACGCTTTTAAAGTCGTTCGCGAGCATCGCGCCGGTGCTGGACGTGACGCTTTCAACCAATATCGATCTGGATCCGCTGCCGCAAAAGACCGTAAGCGCCGTAAACTACGGGATTTTAAAGCCGATAGTGCTTACGATCGAAAACATCGCGGGCAATAATAAAATTTACTTCACGGGCGGCGACGGAGCCTATCTGATGCGGTATTTTCGCAACTCGATCTACGAAAAGGATCTGATCTTTAAATCGATGGTAAGCTTGATCGCAAAAAAGGGGCTCGCATGATAACCATAGCGCTTCCCAAAGGCCGCATAGCCGACGACACGCTTAAAATTTTTAAAACCATCTTCGGGCTTGATTTCGCCTTCGAGGATCGCAAACTCATAATGCAAGAGGGCAATTTTAAATTCCTTTACGTCCGCAACCAAGATATCCCTACTTACGTTATGGGCGGTGCGGCGGATATCGGCGTAGTGGGGCTTGACGTGCTTGAGGAGCACCGCCCAGACGTACTTACGCTGCTCGATCTTAAAATCGGAAAATGCCGCGTCTGCGTGGGCGTACATGCGGGTACTCATCTAAACTACGGCGCTCCGAGCCTAAAAATCGCTACGAAAATGCCCAACATCACTCGCGAATACTTCGCTTCCAAGGCCGTCGCCGTAAATATCATCAAACTCTACGGCTCGATCGAGCTAGCCCCGCTCATAGGGCTTGCAGACGCCATCGTCGATGTCGTGGAGACCGGCGCTACGATGAAACAAAACGGGCTACAGCCCGCAGAAACCGTAATGCAAAGCTCCGCGCACCTCATCGCCAACAAAAACAGCTTTGTGCTAAAACGCGATGAAATTTTAAACCTACGAGATAGACTGGCCCGCGCGATCACCTAACGCTCGCTTAGCCAGCCACGCAGTGCTTGCGGCCGGCGCGGCATATTTTGCGTGGGTGATCATCGCCGTCTTGGCGCGCTGTTGTTTAAAAAACTGCTGCTGCGTATAGAATTTTACGGCGGCAACCGCACCGATTAAATTTCAAACCAGCTTACAAATTTGATTTATCAAGAAGTAGAGGCACTGTCGAGCCGCGCAGAATAAAATTTTATCGCTACAAATTTTAAAATTTAGCCCTAAATTTACAGCCCGCGAAATTTCAAAACACAAACCTCCGCGGCGCAGAATTTCAAAATTCCAAAATCTCGCTCCGTATTTTGCGCAGTCAAATTTCAAAATTTTGCAAGTTCTAAATTTAGGCTCAAATTCCCGAGGCTTGGGAACGGCAGAATTTCGGAATTTCAACTCGCGAAATTTCGCCGCTAAAAATCGTGCAAAATTTAATCGGTGCTACTCTTTAAGCGTAGAAAGTGGCCCGCGCCAAAATCAAGATGCTAGCCGCCCACATCGCAGCTAAGTAAAGCTCCGCAAATCCTGCGCATAAGCCAATCTCTGCCATGGCGACATTTGAAAAACTGCTTCATAAGGCTTACAAAGCCCGTACAGGCAGCTACTTGTTTTGCTTATATTTTCAGGCAGGACAAACACGCTTAGCATGGTCAATATATAACAGCGCGAAAAATTTCAAATATAGCCGTTTAATAATTTTGATAAATTTTGAATTTAGGACAGGTAACATCCCGGCGCCCGGCTCGGCTCGAACCCAGTCCGCGCTAGCTCGATTTTTTCGGGCACCGTTTACTCGCCAGCTTTGTTTCGGATTTTTTCTGCGCGTCTTGGGTCTGTTTTTGCGTGCCTTACTAAATTTGCTCGGCGAAATTTTACCACGATAAAATTTTACGTAGTAAAACTATGCTTAAAATTTCAAATCCGCTAAAGTTTAAAATTTTAAAGCTGCGTGGAGATTCGCCAAAGTAAAACTTCGCAAAAATTTAGCTAGAAATTTAAAAGTGTCCGCGCCATTTATTGTACCGAACGTAGGCTAGCGCGACAATACATACTCTACCGAGAACGGCGAGCTGTTATTGTGATAACTCAAGCGGCATGCTACAAGCCTCACCAACGCAATAAAGCAAAATAGGTCTAAGTGTATGTAAATTTGTGGCAGATAAAATTCCATCGCGATGAACGCAATAAATTTAGATATCATGGACGATCTGCGCGATTTTAGTTCTTGCATGCAACACAATAAATTTTATGCTAAGCAAGCCTGGTCGTCGAAAACCCTCTTGCTTTATTATCTCGACCGCGCCAAAAAAACTATGACTGTTTGCGACGCCAAAAGCCTCTTACGTGCAGGGCGGACAAGAATAAAATTTTACCAACCTAGCGCGGCGAGAGAGCCGCGCTTACGCTGCGATAATTTCGCGCACCTTTTCGGTGAAATTATCGCTCACGATGTATTCGGTCGGATAAACTAGCACCTCGCTGCCGTTGCGGATCCGCAGAATCAGCCGCTTGGTGTTTTTTAGCGCCGTGTCGCAAAATGCGAGATGGTAAATTTTATAAATTTTCTCGCGACTTAGCTCGCCTAAGCTTAGCTCAAACTCGAAATCCTGCGCGTTTTTGCGCTGTGCCTCGCGCTCTTTGCGCGCCTTAAGGGCGGGATCCTCCGCAGTAAACCCGCCCCTTCGCTCCGTGAAATTCCCGCTGCCGTAGCCGCCGCCTCGTTCGCCGCCGAAGTTTCCGCCAGAGCCGAAATTGCCGCTGTTAAAGCCCCCGCGCTCCCTACCACCGAAGCCTCGCACCTTACTAGGCACGTAGCCGTCGATATTTTGCGCGGCATCTAGAGTTAAAATTTCATCCAGATAAATTTGAAATTTCCCGCCGTAAGGGGATGTATTTTTGCTAAGCCGCGCCCAAAACGCCATCGGGCGCTCCAGCTCCGCGTCCGTTAGCGCAGTGACCGCATCACAAATATCGCCGAATGCGCTCATCTCGAAGCTGCCCGCAAGATCGAGCACCGTGAGATTTGCCATCTGCTTGCCCGATTTGGTCGTGCGGGTGTGGACGTTTTCGATCTTGCCGACGCATAAAATTTTAACGCCCGCGTCCTCGTCGCCCACCAGTTCGTCGAATTCGTTCGATTTAGTATGTGCAATCGCTCCAAGCTGCGCGACGTAGGCTTTGAGTGGATTCTCGCCCAGAAATACCCCCGCGCGCGGACGGAAACTCGGATCACGAGCGTTTTGCAAGCTCATCATCGAAAGAAACGACAGCTGATACGCCGCGCCACCGACCGCGCTTTTTGAAATTTTAATCATAAAGGCGTACGGACGCTCCCGCTCCTGTGGGCTTAAGCTTTCGATCGCCTTTAGCGCGTTATCAAACACCGCAAGCTCGAAGCTGCCGTGCAGATCAAGCACGTTTAAAATCCCCATTTTTTTGCCCGTTTTTGTCATGCGCGTGAACAGATCCTCGATCCGCCCCACGCTAAGAACCTCGGCACTATCGCCCTCGATCTCGCTAAACGCCGAGGATAGCGTATAATCGATGCCTTCCATCTCCTCTTTATAATCATCCAGCGGATGCCCAGAGAGATACACGCCCACGGTCTGCTGCTCAAATTTCAAAATTTCGCCCTGCGGAAATTCCTTATCGGTATCGACGAAGCTTACGCTCATGCCGCTCGTCATATCCTCATCCTCGCCAAAAAGCGAGCTTGCGGCGTCCTTTTTAATCTCGGTGATCTTTTTCATCACGTCTAGGATATTTTCCATATTTTGAATCATCGCTAATCGACTCTTGCCCAGGCAATCCATCGCGCCTGCGTAGATCAGCGACTCGATGACCTTTTTATTGACGCGGAAATTATCCACGCGCGAAGCAAAATCGTCGATGCTTTGAAATTTAGCCTCGCTTTGAAGCTCTAAGATATTCTCGATCGCGGCACCGCCCACCCCCTTGATCGCGCCAAGACCGTAGATGATCGAGGTACCCGATTTGGAGTTTTCGTCGTCCACGACGCTAAAGCCTCTTAAACTTTGATTGATCGACGGCGGCAAAAGCCCGATACCTAGGCGGCTAGCCTCGTCGATATACTTTGAAATTTTATCGGTGTTGCCCTCCTCCGAAGTAAGTAGCGCCGCCATAAACTCCGCCGGATAGTAGGTCTTAAGATAGGCCGTTTGAAAGGTAATCATTGAATACGCCGCGGCATGGGATTTGTTAAAGCCGTAGGAGGCAAATTTCATAATCAGATCAAATAGCTCATCCGCCTTTGCTACGTCAAAGCCCAGCTCTTTAGCGCCGCTTAGATACTGCTCGCGCATGTGAGCGAGCTTCTTCTCATCCTTCTTACCCATCGCGCGACGCACCAGATCGGCATCGCCCAAGCTAAAGCCGCCCACCTTCTGCACGATCTGCATGACCTGCTCTTGATAGACGATGATGCCATATGTTGGCTCTAAAATTTCTTTTATCTCTGGAAAGATATAGCTAGCACTCAGCTCGCCGTGTTTGATCCTGATAAAATCGGGGATTAGATCCATCGGCCCCGGGCGGTAGAGCGAGATCATCGCGATGATATCCTCGAAGCGGTCGGGGCGCAGGTTCATCGCCAGATCCTGCATGCCCGCGCCCTCGATTTGGAAAATCCCCAACGTATTGCCGCTTTGAATGGTTTTGTAAGTTTGCGGATCGTTAAAGTCTATCTCCTCCCAAACTATGTCGCGATTATAGCGGCGCTTGACGAGCTTGATGGCATTATCGATCACATCGAGGTTTTTAAGGCCAAGGAAGTCAAATTTTATCAGATCGACGTCCTCGAGATAGTTTTTGGTGTATTGCGTTACTAGGCGCGCATCCTCGCCCTTATCCTGCTTAAATAGCGGTGCTTTGTTCCACAGCGGCTCGTTTGAGATCACCACTCCCGCGGCATGCATTCCTGCGTTGCGATTTAGCCCTTCAAGGCCCAGCGCAAACTCCCAAACCTGCTGCGCGATCGGATCTGCGTCGATAAATTCTTTCAGCTTCGGCTCAGCGTCGTAAGCCTGCTTGAGCGTGATGCCAAGCTTGTCGGGGATCAGCTTCGCCATCTTATCGGCTTGCGAAAGCGGCATATCGCAGACGCGAGCTACGTCGCGAATAACGCCGCGCGCAAGCAGCTTACCGAAAGTCGCAACCTGCGCGACGTTGTATTTGCCGTACTGATCGATGACGTAGTCGATCACCTCGCCTCTGCGTGCCTGGCAAAAATCTACGTCGATGTCAGGCATCGAGATACGCGACGGATTTAAAAATCGCTCAAAAAGCAGATTATACGGGATCGGATCGAGGTCGGTAATGCGAAGCGCATACGCGCAGATGCTGCCCGCCGCAGAGCCACGACCGGGGCCTACGGGGATATCGTGATCCTTCGCCCAGTTGATGAAATCCTGCACGATAACCATATAGCCCGAAAAATGCATGTTTTTGATGATCGCAAGCTCCTTTTCCAGGCGCTCGCGATAAATTTCATGATTGGCAGGATCAATAAATTTAAGGCGCTCTTTAAGCCCCTCGCGGCACAGATGATCGAATAAAAAATCATCGTTTGCAAAGCTATAGCGCTCCGAGGGCTGGGGCAGCGAAAGCCCGAGCCTATCGGCATATTCGATCGTAAATTTAAAATTCGGCGGCGTCGGCGCGTAGTCCTTCTCGTCGAAGGCAAATTTGAGATTGCACTTTTGCACGATCTCGGCGGTATTTTCGATCACTTCAGGGATGTCCGCGAAAAGCCGCCTCATCTCCTCGTCGCTTTTTACGTAAAATTCCGAAACGACATGTTTTAGGCGGTCGCCGTCGTTGATCGTCTTACCCATCGAGATGCACTGATAGACGTCGTGGGCCTTGGCACGGTCCTTGCGCGAGTAGTGAGCGTCGTTGGTAGCGATGATCTTGACGCCGATTTCGCGCGAGAGGCGGATGAGGTCCTTATCGACGTTTAACTGCTCGCCGATGCCATGGCGCATGATCTCGAGATAAAAATCCTCGCCGAAAATTTCCTTATACTCAAGCGCCGCTTTTTTCGCCGCTTCGTAGCCGCCCGCGCCTCGCTTTAAATTTCGCTCGCTTCTATTTAGATGAAATTCCACCTCGCCTGCTAGGCACGCCGAGGAGCAGATGAGACCTTCGCTGTGCTCTTTTAAAATTTTTTTGTTGATCCTCGGGTAGTAGTAGAAGCCGTCCAAAAACGCGCGCGAGCTAAGATACATTAAATTTTTATAGCCCGTCTCGTTTTTGGCAAGCAGTATCAAGTGATAGCGCTGGCGGTCGCTTTTATCGCCGATGTCATCGTGGTTGTGCAGGTAGGTCTCGATGCCGATGATCGGCTTGATGCCGTGCTTTTTCATCGTCTGATAAAAGTCTATCGCACCGAACATATTGCCGTGATCGGTGATCGCGCATGCCTTGGTGCCGCGGCTATGCAAAAGCTCGGCGAGCTCGCTTACTTTATTCGCGCCGTCTAGCAGCGAATACTCGGTGTGAAGGTGCAGGTGGGTGTAGTCACTCATTTTGATCCTTTTTTCGGTTGGAGCGATTATAGTAAATTCGGGCTTTAGAAACGGTCAAATTTAATGGAATTTTAGCTTAAATTTCAGCACGAAATTTTACGAGCAAATTTTGTTACGGAATTTTACTTCGGAGGTTTTACATTCTGGGTTTTGCGGATTAAATTTTGATAAAATTTTAAGTTTAAAATGCTGTGATGAAATTTTGCTATCATATAAATTCCGCTTACCTGGAATTTTGAGCCAACGCAATTCCGCAAAATTCTATGACTTAAATCATCGTAAAATTTTGCGGTTTAGAATTCCGCTTGCAAAGCCTTGCGGCTCTACGATCTTGATAATTCCACGATCGCTTTGGCAAGCTCTCTAGTAGGATCAACGAAAATTTTATCGCTTTTGATTAACGGCAAAAATAGCGGCAGCTCGGTGCAGGCAACGACGTAAATATCAGCATCGATTTTGCCTAGCAAATTCTCAAAAGCCCCCACGTATTCGGCAGTCTTGCCCGCCTTAACGCCTTTGTAGATGCAATCCATCAAAACCGCTTGATTTTCTTCACCAAGCTCCACGCTGATTAGCCCCGCTTCTTTGAGCGGATCGTCGTAAATTTTAGCTTTTTTTGTACCGATAGTGGCTAGCACAGCGATTTTATGGGCGTTTGGATAATTTTTGCGGATCGCTTTTACGGTGACCTCAGCGATATGAATTAGCGGGATTTCCGCCGCAGCTTCTACATCGTCTGCGAAAAAATGCGCCGTGTTGCACGCCATCGCAAACGCCTTGCAGCCTGCATTTTTGAGCCTAACAGCGCTCTCGCTTAGGCGCGGAAGCGGATTTTCACCTTTGCCTAAGATAAACGCCGTGCGATCTTCGATCTGCGGATAGCTATCGATTACAAGCGGAATATTTTCTTGATCGCTGCTCGCCGCAGTCTCTTCTATGATCTTCATATACAGATCCGCACTCGCCAAAGGCCCCATTCCGCCGATAATTCCAACTCTTTTCATAGCTCGTCCTTTCTAAATTTTACTTGGGCTAATTCTCCCACTTACTCATATCCATTTCGTTTTCGCTCTTTGCGACGTAGATCGACGCGACAACATCGCCCGTTACGTTCATCGAGGTTCGCCCCATATCCAAAATCGCATCAATGCCCAAAATCATTCCGTAAGCGATCGCTACGTTACCGCTTACCTTGACGCCGATAGACTCGAGCACTAAAAGCAGCATTAGCGCACCAGCTCCCGGAACCCCGGCAGTTCCGATCGCAGCAAGCATCGAAGTGATGATGATTGTGAGGTAGTGGCTGCTGTTTAGATCGATACCGCAAGCATTAGCGATAAAGAGCGTGCATACGCCCAAATACACGGTCGTGCCGTTCATATTCACCGTAGCACCCACGGGCAAAACAAAGCCGTAGATCGCCTTTGGAATTCCCATATCTTCGGCGGTTTGCATCGTAATCGGAAGCGTGCCGTTGGAGCTGCGGGTAACAAAAGCCGTAAGCATCGGCGGACGCACTTTTTTAAGGAATTTAATCGGGCTAACTCCGATAAGCATACAAATAACGCAATAAACCGCAAATACTTGAATCGCAAGTCCCACGTATAGGGTAATCGTGACATTTAATAGCGAGCTGAAAGCCTCGATACCGCTTTTATTAAACACTACAAACATTAGCGCAAAAACGCCAATTGGTGCGTATTGCATCACCCAATGCACGACCTTAAACATAATTTCGCTCATTCCATCGAAAAAATTATAAACCGTATCAGCGGAGCTTTTAATACGAGCATCACTACTGTCGCGGCAAAACGCAAGCCCTACGCCAAGAAATAAGCAAAACGCGATAATCGGCAAAATTTCGCCCTTGGCTATGGAATCAAAAGGATTCGTAGGAATTATATTAAGCAAAATTTTACTCATACTAGGCGCGTTTGCTGCCTTTTCGACGGCCTTGGACGCATCGCTTAGATCAAGCCCGCTACCTGGAGAAAATACAAACGCACACGCCAGGCCGATGACGATCGCAAAAAGCGTCGTTATAGCGTAAAATATGATTGCCTTAACGCCTACTTTGCCCAGGTGCGCGGGCGAGATACTGCTAGTGCCCACGATGAGCGAACAGATTATGATCGGCACCATGATCATCTTTAAAAGCCGCACGAAAAGATCTCCCAAAGGCGTTAAAATCGCCACCCACGTGGTATCGCCCACCGGCATATTTTTAGGTAGCAACATACCGATCGCAGAGCCCAACACTAAAGCGATAATGATGCGCCAAAGCAAGCTTGAGTTAAAATAAAAAGCTAAGATTCCGCCTTTTTTCGTTTGATTTTCTAACATGGACATCTCCCTGCACTAAGAATTTTAACAGAATTCTACCGCAACTTGCCATAAAATAAAATTTAATCGGTCGCCAAATGAAATTTAAATTTGAAAATTCAATCGCGAGTTTGCCGCATTTTAAAGCTGAAATTATGCGGCAGGCTTTGTCTTTTGAAGTTATGAAGCAGAATTTCAAAGGAAAAACGACGCTTGAAATTTTATGGAATTTGCGGATTTTGATGCAGTGAAAAGCCGAAATTTTGCGGTGGTGGGCTCACTAGGACTTGAACCTAGGACCATCCGGTTATGAGCCGGATGCTCTAACCAACTGAGCTATGAGCCCGCCAGCTGTAAATGTAAAAAAGAAATGTGATTTTACAAAAATAATCTTAAAACGGCGTTAAAATTCTAACCGCGTAATTTTATGAAACTTAGGCCCGCCCAAATCGCGACTAAGCTTCGGTGCCTTGTTATAAAACGCTTACCCATATAAATTTTTCCATGGTAATTCTACGTCCGGTTCCTTATTGCGACGGATGCAGATCTTATCCACGGGATTAAAGATTGTATGTAAAGATTTAGCAAACACGATAGCGCCTGGAATTCCGATGATAGTGACGAACTGGACAATAACAGCAACAAGTCCTACGATATATAGCCAAATACCGAAAAGCAGGATATAAACGACCTTAACGATAGTCGCGTAAGCATGATAGCTCTTACGCAGAGCTCCGCCGGATGGATTATTCTTTTTACGCACCATATAGTAACTGAAGGGCAAAAACAGGAATTTGCCGTATTCCATAAGACCTAACCCCACGGGAGCGGTCACGACTAAAATGGTAAGGATCAAACCCGATAGGTAAGCTAAGATAGCTAAAATCCAACCACCTAGAAAAAACCAAATAATGTTGCCTAGAATACGCATATCTTACCTCTTTATAAATTTATGTAAATCAAGCAAACCGCCTGCCTCGAGCGGCTAGCACAGCCTCTCATTCGTTTTATGGGTGTTTTCGCAGCTCGCGCGAAAAGGCGCGCCGAAGCGCTATGGCGCAGCAAAACGCTAAAACGTGCCGAAACGCTAAGAGATACTAAGGCGCACCCCCTTTAGTGCGACGCGCCCACGCCTGCGGCTATGGCGTGCAAAACGAGCCTTATGCATGCAAACCACCGTACGCAAAACAACTGCGGAATGATAGGGGGGGGGTTAACGATTGGTAGCAAGCGCTTTTGCGCGATAAAATTTTGCCATGCAAATGGCTATGGCAAGGGAGTTTAAAAATTTAAATTTATT
>NZ_CALIMS010000051.1 GCF_938045345.1 uncultured Campylobacter sp.
GGAGATCATCTCTAAATTTGAAAAAGATAACGGTATGCCTACCCGTCTGGTGCGAAATTTAGGCGCTAACGACGATATCGAAAGCGCAAAGAGCGAGGCTTAAATTTAAAGCCTCGCGCAGGGCAATAACTTAGCGCTAAATTTTAAGAAGGTTGCGCCAAAGTGTTTTGCGCGCGATCTGCGGCGCCGAAGGAAAAGCGGTGCAAAAATAAAATTTAAAGAGTGAGAGATGGAAGAGGAAAAGGGAAAATTAATCTACATATTGCCGAATTTTTTCACGGCGGCAAGCGTATTTTTGGCGGTCATCAGCATAATTTCTACGATCAAAGGCAACTTCAGCGCCGCGATCTTTTATATCATTTTATCCTTGATCTGCGACGGGCTTGACGGCCGCGTGGCGAGGCTAACGCATGCTACGTCGAAATTCGGTGTAGAATTCGACAGCCTTGCGGATATCGTGGCTTTCGGCGTTGCGCCGGCGCTGCTGTTTTATTGCGCGGTCGGGCACGATTACGGTAAGGTCGGTTCGCTCGTAGCTGCGCTTTACGTGGTTTTCGGCGCGATCAGGTTGGCGCGATTTAACGTCACTACGGGCACCTATGAGCCTAGCGTTTTTATCGGACTGCCGATTCCGACGGCTGCGATTACGATGGCGTTTTGGATCGGAATTTATCTAAAATATGAGCTCTCCAAAGGATTTGGCGTATTTTTGATCATCGCAATGGCGACGCTATCGTTTTTGATGGTAAGCAACATCCGCTTTCCGAGCTTTAAAAAGATCAGCCTAAAGCGCCCCAATGCGATTAAAATTTTAGTGCTTCTAATCGTCGTGTTTTTCTCACTTTTATATCTTTTCAAGCTGGAATTCCCGGCGGTGCTCACTTTGGTTTATATCGTTTACGGTTTGGTTCGCGGAGCTTTAAATTTAAGTGCGGCTAAATTTCATAAAAAAGACAAACCCGAGGAAATGGCGAAATAATCTCAGATATGTTTTATCGCCGCGATTGTTTTTAAGCTTGCGCGGCTATAATTTCGCCAAATTTTAACGATTTGAAAGGATTTGTAATGGACAAAAATAAAATCATAATCTTCGATACGACGCTTCGTGACGGCGAGCAAAGCCCCGGAGCGTCGATGAATACGGATGAGAAGATCCATCTTGCGTTGCAGCTTGAAAAGCTGGGCGTAGATGTTATCGAGGCGGGTTTTGCAGCGGCGAGCCCGGGGGACTTTGACGCGATAGAAAAGATCGCGGGTGCCGTTAGCAAGGCTCGCGTATGCTCTCTTGCGCGTGCTTTAGAAAAAGATATCAAGGCTGCGGGCGAAGCGATAAAGGGCGCAAAGCTCGGGCGCATCCACACCTTCATCGCCACAAGCCCTATCCATATGGAATTTAAACTTAAAATGCAGCCGCAAGAGGTCATAAAGCGCGCCGTAGAGTCTGTACAATACGCAAAAAGTCTATGCGATGACGTGGAGTTTAGCTGCGAGGATGCGTGCAGAAGCGATATGGGTTTTTTAAAAGAGATCTGCGACGCCGCGATAAGCGCAGGGGCCTCCACCATAAATATCCCCGATACGGTGGGTTATCTCTATCCTGACGAGATCACCGCCCGAATAGGTGAAATCGTTAAGCTTATCGGCGAGCGCGCCGTAGTTTCGGTGCACAATCACAACGACTTGGGAATGGCTACCGTAAATTCCTTAGCCGCTATCTTGGCAGGAGCCAGACAGGTCGAGTGCACGATAAACGGTATCGGCGAGCGCGCGGGCAACGCGGCGCTAGAGGAGATCGTAATGGCGATCAAGACGCGCACAGATAAATTTGCGCCGCTTTATACCGATATAAATTTGAAAGAAATTTATCCATCCAGCCGCTTAGTCGCGAGCATTACCGGCATCGAGCCGCAGCCTAACAAAGCGATCGTCGGTAAAAACGCCTTCGCGCATGAAAGCGGCATCCACCAAGACGGCGTGCTAAAACACAAAGAAACCTACGAGATTATGCACGCCGAGGATATCGGGCTTGATAAAAACTCGCTCGTGTTGGGCAAACACAGCGGCCGCCACGCCTTTAAGGATAAACTGGTATCTTTGGGCTATGAGCTTAGTAACGAGCAGATTGAGATTGCGTTTAATAAATTTAAAGCGCTCGCCGATAGCAAAAAGGACGTTTTCGACGAGGATATTAGAGAGCTTGTAAACGACGAGTTCGTGGGAGCCGAAAAGACCTATGAAGTGCTGGTTTTAAGCTCCAATAGCTGCAACAAAGGACACGCTAGCACTGCGCTTACGCTAAGGTATAAGGATGAAATTTTAAGCGACAGCGCGCTTGGAAACGGCGGCGTGGATGCGATATTTAAGGCGATAGACCGCATTAGCGGCATCAGCGGTAGCCTGAAAGAATACCAAGTAAAAGCGGTCTCGCAGGGCAAAGACGCGCTGGCGAAAGTAACCGTTAAGGTGGAATTTAAAGACGAGGGCGCCATCATCGGCAGAGGGCTTGACGTAGATACGATGCTGGCGTCTGCGAAGGCCTACGTAGCGGCGCTAAATACATATCTGGATGCTAAACACTAACGCTAAGCGCTAAGATGTCGGCGTGCTCGGCGGGATTTACTAAATTTAACGCAAATTCCGCCAGATTAAACAAATCAAAAGCAAAATTTTAATAATATTTCACACTTAAAACGTTGGAGTAGGGGGTATTGAGCCGAAACTCGTTTTAAAATTTATTTATGGAGACTTTTATGAAAAAAGTTCTTGTATTGTTATTTGCGCTTTGCGGCGCGGCTTTCGCTAGCGAGCAGCTAAGTGCTTACACTCAGATCGTTTCTTTTTCTGCAATTACCGTTGCAGTCGTTTTAGGTCTAGCCGCTTTGGGTGGCGCGTTAGGTATGGGAAATGCCGCTAGCGCGACGCTTAACGGTATCGCTAGAAACCCAAGCGTAGCTAGCAAACTATCGACTACGATGTATATCTCGCTTGCGATGATCGAAGCACAGGTTATCTATGCCTTGGTTGTTTCATTTGTCTTGCTTTTTGCAAACCCTTTCATAACAGAAGGTCTTGCGGCTGCTGCAAAATAATCCTAAGCCCGAGAAATCGGGCTTTAAACTTATATAATTCAAGGCTTAAGATCAAGCTTTAAAATTTATGCGACCGTGGTGGAATTGGTAGACACGCTATCTTGAGGGGGTAGTGCCGCAAGGTGTACGAGTTCAAATCTCGTCGGTCGCACCATCTATCAAAATTTTCTCCTATTTTTTCATTTTTTGAATTTTTAAATAATTTTTTAAGCCCTAATTTTGGGAATTTTAAAATTATTCTTAAAAAATTCTTAGCACCGAAAATCATCGATTTATACATATATTTTAAGAAAAACTACTATATATTAAAAAATTGTATAGTAGCTTTTTTGCGCTCCCGCCTTGTTAATCCTTTGAGGAAATTCTATAATCTGCCTAAAATTACTATACAAAGGAAGAAAGATGACGGAAGTTTTTACCAAAATTAAGGATAATCCAATTTTCAAATCAGATCCAGATAAAGTAGTCAGAAATTTTATCTTGCCGCAGTATAAGCGCACTATGGTTGAAGTCTTAGATGATTTTATAGCCGTTAAGTTTTATAGCTCGCTAGCTAGAGACGGAACGGTTAAAATACATAGACACTATCACTATACGCAAGGCGGCAAGCTAATTAAGGCTCTAGGCAATGCCGACGAAATAACATTCGAAGGGGCTAGAATATTGTTAAAGAAATTAATATCAAATAGCCATACTAATGGTGTGGCAGCTCCAAAGAATACGCTAGTGAGTGTTTTTAAAATTTACTGCGAATATAACGCTTTTGCCGAAAGAACGTTAAGAAAATTGCGATTTAGATTTCAATCGAGGCTAAAGTGCGTTAGCGATAAAGATATCGGCAAGATTACCAAAAAGGAGATAATGCAGATATTGGACCCCATTTACAAGAATAGAAAATTTGCACTTTTAAAAGATCTGTTCTATTTTATTCGTTCTTTATTCAGGTTCGCGCGAGATAGAGGTATAAGCGATAATCTTTTATTTTGCGATACGCAATTAAAAAACCTATATAAGATACCTAAATCGGGAGGTTATTCATATATTTCCGAGAATGTGGATTTGAGGTTGTTGATAAAATATATCATGAGCTATCCTTGCCAAATAGGCGTCAAGAACGCTTTAATCTTTGAACTGCTTACTGGGCTAAGAAGTTCAAATGTAAGAAATTTAACCCACGCGCATTTAAAGGTGGACGATGACGGAGAATATTACTTACTATTCCCGCAGGATGAAAATAAAGTGAAAGCTAATGGTGATGAATATCTGGGTCTTCCAAAGGAGGTAGGTGAGTGGCTAGAGAGCATAAAAACAAAGTCCTCTTTATTTTTTGCGAATACGGAAGAAAACGTTTTAAGTGAGGCAACGCTTATCAAGGCTTTTAGCCCAAGTAATACCTAATGTTATAGCGCCAACAGCCACTGCACCCCAACCGACAGGATTTGAACCAAAAACCCAAACATATAAAGCAGTTGTTGCAGAACCAATCGCAAGGCCTTGTACTACATCACCGGCTCCCCTTGCGATAGCTTCGTCCCACTCTTTTTTCCCAGCAGCCGCATCAACGATAGGAATAACCATATTTAGCCCACCTGATTTGATTTTTACATAGTTATCAAAAACCTTGACATTATCAGGGTCGGCTAAAACATTTACAGGAATTCCTTTTATGAAATCGATTATATCCGAAGTGGGCTTGATATACCAAGCAACGCCTTGATTTGAATTGTTAGAAGTATTGTCATCTTCTGGCATGATTTTCTCTTATTTATAAAATTTGTAGTTTTTATCTAAATTTTCGATTTGTAAATTAAAATTTTGCAATAAATACTCATTGACTTGTTTATAATCTTGCTTTGTCATCAAATAGACATTTGCAGCATTTTTTTGATTGTCATAAAAAACTATGGTGCAAAAGAATATAAATTTAGGCTCAAGATAAGCTAAGCGGATTTCCTCTTATCAATTTCAACAGTTTCTGATATAGGTTTTCCTGTATAGTTTTAGTATTATATCTAAATTCACATTCCTT
>NZ_CALIMS010000052.1 GCF_938045345.1 uncultured Campylobacter sp.
CCCTCAAAGCCCGCTTTTACCGCGAGCGTTCCCTGCTCGCCTTTGGGCGCGGGTTTGTAGGAGCCAAATTTGACGGTGAAGTTTTTAGAATTTATACTTTGCGTGAAGCTAAAATCGTTATCGCCGATTTGAGATAGATTTAGCGGGTGCTCAAATAGCGCGTCTTGCGTGCGGATTTGCAAGTATGGTTTGACGCTTACCATCTCGTTTTCGCTTTCGCCCGCCCTTACGTGCAGCACGCCCTCGGTGCCAAAATAACGCGTCAGCGCCGCGCCGATAAAGATGACGATAAATGCCGCATGAAGCACGAAAGAGCCGAAGCGGCGCCACATTTTGGTTTTAATTATAATGCCGAGCAGGCTAAGCGTCGCCCCGCCCATGACGCACTCATACCAGCGCGCCTCATAGACTAAAATTTTAGCCGTTTGCGTGTCATAGATGCTCTCTAAAAAGGTCGCGACGCCGGCACCTGCGGCTAGAATAAAAAGGAGGCAGAGCGCGAACTTGTAAGAGATGAAAAATTTTAATATTTTTAGCGCGCTCATTAACCCTCCGCAGTTTTACATTATTATATCGTAAGTTTGTCCCGCGTATAGTATAAACATCCTAAGAAGCAGCACGCCCATGACGCTGGCAAGCGCGCTCGCGTAGAACGCAAACGCGGTGTGGGCGATCTTTTTGCCCAGTGCGAAATTTAAAGCGAGCGGTACGCAAAAGCCTACGCCCACGACGCCTAGCCAAAACATCTTCGCATAAAATCCCTCGCTAAATGCGACGCTGGCGGCTTTTTGCACGTCGCTGCCCGTGATGAGCGAAACGAAAATCATGCCGATTAGTAAAATTTCCATCGCTAAAACCGGCCACTCGACTGCGTGTAAAGCTTTAAGATCGCCTCCGTGCAGCTCCGCTTTAAAGAAAAGCGCGGCTATTAGGCTAGATCCCGCGATGCCCGCCGATAAGCCAGACGCCACGAAAAGCGCAGGCAAAACGGCTGTATTAAGGATAGGAAATCTAACTAAAACCGAGATCAAAAAGCCGGTATAGGCGCAGATCGCGACCGCAAAAACTAGCGTAAGCGCAAGAAGCAGTGGGCGAAGCGCGTTTAAAATTTTCATTACGAGCGTGAAAAGCCCTTTTAAAAAAGTAAGTCTACGCGATAAAAATCCGCTAAGATCAGCTTCAAACGCATAAAGGCAGGCTACGAAGCTAAGCGGGATATAGACGCAAAGCGCCGCCACGCCCACGGACATAACCGAAGTAAAGTTGTAATTGATCAAAATTTTCCAAAAAAGAAGCGGTCGCTCTAAATCGGCTACCAGACAAACCATACCGAGTAAGATCGCTACGAAAGATAGCAGCGACGCAGCCTTAAATAGCGGCGTGCTTTCGGTTTGCTTTTTATAAAATTTGACGAGGATCGCGACTATCAAAGCGCCGCCGCTCATGCCCGCTAGCAAAAGATAAACCGCGATCGGCCAGCCCCACTCCACGCCGTGCGAGAAGGTCGCAGTGAAATTTATAGCTCCGTTCATATCACACCCCCAATCTAACCGCAGGAATATAGCGCAGGCTCGGCTTCGTGCCGCACTCAGGATGCATTCGCAGGCTGTCTTTTACGCGAAGTAGCTTGCTGATGTGCGAGCTTTCGTCGTTTAGATCGCCGAATACGATCGCCTCGTATCTGCACGCCTCGATGCAGGCAGGCTCGTGACCGTCCTTTAAATTCGTATCTAAGCAGAAGTTGCAGCTCTCCGCGGCTCTTGTTTCGTGATTTATAAAGCGCACGTCGTAAGGACAGGCGACGATGCAGTATTTACAGGCGATGCAATCGTCGGTGTTCATCGTCGTGATGCCGGTTTTTTCATCCTTGTGGCAGGCTTTTGTCGGGCAGACGTTCACGCACGGCGCGTCCTCGCACTGCTGACAAGATACTCTAACATAGCGCTTTTCTTTCAAATTTAGCGGATCGGTTTTATCCTGGATAAAAAGCCTCATCTG
>NZ_CALIMS010000053.1 GCF_938045345.1 uncultured Campylobacter sp.
TACCAGGGTATCTAATCCTGTTTGCTCCCCACGCTTTCACGCATTAGCGTCAGTTAAGTTCCAGCAGATCGCCTTCGCAATAGGTATTCTTCTTGATATCTACGGATTTTACCCCTACACCAAGAATTCCATCTGCCTCTCCCTTACTCTAGATTATCAGTTTCCCAAGCAGTTTAACGGTTAAGCCGTTAGATTTCACAAGAGACTTGATAATCCGCCTACGCGTCCTTTACGCCCAGTGATTCCGAGTAACGCTTGCACCCTCCGTATTACCGCGGCTGCTGGCACGGAGTTAGCCGGTGCTTATTCGTTAGGTACCGTCATTATTCTTCCCTAACAAAAGGAGTTTACGCTCCGAAAAGTGTCATCCTCCACGCGGCGTTGCTGCGTCAGGGTTTCCCCCATTGCGCAATATTCCCTACTGCTGCCTCCCGTAGGAGTTTGGACCGTGTCTCAGTTCCAATGTGACTGATCATCCTCTCAGACCAGTTACGCGTCATAGCCTCGGTAGGCCGTTACCCCACCGACTAGCTGATACGATATAGTCTCATCCCTTGCCGAAATTCTTTCCCGATTTATCTTATGGTAAAAAGGAGTATGGAGTATTAGCAGTCATTTCTAACTGTTGTCCTCCAGCAAGGGGCAGATTAGCTATATATTACTCACCCGTGCGCCACTAAATTTAAAAGAGCAAGCTCTTTTAAATTCCGTTCGACTTGCATGTATTAGGCACGCCGCCAGCGTTCACTCTGAGCCAGGATCAAACTCTCCATATTTATTTGATTTCGCAGACTAGCGAAGCTAGTCTTTGCGACCAAAGGGCTACGCCCTTTGGAAACCCCTAAAGCACACCGCTTCTATCGGAAGCGGCGTATATTATGCAGATAAAACCTATTATCCGCTTATCCACATAATTAAATTTTAAAACTAACGAAACTTTCGTTAGTTCAGATTCAAATAATTGAATTAAGCTTTAGAGAGTCGATATGAAGTTTTTAATCTAAAAACTTTATGTTTTTGTAACATTGTTTTTATGAACTTAAATCCTTTAACGGATCTAAATCCATAGGCTCAATCGATCACTTGTTTAGATTTCAAAGATTGACTAAAGATATTTGTTTTTAACAGTTAAAATTTTAAAAAACACGTTCGCTAAAAGGCTAAAACTACTAGGACTTAAGAGTTAAGGAAGCAGGTTTGGCTCGGTGCGAAACAGAATTGTGATTATACAAGAGCGATGCTTAAAGGGGGCTGAATAAAAAGGAATTTTAAAAAACGATTTGGAAAATTTTAAATTTTATAATGAAATTTTATACTTAACGCGCCTGAGACAAATTTCATCTCCAGCCTCCGTAAAAATTTTATAAATTTCGCAAACGACCGGATCCAAACTAAAATTTTATTATACCGCGATATGCCGCAGTATCGCGACTGCCAACCGCACCCATTCGCCCAAAAACCCGCCTACAAAACGCTTAAGCGCACGATTATAAGATTTCGCTATAATCACGTCCGATTTAAAATTTAAAAGGACCTTTATGCGCGCAATTTTTTCTATCTATATCTTCATCATCGCAGCCCTTATCGGCATTGAGCTCTCGCTCGGCGCACTCGTCGCACCCGTGGTGTTTTTCCCGCAGCAGATTATCGGAGAGGGCGTGCTATCGCACTTCCAAAGTGGCAAACTAATGAGCGAGATCTTCGTAAAATACGGCGGCATCCTCATCGCAGTCTCGGTCATCTGCCTCGTTTTTGAGATGATAAATTTCAACAACAATAAATCGCAATCCTTTCGCTTGCGCCTTTCGACTCTGATGCTGGCGCTCATAAATATCATACTTGCCCTACTTTTCGTGCTTTACTTTACCGACTATGTCATAAGCGCCCAAAAGATCGGTGCAGAAGCGACGATGACGCCGGAATTTGCCCAAATCCACGCGGCTAGCGAGTGGTGCATGAAACTCATCATCGTGTTTCAAACGGTGCTGTTTTTCGCAAAAATCCTCCCCGCCCTGGCTGCTAGAGATGTCGCGGCGGCGAAAGACGCGCGGAATGAAGATTAGAATTTACTACGAAGATACCGACGCGCAGGGCATCGTGTATCACGCCAACTACATAAAATTTTGCGAGCGGGCGCGCAGCGAGGCGCTTATGCAGGCAGGAGTGGACTTCGCGCGCGCGGACGCACACTTCGTAGTTAGCGAGCTTTGCGCCAAATTTCTGCGCCCCGCGCGCCTCGGAGACACGCTTGAAATTCGCACGAGCCTAGCCGCGCTCAAAAACGCCAGTGCCCTTTTGCGACAAGAAATTTACAAGATCAAAGATATTAAAAACGCGGATTTTAACGAGCTTTTATACGCGCAGGACGTAAAAATCGCCTTCGTAAAAGACGGCAGACCGATCAAATTTAGCGCCGAAATTTTAGAATTTTTCAAATCTTTGAGATAAATTTATTTCGCGGGTTCAAATTTACCTAGTCGTATGCGGCACAAACATATCGCAGACCGACCTTAGGCGTAAAATCTAAGAATGCGCAGAGCTCTTAGGCAAAATAAAATTTGCAGGCTAGATAAAATTTTACGACATAGAATTTCGCTCAGCATTGAGGCTCAAATTTAACGCTACGTCGCGACACAAATCCCTTACGCACCCCGAGATAGCCAGATAGAAAACAAAATTTGAAATATCAGAATTTTGCAATGGCGTTAAATTTTGCCCTACTCCGCCGCTTTATGAAATTTTATCGCTCTTAAATTTAAACCCACGCAGATCGAGTCTGTGTTTTACTCCGCTAAAATCCCGCTCGTCCGTGAAATTTAAGCAGGTTAAATTCGCCCCGTCCGCTCGCCCGCCGTAACAAAAATCACGATGCGCGTGCAAAAAGCTACGCGCAAAATCAAAACGGCGCGCAGAGCAAGCGCCAAAATACGCCTCACAGCAGCTCTTTTATCTTCTGCAGATCCTCTTTGAAAAGCTCCGCCTTGCTCGGATTTTGCGCGATGAATGCAGGATCGAAGCTCGGCACGAAGCTGATGCCGCCCTCATTAAAGACCGAGCCGTGCAGCGCGTCCATGCCCGCTAGATCGCCGTTTCGCAGCACGATTTTGCAGCAGAGCTCCCCTAGGCAGAGCACGACTTTGGGTTTTAAAATTTTGATCTCGTCGGTCAGATACGGCGCGCATTTTAAGATCATTTCCGAGCTTACGCGCCTATTTTGCGGCACCGCGCACCTTATCAGAAAGCTAAAATAAATTTCTTCCGGCGCGCAAATTTGATCTAGCGCCGCTTCAATCTCAGCCTCCAAGCCGCCGCCAAAACCCTCGCTAACGCCAGGCGCAAGAGCCACGATCATAAGTTTTACGCTCGCGGGAGTTTTGAAATTTTTGATAGTTTTGAAATTTTTAAAATTTTGCTCGCTAGAGCTCGTGCGCGTTTTGGCAAGCTCGCAGAGATTACACTCGGCGGTAGCGGATTTTAGCGTATCCAGCGCTTTGAAAAATCGCGCGCCGCCGCTTAAAATTTCGGCGCCTACGTAGCGGTAGCCGAACGCTTTGTAATAAAGCAGTCTGCGTAGTTGCGAGCTTTGCACGGCGCGCCTACGATCTGTTTAAATTTCGCGCGACGAATCCGCGATCAAACTGCACCAAATCTTTGTAAAATTCCGCCCTAAAGCCCTGCTCGCGCAAAAACGCCGACAAGCTCTGCTTTTGATCGTAGCCCATCTCGCAGGCTAGAAATTTTGCGCGCCGTGCGGCGATCAGCACGATGCGTTTTAAAATTTCATCCCCCCGCTCGCCGCCAAACAGCGCCTGTTTCGGCTCTTGCAGCACGCGCGCGTCTAATTCGTAGGAGTTTGCGATGTATGGAGGATTTGAGACGATGAGATCAAACTCGCCCGCGATCTCATCCGCGTAGGCGCAGTGCACAAACTCGACGTCGGCGCCCAAATTTGCGGCGTTTGCTCGCGCCACCTCAAGTGCATCCGCACTGATGTCGCTAGCCGTGATGCGGCAAGCGGGAAGTAGCTTTTTTAAGCAGATAGCGATTATGCCGCTGCCCGTACCGATCTCGCAAATGCGCGGCTCGCCCAAGCTCTGCGCCAAAGCAAGCGTCTTTTTTACCAAAATTTCGGTCTCGCAGCGCGGTATCAGCACCCGCTCGTCGACGTAAAATTTAAAGCCCATAAACTCGCAGCTTTGCGTGATGTATTCAAGCGGGCGACCGTCTTTGAACTCGGCTATCTTGGCGCGAAATTCCGCTTCATGCGCGAGCTCTTCCGAGCATCTTAGCACGAGCTGCTCACCTTCAAGGCGCTCACAAAGCTTTAAAATTTCGCGCGCGACGTATTTTGAGCCGCACTGCTCCAGTCCCCATCTTAACGCTTCAGCGATCCTCATCAAGCTCTCTTATACGCTCATACAGGCTCGGGTGCGAATGATACACTGCGGCGTAAATTTTATGAGCGAGCGGAAACGCCTTGTTTTCGCTGCCCAGCTTCTTTAGCGCGCCGATCATGCTCTCTTTATCCTGCACGCTCGCGCCATGTCGGTCCGCGCTAAATTCGTGCATGCGGCTAAGCTTGGAGATTACGGGCTCAAAAAACGCATGCAGAATCGGCGCAAACAAAATCATAAAAACCAGCGTCGCACCGCCGTCCGCGTTAAGTCCTAGGGCGCCGAACACGCCTGCGGGGAGGTTTCCGAATACCGCGAACGTCGCGCCCAAAAGCACGAAGCTAAGCGCTAAATTTTTCAAAACATCGCCGTGTTTGAAATGCCCGAGCTCGTGCCCTAAAACGGCTAAAATTTCATCCCCGCTCAGCTTTTCGATGAGCGTGTCGAAAAGCACGACCTTTTTCGTCGCGCCGAAGCCGCCGAAATAGGCGTTTAGGCGCTTGTCGCGCTTGCTCGCGTCAATCGTAAAAACACCGCTACTTTTAAAACCGCAGCGCTGCAAAAGCTCCTCTATGCGCTCTTTTAGCTCGCCTTGCTCTAGCGGCTGCATCTTATTAAACAGCGGCGCGATAACGGTCGGATAGATCAGATTTATCAGTAAAACTATGCCGAAGCTTAGCAAAAAGCCCCAGACCCACCAGTGCGCACCCAGGCTATTTACGCAAAAAACGAGCGCAGAGGCTACCGCAAAGCCAAAAATTAGCGTGAGCGCGAGTGATTTTAGCGCGTCTTTTACGAAAACGGCGGGCGTTATCGTGGAAAAGCCTAGGCGGCGATCTTTGACGAAGGTTTTGTAAATCTCAAGCGGAAGCGATATCGCGCCGCCGATGATTAAAAACGCCGTCACAAAGCAGCTCTGCGCAAAAATCCCGTCGCCCGTTAGATCATATATCGCGCGCTGTAACGCGCCAGCGCCCGCAAGTATCCAAATAAGCGCTACCGCAAAAGAAAAGCAGTGCGAAAATATATTAAATTTTAAATTTACCGCACCGACCTCGCCCGCCTTGCGATAATCCTCCTCGCTAAGCACCACCGCAGGCTCTTTTAGCTTGGCGCGGATGAAGCTTAGCTCGAGCAGATCGAGCGAAATTTTATAAATCGTGTAAAGCGCGTATAAAAAGATCAAAAACCAAACCATCGCGCCTACTTTAGGCTCTCGGCGAGCGAAAGCACTTCGTAATATTCATTTTCCATATTGTTTAACGTTCCTCTTTTTTCTTCAAGCTCTTCAAAAAGCCCCTGCATACCGAGCTTTTGATAAATTTCAGGCGTCGAGAGCGCGTGATTTAGCTCCTTTATGCGCGCTTCGATAGCCTCGATTTTAGCGGGGTACTCTTCTAAAATTTTATTCTGTTTGTAGCTAAGCTTCGCGGCGCTCGTCTTTTCCTTTTTGTTTTCGCGGCCGCCTTCTTCAGCGCTCGCGCTCGTGCCAGCGTCGGCCTCGATCTGATCGATCTCCGCCATCTCGTCTTCAAACTCCAAATACTGCGAATAGGGCATTTGAATTTGATCGATGACGCCGTTTTTTTCAAAAACCCAAAGCTTATTCGTGATCTTATCGATGAAATAGCGATCGTGGCTTACGATGATTACCGCGCCTTCGAAGCTTAGCAGATAGTCCTCTAAAATATTGATCGTCGCGATATCAAGATCGTTCGTCGGCTCGTCCAAAATCAAGCAATCGTACTGCTCGGTAAAGAGCTTGGCAAGCGCCAGACGGTTCTTTTCGCCGCCGCTAAGAACGCCCACGGGCTTATCCAAAAACTCCTTCGGAAATAAGAAATTTTTCAAATACCCGTATACGTGCATGTAGCTGCCGCGGACGCTTATGTGATCGCCACCGTTGGGGCAGAAAATTTCGATTATGCTTTTATCGTCCGTGATGCCGCTGCGGGTCTGATCGAAGTAGCCGATCCTGATCTCGCCGCGTTTGATCTCGCCCGCATCGATCTTGCTGCGGCCAAGTAGAATTTTAAGCAGAGTGCTTTTGCCCGCGCCGTTGGCGCCTACGATACCGATGCGCTCGCCCTGCAAAACTCGCGCCGAAAAGCCCTTAAAAAGCACCTTGCCGTTTAAAATTTTACCGATATTCGTGCATTCAAAAAGCATCTTTTTGCGATTGTCGCCGCCCGTGCCGTTAAAGCTCCTGCTCGCGCGCTCCAGCTCGAGCCGCACGCGACGGATCGCGCCCGGATTTTTCTTCGCATCCTGCCTCATCTGCATGATACGCGCCTTGCGCCCTTCGTTGCGCTTTAGGCGCGCCTTTACGCCGCGGTGCAGCCACTCTTCCTCGGCGCGCAGCTGTTTAAGCAGCGTCTCGTGGGACTTTTCGAGCGAAGCAAGCATCTCCTGCTTGCGCCTCAGATAGTTCTCATATCCGCCGTCGAAATTTGAAATTTTACCCTCTTCGATCTCGATACTGCGCGTCGCCAAGCGGTCGATGAAGTAGCGATCGTGGCTGATAAAAACGATCGTCTGCTTCGAGCTAAGCAGCATGTCCTCTAGGAATTTCACCATATAGACGTCGAGGTGGTTCGTGGGCTCGTCCAGCAGCAGCACGTCGGGCTTTTTAAGCACCAGCGCACCCAGCGCCACGCGACGAATTTCGCCGCCGCTAAGCGTGCATACGGAGCGGTTTTCGTAAATTTTAAGTCCGAAATTTTGCAGCACCTGCTCGATCTTATTGTCGATCTGCCAGCCGTCCTTGGCCTCGATAAATTTAATCAATTCGTCTTGGCGCGCTAAAAGCTCCTTGTTTTCGGGCTGTGCGGCGATTTCACTTGAGATCGCGTCGTATTCGCTAAGGGCGGCGTAAATTTCAGCTAGCTCCCGCCTCAGCGCGTCTTTGACCGAGAGATTGTCTTCAAATTTAGGCGTTTGAGCGAGCATCTGGATATTTAGCCCGCTTTGAGTGATCACACGCCCCTCGTCGGTCTCGCACAGACCCGCAATTATCTTCATCAGCGTGGACTTGCCGCCGCCGTTTTTACCGATCACGGCGACGCGCTCATTGGCGCCTAGTGCGAAATTTACGTCGTCTAAAACGACGTGAGAGCCGAATTTTTTCGTAACATCGATAAGCTCGATCAAAGCCAATTTTAAGTTCCTCTAGTGTTAAATTCGGTGATTTTACACAAAATTCTATTAAATTTTAATAACTTTTAAAGGTTTAGCGATGCAAAATTTGGAATTTAGCGGCCTGCGCGTAGAAATTTTCGCCCCGCACGAGCCGTCTTTTGCGTCAGCCACGCGTGCGCAGCCTCTCAGATCCACGCCGGATACCCTGCCCGACACCTCTGCATCCGCGCAATTTGTCTCATCTGAGCTTCCCGCACCTCATACGTCCGCACAGGATGATCCGCCCGCCGTTTCGTTTGGTCTGTCCGCGCAAGCTACTTCACCTGAGCCTCCCGCGTCTGCAGCACCGAATACACCGCTCATTACGTCCATTGCGCCCGTTTCGCGCTCCTCTCTCGCCGTGCCTAAGACACAAGCCATTCAACCCGCTGCGCCGTCCGTGCTAGATACTGCACCCGAATTTACGGCGACTACCGACTCGATTTCGCCCGAGTCATCGATGCCGAATATAGTGCCAGCCGCGTCCGCACAAATCGCCTCTCCCCGCTTGGGTGCCGTGCCGATCATCTACCTGCACGCCTTGGAGTTTAGCGCGCTGGTGTGGGCGAAATTTACGAGTTCGTCTCGCGACAAAGCGGCGCGGATTTCGTGCTTACAGCGATCTATCTAAGCGAGACGCAGTGGGGCGATAAGCTTAGCCCGTGGGCGGCAAAATCGCCGTTTAAAGGGGTGCGCGATTTCGCAGGCGGCGGCGCGGCGCACTTAGAAAAATTTACGGACGAGCTGATCCCGCGTATCGAGCGACATGTATTCGGCGCGGGAAAGCCTTCGTGGCGAGCATGCGCGGGATACTCGCTGGCGGGGCTTTTTAGCGCGTATGCGGCGTTTGCGAGCGATAAATTTCAAAAGATCGCCTGCGTCTCGGCGTCGTTTTGGTTCGACGGCTTTGATGCCTTCGTTGCCGCACACTCGCCGCAAAGGGGGCTGGCGCACGTCTACGCATCCTTGGGCCAGGCCGAGATGAACCCGAAAAATCCGCGTGGAGCACTCTGCGGCGAGACGGCGCTAAATTTCATCGCAAAATGCCGCGGTGCGGGCGCGCAAGCGGAGTTTGAGCAAAATCCGGGCGGGCATATGCAAGATGAGATCGCAAGAATTTCAAAGGCGCTTTTAAGCCTCATAAATTCCTAAAATTCGAGTAAATTTTAAAATTTAGCGGGGCGGGCAATTAAACGGCAGGCGCGACAAATAGGCGCTGCGAGAGATTGAAACAAACGAGCCGAGAAGCGGCACGAAGCGTAAATTTAAAGCGAGCCGCCGCTAGAATTTATCGCCAGCGGTTTTTTGTGCGATGAAATGAAATTTAAAACAAACCCGCGTTGAAATTTTATAGCGTGAGCGATGCAACAAGAATGGCGCAGCGCAATTCGGCGCGAATGACACAACGCGTCGTTGGTATTTTGACAGTTTCGATAAGTGCGATATCGTTTTAGCGTAAATCATGCGACGCGGCGCCAGTGCAGCATAGGCGGCGCGATGTATGCGGATTTCAAGCAGACTGCCGCTAAATTTTTGCAGGTTGCGCTAGCGGTTTAAAACTTAAAACGAGCCGTCGTTGTAAAATTTAAAGCAAATCGTGCCGCGGCTAGGATTTAGCGCGCCTGCAAGCTAAATTTAAACGGCAGCGCGCGCCGTGTATGATCCCGCCGTTTCATTTAGTGCACCTACGAGCCAAATTTGCCGCTGAAATTTCAAAATTTGCGCTGCGCCAAAGAGTGCTTTGATATTACGATACGTGCCACCCCGCTAAATTTTAAAATTTAGCGGGGTGGCCGTCAAGCGGCAGGCGCGATAAAACAGGCGCTGCGAAATATTTTCAACAACCCTAAAATATCCGCAATAACAGAAAAAAATTCTCGCAAAATTTCCATAATAATGGCAAGAATTCCTACAAAAATTACCGCTAAAATTTCATGCAAAACCGCTGTAAAATTTATCTGCGTTTGATGCCGTAGCCGTCACGATCCACGCATATAAAGCCCGTCGTAGCGCCTCCGTCGCGCGCCATCACCACGCCGTCTGCGGCAAATCTATCATCGCAGCCGATCTCGTAGTCTTTTTTAACAACCTCGCTCGCAGGACCCTCGAAAATCTCGTAAAATTCCGATACAAACCCATCTTTGTAATAAATAGTGGTTTTGCCCTCGCCTTCCCAGATGCTTACGCCCACGGCATTTGCGCTTTTTGTTTTGGCTTTAAGTTCATTAAAAGTCCCAAAATCCCAGCCTAGGATTTTTAAAACAGCGCGCTCGTTCGTCTTTTTGTCTATATTATAAAAACTCGCACTTTGGTTTTTATCTTTATTCACGGCTATCATGCTTGAGACATCGTCGCCGCCAAAACGGACGTCAAAAGAAACTCCCTCGGGCTTTATCTCGCGCGCAAAATCGCGCAGGGCTAAAATTTGAACGCGATTTTGCTCGTAATTTTCCGCTAAACCGGACTCCGAAAAGAATAGTTTGTGGATTAAAAACCCCGCAGCTAGTACAAGCGCGGCGCCTGCGAGAAGCTTAAATAACCTAAAAATTTCCGAGAAAAAATATTTTATAAAATTCACGCCCGCTTCCTAAATTTCGCCGAATTTCACCATCTACGCAAAGGGCAGAATTTTTTTGTAATTGCTCCACAGCTTGCTATCTTCGCCGAAATATGCAAGCAGTCCGCGCGCGTTGCGATCGAAAGGGTTGGGCTCTTTATGCAGCGCGATACGCTGCGACAGGCGCAGATCGTAGGTGTTGTATATCGCGGAATACGGCACCGGAAAGTCCGAAGCGTAAAGCAAGCGCGAATGCACGTCCGTTTGGCTCGCCAGATGCGGCAGAGCCTTGGCGCGCACCGGCGTCATCAGCGCCGAAACGTCGGCGTAGAGGTTCTTGTGCGTGCGCAGAAGCGCTAAAAGCGCGAAATAATCGTGTCCGAAATTTCGCGGGCGACGCGAGAGCGCACGAAAAATATGCGAATACTCGTAGTTAATCGCCATGTGCGCGCACACCGTCGTAACGCCCAGCTCAAGCGGCGCATAGATCATCTCCAGCGCTTCGCAGCGGCGCGTGCTCGGCACCGAGCTTTCGTTGCCGACGTGGATCACCAGCGGCAAGCCGAGCTTGGCGAGCTTTTCAAAATACGGCACGTAGCGAGGCAGCCTCGTATCCAGATCCCAATAGTTTTGTAAAAATTTCGCCCCCTTAAATCCAAGCTCAAAGCAGCGATCGATCTCATCTAGCGCGTCCGCTCGCTTCGGATTGATGCTAAAAAACGGCACGATGAGATCTGGGTTTTTTTGATAAATTTCAAACACGCTGTCGTTGTCCGCACAGACGGTCTTATCGCGATGGATTAGCTCGCCCGCGTCGCTAAATTTAGCATCCACGCCGAAAAGCACCGCCTTTTTAACGTATTTCGAAGCTCTAAGCCCGCCGAGCAGAGCGTCCACGTAGGCCTCGTATGGCTCTTTAATCGCGCGCGATACGTCTATGCCGAAGCGCCTGCCGAAAAGGCACAGCGCGAGCCTGTCGTAAGGGCGGTCGAAGCGCACCTCCTTGCTTAGCAGATGGACGTGAAAATCAAGCGTTTGCATCGTGGATCCTTGGAGAAAATTTTGCCGAGTTTATATCAAATTGCGGTAAATAGTTAGAATTTTAATTAGAGTTTAAATTTACGTTCCGCGCCCTGCCTCGCATAGAATTTAGCGCGGACGTAGTCCGCCCCTTATAAAGCGTCGTCGGGGGTTAGGTGGGGTTTGTGGGCGAGCGGAGCAATGCGGTGCTGCGGGGCAGCGCCGCCTCCGCGAGAAGTGTGACCTCGCAATTCAAGCCCCCTTTCTGCCCCCAAGATATTTCACATCTATTACGTAAACGCAATAGTACGTTCAACAAAATCAGGACTTGCACAACTAGAGTTTTAAACAAAATTTTAAAATGTAAAATTGCAAAATTCTACTAATTGAAATTTATAACTTTACAGCCAAATTAATAGAATTATGTAACGAAAGTTTAGCACTCCATGTTATCGAACTTGCCGTACGAATATTTTTTCGTGGATGGAATATTTTAAGAAAAATAGGCAAAGGGCAAAGTATATAAAAGAGCGATTACGCACAAAATAGCCGAGTTGATACAAAAGCAAACCTAAAAGAATTTTCGGCTACAATTTCCCCCAAATAAAGGCAAAATATGAAAGAAATCTCGCTACTAAGGCTCTCGCTCGCAATCTACATCGATATGTTTTTGCGCCTCGTGACCACGTTTATCAACACCTACATGATCTCGCGCGTGGACGTCTCACTAGTGGGCGCGCTGGGGGCGGGCAACGAGATATTTTTGCTCTTCGTCACCGTTTTCGGCTTTCTGGCCGTGGGCTGCTCGGTACTCGTAGCGCAGGCGCTGGGGGCGAAAAACAAAGTCCTAGCGATGCGCGCGATCCACACGAGCATCGCATTCAACGCGCTCGTAGGGCTTTGTAGCGGCGTTTTCGTCTTTAGCTGCGCGCCGTTTTTACTCCGCGCGCTGCAAGTGCCCGCCGAGCTTTTGAGCGAAAGCGCGATCTATCTTAAGGTCATCAGCATCGTCTTTGCGATAGACGCCGTCGCGATCGTGCTTAGCGCCATCGTGCGCGTTTACGGATACGCAAATTTCATCATCGCAGTCTCTGTAGCGATGAATTTAGTAACGCTCGCGGGCAACTACGTCGTGCTCTTTAGGCCGTTCGGACTGCCGTACTACGGGCTTGAGGGCATCGGTGTGAGCACCATCGCGGGGCGCATGATCGGTGTATGTTTATTCTTCCTCATCATCACGAAGGTGCTAAAGATAAAATTTTACCTCACGATGTTTTTAAAGATCAAGCTCGCCACGCTGCGTAAAATTCTATCCGTAGGGCTTCCGAGCGCTGGCGAAAACATGCTGTGGATCGTGCAGTATCTAGTCGCCTTCGCCTTCGTCGCGAACATGGGCGAGGCGAGCCTTACCGTGCAGACGATCTATTTTCAAATTTCATCATTCATCTTCTTCGGCGGAAGCGCGATCAGTATGGCAAATGAAGTGATCGTAAGCCGCCTCGTAGGTGCCGCCAAGCCGCAGGAGGCGTACCGGCACACATTTACCGCGCTGCGCTTTGGGCTCGGGGCGACGGCGTTTTTTGTCGCGATCGTGTTTTTAGCGCGCGAGCAGATCATGGAGATGTTGAGCTTAAACGAGGCGCACAAGCAAGTCATGCGGCCGCTTTTTTACCTCACGCTGGGGCTTGAGTTCGGACGGACGCTTAATATCGTGTTCGTAAACGCCCTACGCGCAAGCGGCGACGCGAGGTTTCCCTTTGCGATGGGCGTGATCTTTATGTGGGGCGTCTCGATCCCCGTGGGTTGGCTTTTGGGTATCCATTTGGGATATGGAATTTTGGGCGTTTGGATCGGGTTTTTCTGCGACGAGTGGCTACGCGGCAGCGCCAACACGGCGCGATGGATAAGTAAAAAATGGCAGAGCAAAAAGTTAGTCTAAATTTGCTAGGCTTGCCGATCAGCCTGCGTTTTAAGCGGATGAAATACGCGCGCATCCGCATTAGTAAGGACTGCGAGATCAGCGTGAGCGTGCCGCGCTCCTACACCGCGGCGCAAGCAAAAGACTTCATCCTAAAGCACGAAAGCTGGATCCGCCGAACGCTAGCGCGACTGCGAAGCAAGCTACTAGCGAGCGATCAGGTTAGAATTTTAGGCAAAATTTATAAGCTGAAATTTAGCCGCGAGGCTGAGCTCGGCGCGAACTGCGACGCGAATGAAAATTTAGGCGATAGCGGCACGCAAGGCTGCGTGAACTGGGCGAATGGCGATGCGAATAGTGACGCGAGCGGCGTAAATTCGGCTCATTTACAAAGCGGCGCGGGCATAGGCGGTAGCGGCGGCGATGCGAGCAGTAGCGCAAATAACGGCACGGGCGGCATGAATTACGGTGCGGGCGGCGGCACGGCAAGTGAAATTTTAAAATTTCACTCGGGCGAACACACTTCGCAAAGTGGTGCGGCGGGCGAGGATTTGAAATTCAACCTACCGGACGATGCGGCGCAAGGGCTCGCACAACAGAGCAAAGTGCGACAAAGCGGCGAGTTTATAAATACGGCGGCGCAAAATGTCTGCGAGCAATCCTACGGCGAAATTTTAAAATTTAATCCTGCCGCAGGGGATGAAATTTCAAAATTTAAACCCGCTGCGAACGGAGAAATTTCAAATTTTGACTCTGTCGTGGGCGAAGGAATTTCGGTCGCTAGCGAAAAAACTTCAAAATCCGCGAGCGAAAACGCGCCGCAAAATGTAGCGCAAAGCGCGCAAGCGGCGGAGCGCGACGAGCCCGATTTTACGATCAAAAATTTTATCCAAAGCTCTAAATTTAAAGATAAAATTTTCGTATCAGGGGGCGCGATCTTTTGCGAGAGCGAGGGTGAGTTTACGGCGTTTAAAAAGGCCTTTGCGCTTGAGCTTTACCTACGCTATATCGAGAAATTTTCTCCGCGAATAGGCCGCAAGATCGCGCGAGTGCGGGTGCGCAAAATGCAGACGCGCTGGGGCAGCTGCAACCACGCAAAGGGCTATCTCAACTTCTCGCTAAGCCTGATAGAGCGGGATCCGCGCTTCGTCGAATACGTCGTGCTGCACGAGCTCGCGCACCTCATCCATGCAAACCACGGAGCGGATTTTTACGCGCTCATCGCGCAGATAATGCCCGATTTTAGGGCACGTATCAAGCTAGGCAAGGGGTAAAGACCGCCTCAAAGAACTTTTGCAATAGCAATATTTTGCCTATTTTTATATCCCTGCTTTTACACTATCGTCATAATGAACTTCTTTTAATTTAAAAATCTCTATTATTCTTTCGATCTCATTTTTTTGTATTAACGATGTATTGATGTCAAAGATAAGTCCCTCTACCCATAATTTCTTGAAGCCAAAATTTATTATAAGCGGAGCATTTTCTTTAAAAAATAGTCCAGACGAAAATTGCAAATATATTAATTTTAATTCATCATATTTGAATGTCTTCGTAAAATAATTAGATATTACAAAGCCATTTTCATAAAATATAATTTTTCGAAACGTCTGCTCTGTAAATAGCATTATGAGCGTTAAAAAATATAATAAATGAGATAGAAATACCAATAATATCGCCTCTATACCAACCGGTATACACTAGTAATAATAATACCGCATATGATAAATATGGTCTTAAGTGCCCAAAAATTTTACTTCTTTCCACGCGATAAATTTCTTTACCTAGCCATTCTGGATTTTTCATGGGGTGCCTTTAAATTTGATCTGTTATTTTACTTCCGTAAATCTTAAAATGAAATTTTTTAGCTCAAGCGAATTTTAATTACCGTGTCATACACGCTTATCTATACCTAGATAAAATTTTTCACGCCTTAAATCAGCGAAATTTCGCAAATTTTCGCGGGCCAAAGCGCTAATCTAAAGCCGCAAATTCCACGTATTTCTCCATCGCAACCAGCAGGAGCCAGCGCGCGGTAGGGCTGAAAAAATAGTGGTGTTCTGGGACCTGCTCCATTATAAATTTTAAAAAATCGTGAAAGTACTCGGGCGCAAATTTAACCTCGGCGCTCGTTAAACTATCGCCCAGATAGTAGATTTCGCCGCTCAAAATCCTCTCTTTTGCCGCGGGGTTTGCGTCTATGAAGCTTCTCGCGCCAGCAAAGCTGGGGCAGTCCGCAGTCGCGTAATCTTTCAAACCTCGCAAGACGGGCTTGGAGCCGACGAAGGTGAAATTTTCCTCTATAAAGCGCGCTCCGCCCTCGCTCACCTGCCAGCAATCGCCCAAGCTCGATAGAAACGCAAACATCTCATCATCCGCGGATTTGAAATTTGCAGGCTCATTTTTGCGATCCATCTTCGTCCTTTTTAAATTCATAGTTGCTTTTATTTTGAAATTTTTACGATAAAGAACAAAAAATATGTTTGATTTAATCTTTTTAAAATCATTATATTGAATTAGGCTAATCAAGGTTTCCCGAGCTCTTTTTATTTCAAGCGAAATCCTTTACCGCCCTTAAAATTCAACCAATTCAAATAATCGTTCTTTCTTTATTTTTTTGAACTTTATTTATTTGTTATCATCAGCGAACTGCTCTTTGACAAGATCTTTGATATCGCTTTTAATACTTTTAGTATCAACTATTGAATCCTCACCCAGCTTCTGAAATTTTTCTTTATCTGCCTTCGTATATTCCTGTTCATCATCATATTTTTTTGTGATCAACCAAATCATCTTGCGACGCAAAAACTTCTCATCTCTAACATTTGACCTCTCTTTGATCCACCCAATTAGTAATACCATCAACATTATAAAACCAATATAACCTAGAATTGGATACATAATCGATACTAATTTTTTAAAGCCCATAAAGGATAATATATACCCTACAACTACGGTGCCAATCATAATTGGATAAAAACGTTTTGATTGATTAGATGAGAAACGTTTTGCTAAGGCATAGAATAAACTGAAAGCAGTATTAAAGATCAAGCCGAAGATAACAAGTGCATACACAAACGCAAATGCAGGGTGAATCTGTTTGGCAATAGCCAACATAGGAATATCAACAGTCGTTGCAAGTTTTACATTTGCATATAAGATACAGGTTGTAACTGTGATGATAATACCGATTATAAATCCACCCAAAGTACCACCTTTTTCTGCTACACCAATCCTCATAATGGATCCCCCTAATACAAAAGCCATTGATACACCTGTCATAACGCAGAGCGAAAAATAATTCAGAACAGAAAACCAGATATTTGGCATTGGAGTAGAGATTGTATTTGCAATTGTTTCTAATTCTTTAAAATCAAAACGTTGACTTGCAAAGGTATACACTGCCATAATCATAATCATGATAAAAATAATAGGCGTAAATATTCCGATCACATTCGTGATTTTTTCAAAATTAAGAAAGCTAACAAGGATTATCAATACGGCACATAGGAGTGCTCCTGACCAGAATGGCATGCCAAATTGCTGATTAAGATTTGATCCAGCCCCGGCAATCATGACAAAACCTACCACAAAACAGCAAATAATTAAAGAAATATCAAGAATTTTATTAGTGATAGATCCAGCAATTTGTGAAAGAACTTCAAAGTGATCATTGGATCTAAAATAACTACCGAATGTAATAATGATTTTACCAAAGACGGCATTGAGGATACCAAGAATAACGGCTCCAAGAATACCCCATTTGCCAAAACTGACGAAATATTGCATCAGATCCTGACCGGACGATAATCCAGCACCGACAATAACCCCAACATATGCTAACGCTACATTTAAAATTTGTTTTAACATCATCCTACCTCTTAATTATAAAAATTTTAATTTGCTTTACTAATATTAAGAATCTTTAAATTTAAATAATATTAAATGCTAATTAAATTTTATCCAAATAATGACACGAAATTTACACCGAAATTACATCCAAACTCTTAGCGAGATTCCAAGCGAAAATCCCGTACTTTGGTGAATAAAACCGCAAGACCACCGCTCAAAACAGATCAAGGCAAATCAAGGCAATTTACTTGAAAAAATTCTTGATTTTATCGAGTATCCCCTCGTCGTCTCCGCCCTTACTGCCGAAGCTTTCTTGAAGCTCGCGCAAAAGCGCCTCTTGCTTCTCGTTCAATTTTTTAGGCGTCTGGACGTTTACCTGTACGATCAGATCGCCGTTTTTCTTGGTGCGGATATTCGGCACGCCCTCGCCGTAGATCGTGAAGCGCTGCTTGTCCTTCGTGCCTACTTTGAGTTTCAGCTCTGCCTTGCCGCGCGGCGTCGGCACCTCGATGCTCTCGCCCAAGATCGCCTGCGTGAAAAACACCGGCACCTCGATATACAGGTCGTCTCCGTCGCGCAGGAAGTGGCTGTCCTCCTTCACGCGCACTATCACGTACAGATCCCCGATCTCGCCGGTTTTGGAGACGTTGCCTTTGCCGCTTAGGCGCACGCGCTGTCCGTCGTCGATGCCTGCAGGAATGTCAAATTTAAGACTCACGTCCTCCTCGGTAAAGCCCTTGCCGCCGCAATCCTTGCACCTATCTTTTACGATCTCGCCCGTGCCACCGCATTCGGAGCAGCTTTGGATGAAGCTCATATATCCGCGCCTGACCGCGACGCGCCCAGTGCCGCCGCAAGCGGAGCAGGTATGCTTCTTTTTATCCTTCGAGCCGGTGGCGTCGCAGGTGGAGCACGGCTTTTTGATCTTGTATTTTATCTCCTTGTGAACGCCTTCCAAAGCCTCTTTAAATTCCAGCGTTACGGCTAGCTCGGTATCTATGCCGTATGGATCGCTAGGACGAGCCGAGCGACCGCCGCCGCCGAATGCCTGCTCGAAAAAATCGCCGAAAATAGAGCCGAAGTCAAATCCTCCGCCGCCCGCGCCGCCGTATGCGCCGCTGATGCCCTCTTTGCCGTAGCGATCATACATCCTGCGCTTTTGATCGTCGCTTAAAATTTGATACGCTTCGTTGATCTTTTTAAATTTCTCCTCCGATTCCTTGTCGCCTTGGTTTCGGTCGGGATGGAATTGCAAAGCGAGCTTTCGAAACGCCTTTTTTATCGTCTCGGCGTCGGCATCGCGCGCCACGCCTAAAATTTCATAATAGTCTTCTTCCACGAAATTCTCCTTGAACTATACAAAAGGGGCAATTTTATCTAAATTTAATAAAACGCAAGTTAAGACTTAACTATTTTTATGTATAATGCAATATTTAAAATTTCAAATCAACGATGCAAAGGATAAAAAATGATAAACGTATTGATGATAGAAGACGACAGCGAGTTCGCACAGCTTCTAACCGAATATCTGGCCAAATTTAACATCCAAGTTACAAACTTCGAAGACCCGTATCTGGGCATTAGCGCAGGGATCAAAAACTACGATCTGCTAATTTTAGATCTTACGCTTCCTGGGATGGACGGACTTGAAGTCTGCAAAGAGATCCGCGAGAAATACGACATTCCGATCATCATCAGCTCGGCTAGAAGCGACGTGAGCGATCGCGTCGTAGGCCTTCAGATCGGCGCGGACGATTACCTGCCGAAGCCTTATGATCCAAAAGAGATGCACGCGCGCATTATGAGCTTAATTCGTCGCTATAAAAAAGCCAGCGAAAAGGAAGAAACCGCCACAGATAGCGTATTTCGCATCGACGACAAGCGCCATGAAATTTACTTCGGCGAGGAGTCGCTCGTGCTAACGCCTGCGGAGTATGAAATTTTAGAATACCTAATCAAGCAGCATAGTTTTTCGGTATCTCGCGAGCAGCTCGTATATCACTGCAAGAGCCTAAAGGACAAGGATTCAAAGAGCCTAGATGTTATCATCGGACGCCTACGCACCAAAATCGGCGACAGCTCCAAAGCGCCTAAGCATATCTTTTCGGTTCGCGGTATCGGCTACAAGCTCATAGGATGAAGCACTCATTAATCACCAAAATTTCGGTTTTTTTTGTAATCGCGATCATCTTAGTCTGCGTGCTTTTCATCACGTTCGCACGGATGCAGATGAATAGAGCTCTAGGTAGCATGCAGGCTAATCAAATAAACGCGGTCAATAATCTACTTGAGCTATACAAGCGTAATGCCCCTCCCAGCGATATTGAGCGCTACTTCTCCAGCTATGGCTTGGAGCTTGTAAAAGATAAAAATATCATCCAAAACATCATCACGAGTGGTAAAATTTTTTTCGTCCAAGACACTTCTATCGGCGAGTTTAGTTCGGTTGAGTATAATAATTCACTGTTTTTAAATATCAAAAACAACTCTTTCGTCGTGGTTTTCGAAAGCCTTGGCACGAAGAATTTAAACGATCCGCTTTGGGTCGGATTTTTGCTTACGATGGCGGTTTTGATCTCGCTTTATTTATCGATCGTGCGAAGTTTTACGCCGCTAAAAAAACTAAGCAAAAATATCAAAAAATTCGCCCAGGGCAACTTGGACGTAAATTTAGCCGCCACGCACAGCGAAGACGAGATTGGGCAGGTCGCACAGGAATTTAACAATGCGATTGCTAAAATTCAAGAGCTAATCCGCTCGCGCCAGCTATTTTTACGCACCATCATGCATGAGCTTAAAACCCCGATCGGCAAGGGCAGGCTAATCACCGAAATGCTTGAGGACGAAACACAAAAAGAGCGGCTCGTCAATGTCTTCGAGCGGCTTGAAATTTTAATCAACGAGTTTGCAAAAATCGAGCAACTGCTCTCAAAAAGCTACTCGCTCAACTATCAGGATTATCATTTCAGCCTCATTTTAGAGCAGGTCAAAGATATGTCGATGCTCGATAATTGGGATGAGCTTATCAGCACGGATATCGAGTGCGATGCGGTGATAAACGTGGATTTCGGGCTATTTGCACTGGCGATTAAAAATTTAATCGATAACGCCCTAAAATACTCCAGCGATAAAAAAGTTCGCATCATCTGCGACGAAAATAAAGTAAGTGTCGCCAACCGCGGCGCGGCGCTTGCAAAATCATTCGAGCACTACAAGCAGGCCTTTATCAGAAATAAAGACGAGAAAGCCACCGGCATGGGGCTTGGGCTTTACATCATCGATAAAATTTGCGAGCTGCATAAATTCCGCTTCGAGTACAATTACAGCGACGGCACACACTACTTCTCGATCGTCTTTTCGCCAAAGGGCGCCATATGAGCGGCGGAGATAGGTTCGAAGAGCTCGTTGCAAGCTTTGAAAAGCTTCCCGGCGTGGGCAAAAAGTCCGCCCTGCGCTTTGCGTACTACGTAAGCGTGCAAAATTCCTTCCTAGGGCTAAATTTAGCGCACAATATCGAAGAGGCGGTGCGCGGACTGCACAGATGCCGCATCTGCGGTGCGGTATGCGAGGGCGAGATCTGCGAATATTGCGCTGACGATGAGCGCGAAAGCGATAAAATTTGCATCGTCGAAAACCCAAAAGATATCTTTATTTTAGAGAGCAATAAAATTTACAACGGTCGCTACTTCGTGCTAGACGCCGCTGACGAAGATAAAATCGCGGCGCTGCGCGAGATGGTGAGCCAAAACGGCGCGAGCGAGCTGATTTTTGCGCTGACGCCCAGCATCAACTCCGACGGGATCATGCTTTACGTCGAGGATAAGCTCGCGGATCTAAGCTTGAAATTTACCAAGCTCGCTCAAGGCGTACCTACGGGCGTGAGCCTAGATAACGTCGATATGCTCTCGCTAATAAAGGCAATCAACGGGCGCACCGAAATTTAAAATTCCGACGAAATTTTAAATTTATGCGGATAAAGATATCGGCTAAATTTAAAACATAAAGCAGCGAATAGATTTAGCCGCAAAGCCCAAGCGGCGAAATTTGGGGCGTTAAATTTAAATAGTGGACGTGCGATGAACGCGATGAAATTTATTAAAATTTACGCGGCTTCGGCGCGCGAAGCGATGCGGCAGGCACGGCGACAAACGGCACCTCGCTAGCCGCGAGGTTTTAACGGCGAGTTTGAGCCGTAAAATTTAAGCGCCCCGTTTCGAAGCGAAGTTTCGGACGCGGAATTTAGAGCGCTCAAATTTTAAAAGGCGAAATTTTAAGCAGCAAATTTCGGGCGCTAAATTTTAAAAGCGGATTTGGAAGTAGCAGACGGGGTTGCGCGATGCGGCGAGCTCGTAAAATTTAAAGGCGAATTTCAAGGCGCGGAATGGTTTAAATTTTTAAATTTCGCCGGCGCGGGATTTAAAAATTTAAACGTAATTATCTATTATATTATTTAAGGAAAAAGGTGAAAAAGGTTCATTTTATCGGCATCGGCGGCATAGGAATATCGGCATTAGCGAGATTTTTACACGAGAAAAATTTTATCATCTCAGGTTCGGATATCAAAGAGAGCGAGACGACCTACAAGCTAAGAGCGGACGGCATGGAGATCATCACGCCGCACGACGCTTCGGCGATCAAGGATCAGGAGATCGTCATCTACTCCGCCGCGATCAAAGAGGACAACGTCGAGCTGCAAGCCGCGCGCAAAAAAGGGATCGTCTGCCTCTCGCGTAAGGAGGCCCTGCCCTTCGTGCTAAAAGACAAGCGCGTCTTCGCAGTCGCCGGCGCGCACGGCAAAAGCACCACGAGCGCGATAACCTCGGCGCTAATAGACGGCTCGGTTATCATCGGCGCGATCTCCAAGCAGTTCGGCTCGAATATGAAATATGAAAACAGCGAAAACATCATCTTTGAAGCCGACGAGAGCGATTCTAGCTTTTTAAATTCCAACCCCTACGTTGCGGTCGTGACCAACGCTGAGCCCGAGCATATGGATCATTACGACAACGATTTGGATAAATTTCACGCGGCGTATCGCGGCTTTTTGGAGCGCGCCAAGATCCGCGTGATAAACGCCGAGGATGAGTTTTTAAGCTCGATAAAGCTCGGCTGTATCAAGCTCTTTCCTTCACGCGACATAACGGATCTGAAGGTGCTGCTGCGCGATCATCAGCCGTTTATGAGCTTTAATCTTAAAGAGCTCGGGCGCTTCGAGGTTTACGGGCTCGGAAGACACATCGCGATTGACGCGTCGCTAGCGATCCTAGCCGCGGCGTGCGAGACGGGACTAGAGCAGATCCGTAAAAATTTGCTAAATTACAAAGGCATAAAAAAGCGCTTCGACATCCTGTGCGCCACCCCGAGCTTCGTGCTCATCGACGACTACGGTCACCATCCCACCGAGATCAGAGCGACGCTGCAAAGCGCGCGCGAATACGCTAGCCTGCTAGGTCTTAGCAAGATCACGGCGATCTTTCAGCCGCACCGATTCAGCAGGCTCAAGGCGAATTTAAACGCCTTTAAAGAATGCTTTGCGGGCGTGGAGGAGTTAGTCGTACTGCCCGTTTACGCTGCGGGCGAGCCTAGTAACGGCATCGATCTAAAAGAGGAGTTTAAGGGACTGGGCGCGCTATTTACCGAGCGAGTCTTTAGAAACGGCGAGAAAATAGAATTTAGCGATATTTTCGGCGTCCGCCACATCATAAACGACGGGCTCGTGATCGGATTTGGCGCAGGCGACATCACCTATCAGCTGCGCGGAGAATTTTAAGCTTGAAAGCTCTCGCCGAATTTATTAGACAAACTCCGCTACGGGCGGGCAAGGATAAAATTTGAGATTTTTGGTGTTTATTTTCGCGTTTTTATTTATCGCGGCGATCTTTTTCGTGCGGGACGAAATTTTAAGCAAAAGGGCTAAAATCATCGCCACGGCGCTGATTGTACTGCTGTGCGCGGGAGCGTATTTTTATGAAAGCGCGAGCGAGCGCTCCGCCAAGCTTGAGGAGGAGATGGTGTTTAAATTTAACGCAGGCGCCAGATTAAGATGCGGCGGCGCGATAAATTTCACTTCCGAAACGCGTGGCGCGGCAAATTCCTCTCCCGAAACACGCGGCGCGGATGCGAAAAATTTGGGCGTGCAAGCCGGCGAAGTAAATTTAAACGCGCAGGACAGAGCCGCTTCCGCCGCGCAAACGAACGAGCAGGCTTCAGCCGCGCAAATAAACGGCGCTGTCTCGGGCGGACAAAATTCCGCACAAAGCCCTACTTCGCAAAATTCCGCCGAGCCTGGACAAAATTTTAAATCTCAAAATTCTACTAAAAATTTAGACGTAGCTTCACAAAATTCTACGCAGCAGAACGATACACAGAACCGCACGCCGCAAAATTCCACAGGCCAAGGAGGTACGCGAAGCTCTGCCTCACAAAATTCCGTGCAACTAGGCGACACGCAAACCTCTAATCCCCAAGGCTCCGCGCAGAATTTTAACGTAGCCGAGCAAAATTCTATGCAAGGTTCTACAGCGCAGAATTCTAAAGCTACGCAAAATTTTGCTGCAGACAAAGAACAGGCCTCCGCGCAGATCGTGACGCGAGAAAATTTCACCTACTCCTTTTCGCTGGGCGCTTTCATCGCCAAAAAAAGCGCGGGCGCGGAGTTTAGGGGCAAAACTTATAAAATCAAAGAGTGCGTTTATGATCAGTGACGAACTCTTTACGCGCCTCGATCTAGGCGAGTATCTAGCCAAATTTAAAAGCTTTTTGGCGCGCGAAAAGCCGCTGTTTTTAAGCGGCGATAGCAAGCTGAATTTTGAAAAAATTTCAGAGCTTACGAAATTTGATCTCGCGCAGTGCGAGAGCGTCGCGAACCTAGACGACGCGCTGATGCGCATCTCAAAGCATGGCGTGCTTCATATCAGCGAAATTTACGAGTTTAGCAAGATCGTCCGATATTTTCTGTACCTCAAAAAGCAGCCTTTTGAGGGCAAACTTGCCGCTTGGCTTGCCAAGATCGAAATTCCTGCGCCTATCGCGCAATTAAAGGATTATTTCGACGATCAGGGCGGCTTTCGCGACGCGATAGACGAGCGCTTCGGCGCGCTAAACGAGGCGTTTAAGATAAAAAAGGGCGAGATCGAACAGACGCTAAAAAGGCTGATCTATTCCAAAGCCCTTTCGCCCTATCTCGCCGACACGCAGATCCACTACATAAGCGATACCGAGGCTCTGCTGGTGCGCGGCGGCTTTAATCACGTGCTAAAAGGCAGCGTCGTAGCGCGCTCAAGCGGAGGCTATTTTTACGTGCTTCCAGACGCGATCGCAGCTCTGAAGTCCGCTCAAAGCGCGATTTTGGATAAAAAAGAGCAGATCGTATTCGAGCATTGCAAGCAGATTAGCGCAGTTTTTAATAAAAACTTAGCCTTTCTGAAATTTATAAACGCCGCTTTCGACGCGATTGACGCGCTGATTGCGCGCGCTGCGATGGCAAGAGCGAGCGATTACGAGTTCGTCCTGCCCGAGCCTTCGCGCGACATCGTCCTAGATAGCTTCGCCCACCCCGCGCTTAAAAATCCAAAGCGCGTGAGCGTGGAATTTAGCGGAAAAATTCTGCTCATCACTGGCGTAAATGCGGGCGGAAAATCGATGCTTTTAAAAAGCATTCTAAGCGCGGCGCTGCTAGCCAAATACCTCCTTCCGATGCCTATTCGCGCAAGCCTCAGCCGCATCGGCACCTTTAAGGAGTTCGAGCTCATAATGGAGGATCCGCAAAACTCCAAAAACGACATCTCGACCTTTGCAGGCAGAATGGTTGCCTTTAGCAAGCTGTTCGGGCGCAAAGAGATTCTAATCGGCGTCGATGAGATCGAGCTGGGTACCGATTTTGAGGAGGCTGCAAGCCTATACGGCGCGATGATCGAGCAGCTGATGAGCGGCGACGTGAAGATGATCATCACCACGCATCACAAGCGCCTGGCGATGCTGCTTGCGAAAGATCCGCGCGTGGAGCTGCTGGCGGCACTTTACGACGAGAAAAACAGCGCGCCGAAGTATGAGTTTTTAAAGGGCACGATCGGCAAATCCTACGCCTTTGAAACCGCGCTGCGCTACGGCATAGCGCAAAATTTGATCGCCGCGGCGCGCAAAAACTACGGCGAAAACAAAGAAAATTTAAACGAAGCGATCTCAAAAGCGATAAATTTAGAGCTTGAGCTAAAACAAAAGCTGGCGCAGACGCAGCAAAAAGAGGAGAAGTTAGACGCGCTGAGCGAAGCGCTAAAAGATCAGCGCGAGCGTGCGCAAAGCGAGCTGAGGGCGGAGCTTTCAAGGCTGCAAAACGAATACTACCGCGCGATTTCGGAGGCCAAACGCAGCGTGAGCCTAAGCGACGTGCGCGAAAAGCAGCGCGCCATAAACCGCGCAAACGAGCTTGCACGAGCCGTGCAGCAGCCCGAACTCAGCACGCCCGAGCCGCAAAGCCTCAAGGTGGGCGATCGCGTCAAATACGGCAAGATCAAGGGCGAAATTTTATCGCTCAGCAAAACCCAGGCGCTGATGCTAAGCGACGGCATCAGGCTGCGCGTGCCGCTTAGCGAGCTAAAGCGCAGCGGTGCGACGCCCGCGTCCGTAAAAAATATCAGTATCAAGGTGCAAAAGCCCGCCTCCGCGTCGCTCGTGCTCGATCTGCACGGCTTGCGCGCCGAGGAAGCAATCAGCAGGCTTGATAAATTTATCAGCCAAAGCCTCGTGATGGGCTTTGATGAGATCATCGTCAAGCACGGCATCGGCACGGGCAAGCTCGCGTTCGCGGTCAAGGAGTTTTTAAAATCACACCCGAGCGTCAAGGGCTTTCGCGACGGCACGCCCGCAGAAGGGGGCTTCGGCTCAAAGGTCGTCTCGCTTTAGGCTCTAGCTCAAAGGTCTTTTCGCTTCAGACGCCAGCGCGAACGATGCGGAATTCGCTCATGTCATCTATGCCTTCGCCGAGGTTTTGCAAAAGCACGGGTGTTTTTAACGTAGAATTTCGCCGCGGAATTTGTAGCTTGGCTTTTACACTAAAATTTTATGCGGCGTGAGCCGCAATTCAAATAACGCGGACGTAGTCCGCACCGCTTAAAGCGTCGTCGGGGGATGGGTGGGGTTTGGGGCGGGAAGGGGAGCGACCTCGCAATTCAAGCTCCCTTCCCGCCCCAAATGCGGTACTGAGCTTAGACGCAGAATTTTACCTTAAAATTCTGCGGCGAAATTCTAATACAGTTTTGCACAAGAGTTTTATAGTTTAGCTTTGCGATAAATTTCAGCGAGAACTTGCGCCAAATTTACACGATACAGCCGTTTTCAGTATGGCTTTGCGTTAAATTTTATAAAAATGTAGTTGCACCAGAACTTCATACGGTGTAGTCGCAATGTAAAATAAGCGCGGACGTAGTCCGCACCGCTAGCGTCGCGCGGGTGGGGGTTGGTAAGGGGGCGCCCCGCTAACTCTGAGCGCCGCCCCCCCTTACGGATTATGTGTAACGCATACGCCGGCTCGAATTTATAAAGATTTCACTATGTTAAATTTCAGTATTTTTAGCTCTTTGTGTATTTCTTTCGGGGCAGGAAAGGGAGCGACCTCGCAATCGGGGCCTCCTTCCCGCCCCAAGAGAAACATATCGTGGGTTAAAATTTAAACGGAATTTTATAAAGGCAAGTGCTACTTTTAAATTTATAAATAGCGAAACGGCAATATAAATTTGGAATTTAAAATTTCGCTATATAAAATTTTATCTCTAGAGATTAGGTCGTGGCGACGTTTTCTCTTAAGGGGGAAGGGGCGCTACTTGCGAGGCGCTCCCCTTCGCTCTTAAAATCCCCCAACCCCTGGTACGCTAAAGGGGCGAGCCTTACGGCTCGCGTTAAATTTTAATAGGGGTTGAATTACGGCATGCTAAATTTTAAAATTTAGCCGAAATTTACAGCTCACAAAATTTTAAAATTCCAAACACAAAAGAATTTTGAAATTCCAAATACGATAAAATTTAAGCTACGGCGGAATTTTAGAATTCCTATTAGCGGCGGAATTTCAGAATTCTTATAGGCAGCGGAATTTCAAAATTCCGTAAATTTGAGCGAAATTCTGAAATTCCGCAAATTTAAAACGATTGAATAAGGAGGTCTCATTGAACCCGATTACCGAAAAGCGCAGCGTTTCGGGCTACTACTACGCCGAGGAGCGCGAGTATGTGTACTTCGTGACGGATGCGCCGCGCGAGCAAAACTACCGCTTTATTTTTGATGCGGGCGCGATCTATTCGCAAGATGACGCGGGCGGCGAGGTGCGGCTTAGCAGCGAAGCGGAGTTTTTCGCGGTCGTCAAAAAGATCCTCGCGCAGTATCGCGATAAAATTTTAGAGCACTCCGCGGAGCTTGAGAATTACGAAAAGATCTACACGCGGCGCGGCGATTTTTCAAAATTTATGAAAAGGCACTCTGTCCTAAAATACGAAATCCGCAAATTTCAAAACAAAATTTCGCATTTCTACGAGGCGCTGCTCATCTGCGCAAATGAGCAGCCGGCGCTGAAAAAACAGCTGAAAAACTACGCCTACGAAGCGGGCGTTTTTAAAGGCGTGATGAGCGAATATGCCGTCAGGATCGAGGATATCTATCAGTTCATCCAGGGTCTCAAAAACGACAAAATTAGCCGCAACATCTACATTCTCACGATCATCTCGTCGCTGCTGATGCCGCTAAATTTCATCACGAGCTTTTTCGGGATGAACACGACGGGGCTATTTTTAAGCGGCTCGGCGCACGGCACGCTCATCGTGACGCTTGCGATGTGCGTGATCTTCGCGGCGATGGTCGGCTTTCTTATGCTCTACGCCAAAAAACGAAGCTAAAGCGAAGGGATAAAATTTGAACAAAAACGAGCTAAAAAATATCCTAGGCGGATACCTCGGCAGGGAGATTGCGGGCGATTTTAGAGTGCTGAAAGAGCACGAGATCGCGCGCTGCAACGACGCGGCGAAATTTCCTTTTGAGGGCGATAGTGGGCTGCTGCGCGAGTTTTGTATATTTGCAGACGGCGGCAGCGGCGATCTTTGGCTGCTAAGCTCTAGCGGTGAGATCGCGTTTTACGACCATGATCTGGAGTTTTTGTCCGAAGCAAATTTGAAAAAATTCGATCTAAATCTTGCGAGCTGGCTAAAGATCGCGGAGCTATTTTGCAAATTTGAAGCCCTTAGCAACCCGAGCGCCGCGCAAAAGGCGGAGTTTAAGCAGAGCGTAGCTAAAATCTGTCCGCAAATTTTAGAAATTTGGGAAATTTAGGCGCTGCTTGCGACGCCTAAATTTAATCGCAAAATAGGAGCAACGATGAAATTTATCGCATATTACGACTCGCCGCTTGGTAAAATCACGCTCGCGGGCGATGAGGCGGGGCTTTGTGGGCTGTGGTTCGAGGGCGAGAAATACTACGCGCACGCCCTTGCGACGAGCGGTGCGGATGAAAAGCAGGACAGCGCCGATCTGTTCGCAAAAGAGAAGCACGCCGCAAGCGAAACACAGCGCGATTTTGCGGCGTTGGAAAAGAGTGGAAAGAGCGATTTTGCTGTAAAAGCGACGAACGGCGCAGATGAAAAGTACAACGCGCGCGATTTCGCAGAAGCGGAGAGCGGCGCGGACGTAAAATTCTGCGCGAACGTACTTGTAGCGAGCGAAAAATTCTGTGAGCGCGATTTTGCGGCTCAGGATGCGAGCAAAAAATCTTACGCGACCGACCTTTCGGCGCAAAGCGTGGGTGAAAAATTTTGCATAAACAAGCAAAGCGGCTACTTCGAGGAGAAAAATCTGGCCGTTTTCGATCAAACTAAGCGCTGGCTCGATCTGTATTTTAGCAGACGCGAGCCGGGTTTTACGCCCGCCCTAAATCCCGTGGGCTCGGCGTTTAGGCGCGCCGTGTGGGAAATTTTGCTCAAAATTCCTTACGGCAAAACTACGACCTACGGGCAGATCGCGCGCGAAATCGCCGCGGCGCGCGGGCTAGCGAAGATGTCCGCGCAAGCCGTGGGCGGTGCAGTAGGACACAACGATATCTCGATCATCATCCCCTGCCACCGCGTCATAGGCGCGCACGGCAACCTCACGGGCTATGCGGGCGGCATCGATAGAAAAATAAAGCTGCTGAAGCTCGAAGGCATCAATATGTAGGGGCTTTTCACGCCCTCAAATAGCACTGCGCCGTAAGAATACAATTTAAGCGGCCGGTAGCGCGCCAAAGGCCCAAAAAAAGCCAGCCGGATAGCAAAGCCGCGCAAGATGGGGCTTGTACCAAAAGGACGATAAGCGTTGCGAGCCGTATCGTCAAATGAGCCTAGCTACGCCGCCGAAACGGAGCCCCGCCTGAAACTCAAATCGGCGCACCGCAAAACGTCCCGCACTGGTGCGCCCATAGAGTGGATTGAGCAAAATTTAAAATTTCGCCGCTTTTTCTCCGCCTCTCGCAGAAGCCGCATCGATTTAAAATTTTAACGCGCCGAGGACGAACAGATCGGCCGCTGCAAAATCTGCGATAGCCAAAAATCTACAAGCGGCGTCGAAACGGGCGCGACAAGAAAACTAATAGGCGGCGTCGCGCCTGCTTCGTAAAACCGCGGCGGGCTGATTGCCGAGGAGCCGCTTAGTGCAGCATTTAAACCGCCGCGCAAAAAAGATAAAATTTATCTTTTCGCGCATGATGATTTGCGCCGCATCTACAAACAAATGAAGCTCGCAGGCTCTTGGCGGTCGATGGCGCCGCTATTACGCCGCTTAAACCTGCGCGGATCTAAAATTTTATAAATTAAAATTCCATGTCGCGGACAATTTAAAATTTCGCGCTTCAAACGATCTGTAAATTCCGTGCTTCAGGCTGTAGCAATTAGATCTTAGCGCTCCCAGCGATGCTTTTTCATACGGGCGCGCTCGCCTCTAAATTCCACGCCTTCGGCCTCTAGCAGTTCGCGCTGAGTCGCAAAGCTCGCCGCCAAGGCTCCTGCGTGGTTTACGACGCGGTGGCACGGGTAGCTGCCGTAAGGCTCTGCTTGCGAGAGCACGCGCCCCACGAGCCGCGAGCAAGCGGGTAGCCCGATCAAGCGTGCGATCTGTCCGTAGCTAGCGACCCTGCCCGCGGGGATCTCCTCCACAAGGGTAAAATTTCATAGATCAAATTTTGTGTCAAAACCATGGCGTAATTATACTTTTTCGCATTTAAATTTAGACCTAAATGTAGCCGCTTTGCAGCGCCAAATTCGATATAATTTCTAAAATTTAGCGCTTTAAAAGGAGCGAGCTGTGGACGAGAAATTTCAATCAGACACGAAAGAGCTGGACGAGAAATTTGCCGCTATCCCTGAAAATTTAAAGAAGCGATACGATAGACATAGATTTATCAGACGCGTGATTATGGCGTATTGGTCATCAGCGTTTGCTACTTTTTATTTTTTAATGATATTGGGAATATATTTAGAGTCATTTTTTACAAATATCGGTATAAAATTATCATCTGAAATTTTTATATATATTCGTGATGTCGCGATAATAGTTTTGCCTATATGTGCGACGATCTGTTTTTTAAGATACACTAAGACTAAGCGATACAGCAACCTTTTTATCAAAGATCAAGGGGATAATTTGTTGGTTTTTACGATCGAAAATTTTGCCAGCATAGTTTTGATTTTATATCCGATTCTGCTTATTTTGGGGTCATTTTTCGTCGAAGATAATGACGGAGGATATGGTATTTATGCATTTTTATACGGCCTCTTAGTGGCTCCAATCTGCTTGTTAATCTTTGCGATATGCTATTTTTTCAATAAAAGCTCATATACACCCGCGTCCGGGGCTTCAGATCTACGCAGGGAGCCCGATCTGGCGACTCAAAGCGCAAAATCCGCAGAGGAAAGACTAACCGAACTAAACGACCTGGACGCAAAATTTAAAAATTTACCGCGTAATCTAAAAAATCGCTACGACACACATAGGCTTATCAGACGCTCTAGCGTGACGTTTGTGGGCTTTACGGTTTTAGTTTCGTGGTTTGCAAGCTTTGTAAATAACGTTCTGGGCGGGCTTCTTTCTCTTGCTGCGGTGTTGGTTTTACCATATATTTTTACGCGAATTTATCTAAAAAGCTATCCGACGAAAAAATATAGCAAACTTTTTATAAAAAATCAGTGCTTTTCTCTGGCGGTTTTTATAATCGAAAATTTAGCCAGCGTGGCTTTGATCCTCTATCCGCTTGCGCTCATAATAGCGGCGCTGATCGCTAAAAATAATGAGAGGATAATAGGTCTGTTTTTGAGCGGTTCAAATGTATTATCGCTTTGTTTTCTCGTTTTTGTAGCGTGCTATCTGTTTAATCGAAGCACTTATATTCCGAAGGACGAAGCGTAAATCTCGCTAAATTTAACCTCGTGTCGGTGCCCTGAATTTCATTAAATTTAGCCGCGCTTTTAAATTTTACGACGCGGCGCCTCGCCTAATTTCAAAATTTAGTAGTTTTAAAATTTTACCTTGCCGAGGCCTTCGGGCGAGCGAAATTTAAACCGAATATTCAGCCCCTCTTTATATGTAAAGGAATATAATTTCAAAACAGATATCAACTTTGATTTAAAGGAGAAAAGATGCAAAATCAAAGACGAAACCTGCTAAAAGTAGCCGCTTTGGCGGCGGGCGCTGCGATGCTCGGTACGAGCGAACTGGTTGCGAGCGAAAAGGCGTTTAAGCTCTCCAAGCGCGATCATAGCAAGCAAAGAGCGCTGCTGCTCTCAAGCTCGGGCTACAAAGACACGAAGTATCTATCGCACGCGGTGTCGTGGATCGGTAAATTTGCGCAGGAGAACAACCTCGCGGGCAAAAAGATCGTTTTTATCCCTTACGCGAGCCTTCGCAGGAGCTACGACGAATATGAAAAGCGCGTCAAAGAGGCGCTTGCGAGCTTAAGCTTGAATATCGTCGGTGTTCATCACGCTAAAAATGCCGCGAAGGAAGTCGCGAGCGCGGATTGCATATTCGTAGGCGGCGGCAACACCTTCAAGCTCGTGCACGATATGTATGAAAACGAGCTCATCGCCCTGATTAGCAAAATGGTCGAGGACGGCACGCCGTATATCGGCTGGAGCGCGGGCTCGAACGTCGCGGGCGCTACGATGATGACGACGAACGATATGCCGATCATCGAGCCCGAGTCGTTTAATACCTTCAACATCTTCCCGCACCAGATCAATCCGCACTTCATCTCGGGCAAGCCTGCGGGGCACAACGGCGAGAGTAGAGAGGAGAGGCTGGAGGAATTTTTGATCGCTAATCAAAAATCGACGGTTTATGCGATGCCGGAGGGTACGGCGTTTTGGCTTGAGGGCGAGAAGGCGACCGTGCTAGGGCCTGCTGCGGTGCTAAAGATGAATTATAAACAAAAGGTTAAGTTGATCGAGCCGGGCAGCTCGTTTAAGTATTGATCGCACCCGCTTAAATTTAACCAATAGGTGCGTCAGGCGGCACCGCTCGGCCAAATGCGCAAATCGGTTAAATTTTTAATTGCGGCGCTCGGCTAAATTCGGGCGCCGCTTTTTAAATTTATGCGATAAAGCGCGCTTTGCTTATGCGGACACGCGATCAAAAGATAAGCATCGATTTAAAGCGGCGCACGATCGCCGAAGCCATAAAAAGTAAAATTTAAAACGCAGATAAAATGCCCCGCGTCCACCTTCTTATGCCGCTCGGCGATTTTATTCCGTATATCGCGGACATCCTTGCCGGCTGCGGCGGGACGGTATATTTGCAAAAAAGCGGCGGCGCTTATAGTGCCGTAAAAATCGATGTGGGCGGCCGCCGAAACTTAAGCGATCGGGAGCAAAGTTTTAAATTTTTTATTTCGCTAGAATCGCCGCAAGAGCCCGAACTGCCTGCAAAGGTATTTTACGACGATATGTATCGAAGCATCATCGAAGGCACGGGAGGACGAGAAACGCAAGAAGCTATAGAGATGATCGCGCTGCGACTCGTCGCAAAAAATCCGGGCGCGGCTATTCGGAAAATTTTCTCCGGAAATAAACTCAAAAACGACGAAGAGATCGGTCGCGGGCTTAGCTGCGGCGCTTCTTTTTACAAAGATTATTTTTACGCGAAGCGCTGCATGGACGGTAAAATTTTGAAATTTGATCTGAACAACGACAAACTGCCGAATATTACGACGCCGTAAACGGGCGGCATCGCCGATTTAAAGATCAAAGGACGCCGCGGCGAGCAAACGAGCACTTCCGCCTGTATCGCCGCTCGCTTACGCCGAGCGGCGATGAGCTTGTAGCCGAGATTTTAAAAACCGAAAAATACCAAAAGGCGGTTCGGCGCATAAACGTACCCAGTAGCGCCGATACGTAAGGTTTAAATTTAAGATAAGGGAGCGAATTATGCGGGCAGCAAACGGCACGGATTATGCGGAGTTTCAAAACGAAATTTTATCTTTTTACCGCGAACATGGGCGGGCGCTGCCGTGGCGACAAACGAGCGATCCGTATGCGATCCTCGTATCGGAGTTTATGCTGCAGCAGACCCAGACGCAGCGAGTGATCCCCAAATATGCGCGCTGGCTGGAGGAATTCCCCACCGTGTGCGCGCTCGCCGACGCGCCTTTTACACAGGTGCTGCGGTACTGGGTGGGTCTGGGCTACAACCGCCGCGCGCGCTATTTGCACGAGTGCGCCAAAAAGATCGTGCGCGAATTTGACGGCGCCGTGCCCTCTAATCCTGCCGCACTGCGGACGCTTCCTGGTATCGGAGCTTACACCGCCGCAGCCGTAGCCGCGTTTGCCTACGATAAGCCCACGATTTTTATCGAGACGAATATCCGCGCCGTTTTCATCCACTTCTTTTTCTCGTACCGCGAGGAAGTGAACGATAAAGAAATCGCGCCGCTCGTGCGCGCGAGCCTTTATGAGGAGGATCCGCGAACGTGGTATTATGCGCTGATGGACTACGGCGCGGCGCTCAAAAAGCGGCGGGACAATCCGAACAGGCAAAGCAAACACTACGTCAAGCAGTCTCAATTTAAAGGATCTCTGCGTCAGGCGCGAGGAGCGATCATCCGTGCGCTTATCGCGCAGTCGTCGCAAACGCACGACGAGCTCGCCGTAAATTCTTGTGCGGATACGGCCGCGCAAACGGCGCTTTTTAATCGGGCGCTTGAGGCTTTACTGCGCGAAGGCTTCGTAGCAAAATTTGAGCACCTTTATACTTTAGCCCCCAATTTTAAGGACGACGCCCCAAGCGCGAAATAACTAATCACTTACCGTATGTTGCCGATCATTGCCGAATACGGCGAAGCGGTTATATTCGGCAAAAGAAGCGACGACGCTTTTATGCCGCAAAATCGATGCGGGCAACCGCAGAAATTTAATCTAGAAAAACGGAAGAAATTTACAATTTTTTATCTTGTCCGAATCGCCGTAAAAGTGCGGATCGCTCGCGTGGAGATTTTACGACAAGGCGCCGCATCAAAACACCATCAAGAACGCCGAGGATGAGAGGGCAGAAAACCGCGCTGCGGTAATGTCGGCAGTCGATGCGCGAGGCGGCTAAATTTAGTAGCCGAATTTAAGCGGATTTGAGCTTTTGCTTTTCGCGTGCATTAAAATTTGAAAGCTTGATTTAACCCTTGGGATAGTAAAATTTCGCAACGACTTTTATTTGGAGAAAAATGCCATATTAAATACGAAATTCCGCGCGAGCGATGAAATTCTCCGTTTCAAACGCTTTGGGCGCAAAGGAATAAATAAATGAACTTATCAAGTAGAATAAAAGCGCTAAAGACGCGGCTTAAACTGCAAAAGCCGGAAATTATAACAAATCCTGTACAAAAGGATGAGCTTGTCGAGCAAGATCTGTGCAGTAAAGATCTGTGCGATTTAGACCATAGCACAATCAAACTCTTATCGGGAGATTTGCAGGTTTTCAATGATTATACTTTTAGGTATTATATCCTGGATTTTATTGATTTTTACGAGCGCTTCGGCGATGAAGCGATTATAGAAGATATGTTTATTCAAGCATTTGCACCGCCTATGCGGCGGGCAAGAGCGAAACAATTTAGCAGAGATGAGGTAAAAATAATCATAGATTTTTTGCAAAAAAATTATGAAAATATTACAAGAATTACGCATTCCAAGAAATATAAAAAGTTAAAACCCTATGAGCAAGAAGAAATTTATATACCATTCAAACATTTTGAAAAAGAGATAAAAAATGCGATAAATTTTTGGACAAAAACATTATAGTAGCACCTTTAGAAGAAGGTATTAGAAATACTAGAAAAATTATTAAACGTAGGAGGAAACAATGAATAATCTAAAGCTTATACAAAACTGGTATGCTTCCAAATGCGACGGGGAATGGGAGCATCAATACGGCCTTACGCTGGAAACGGTCGATAACCCGGGCTGGTGGATCGAAATCGATGGCGAGAACGGGAAAAAGCCGATAAAAATAAATGTCGATAGAGATGACGAGGATTGGTTTTTCGTCAATGCCACGGAAAACAAACTCAAAGGAAGTTGTGGAGCCGAGAATTTAGAGGAGTTATTGGAATACGTGGTAAAATGGCTAACGGATTAAAATTTAGCGAAAGCATTATGAAAGAGCTATATAAAATTTATCTGAAAGATAGTAAAAAGAGCTTCGTAGCCACTGGAAATACTACTCATTACGACGGCAATAAAATTTTACCACAGCCGTTTGCTTTAAGCATCGTTCAATACGATGGCGACAGCGGATTTTATCTATTTTGTCTCGACAAATCGGGGAAAGAGCAAACCGATACCTATCATGAAAGTATAGAGGATGCGTTTAAGCAGGCCGAATTTGAATTCGGCGTAAAGAAAAAGGATTGGATAAAGCTTTAGATTATGTAAATAAAATATCGCCAACCGATTAAATTTAAAAAGGAGCATTATGAAATTTAAAATTTTCAAGCCAAAGCTTTATGAAAAGTATAAGGATATGGTTATAGAGGTGTGAGGGTGAATACAACATTGATGGCTAAAATAGATATTTTATCAAATTTGATAAATTTTGCTAACGATATGCTTAATGAAAATATGCCCCCGACAACAAGCTACAGCCTAATGAGGCGCTATTCAAACAATGACAACTATCTCAAAAAAGCCATAGGAATAAAAAATGAGCACTAGGATAGGTTTAATACTTTTGGGCACATTTTTTGTATTTGAAAGCATTCTTGGCTGCTTTAGCGGAAAGATGTATTTTAAATACGGGGGCTGGAGCGCAGTTGAGCCGGTCTACATTATCAAGATTTTTATCATCGGCGTATTGTTTGTTTCTGCAGGAATTTTCATAAACAAAAAAATAGGTAGAGTGATTAATGCCTTGATAGGTTTAAGTCTTTTAATAATATCTATAGAAATTTTTACAACGCAAGATCCCGCAGGAATACAAAGTAAAATCGGATATCCTTTTCTTATCTCTGGATTTTTGGTTTTACTTATTAGTATCTCGTTTTTTTACCTCGCCCTCCATCCTGAAAAGAACATAAAAAGATACCCAGAGTATATGTGGTGTAAGGACTGCTTTAAATTTTATATGTACGAGGACGTCAAAGATACGGATCAAATTTGCTCATACTGCGGCAAAAAGCTTACGGAGTATAATGACGGCGACTATTGGCGAAGAAACGCTCCTCATCAAGGTGTTAAAACTCCGAAGATCAAAAAGCGTAAATTTAAAAAGCGATGAAATTTTGATTTGTTATAGAGGAATATATAAAAATGCTAAATAGAATTTTTGCATTAATCGGATTTTTTGCTTTTTTCACATGGGGACTGGCGGCCGCTCTATCGGGAAAAGTCGATATAAAACCCGGCTTTATGGCACCAGTAAAGCTTGATAGCGCATATCTGCGTACCATCATAGGAATTTTATGCTTTGCGGCGTGCGTTTTCTTTTTATATCTTGCTTTTCGCTCCGAAAAAAGCATAAAATATTATCCTAAATTTATGCGCTGCAAAGAGTGTCTTAAATTTTATAATTTCTCGGACGTTAAAGATGGGGGCGTTTGCCCTAAGTGCGGAGGCGAACTGCAAAATTATGCCGAGATAGAAAAATCGGATCAAATAGAAAAGAATAAAAAGCTTGAGAAATATTATAAATTTGAAGAGGAGTGGCTAAAGAAGGTACAAAATCGGTGCGATGAGGAATAAAATTTTAAAAGATGAGGTGCCGCCTTAAGGTATAAATTAAAATTTAGATATATCCGCACGGAAATATCATAAGGCGTTATAAATAGAATTCCGATAAAGGAGCGAAAATAAGATGAGAATTTTGACATTAGTATTAGTCATAATTTGGATGGCAATATTTAGCGGCTGCATGAATCCGATACCTAATAAGTTTTTAACAAGCAATAATTATGGATTTGTTAGTCAGTGTGCAGGCATTTTTGACTTCGGAGCGGATTATGAAATCGATGATAGCAAAATTTATGCCTTTAAAAAAAACGTGCACCGTACAATTTATATTAAAACAGAGCAAAATTTTATACCTACGCAGATAAACGCAGGGTTGGCGGGACTTGTTCCTATCGAAAGTTGTGGCGATAAGTGGTGTAAAATTTACTATCCTTGCGGTCAAAAAGAGTATTTTGTAAAGAAAGACGATATAGTAAAAAGATATTAATTTTATACTTGAAAGGAGAGCTGTGAAGTATTTCGCACCTTTTATATTGTTATTATTCTTTTGCGGATGTGAGCCGTATTTTATGAAATATGCCGCCAAATGCGCCGGCGCCGATGATAAATCCGCTCAAAAGAATATGTATTGGTTTAAGGATAGGCATAAATATAGTTATTTTTATGAGGGAGAATATAGAACCTATGCATCCAAAAATGAAAATGATGTCTTGGCAAGACCCGATTATCCTATATTTGTAATAAGCCACTGCGATGATAAGTGGTGCGAGGTCGTTGAAAAGTGCAGCGATATAAAAGTATTTGTAAAAAAGAGCGATATAATACCATACAAAAGATAGGCGCCGCCTTAAGGTATAAATTTCAATACGCGCAGAGTATCTTAAGCGCGTATAGCGTAAATTTAAAGCAGCTTGAGAAAGCAAATAAAACAAGAAGGATTCAAAAATGAAAAGCGTAAAAGGTATTTTCCGTTATCTTTTTCCGGTAAGAGATGGACGAGAACTGTATTGGATTAAAATTCCAAAAGGGCAAAGCGGTCGTTTTGGAAAAGAATTTATATTCGAGCCCGAATCGATTGCGAAATCGGACGCGCAAAAACTCGGTATAAAAATAGATCCAAAGCTTTTAAGTGATAAGCGAATTAAATTTCATATACGCGATATGTATTATAAGACATATTATGATATAACATCTTTCGGTATCGATGAGAGCTACGCCGATTCGCGGCAAATAGATCTTGATTTGGAAGACATAAAACAAATTGTAAAATCGGATGCAGACGATCCTTATTATGTATATGGCTATAGCTTAAACATAGAGCAGATGAGATCTTTTGGATGCCTTGATATGGTTAAGCCCGGTTTTTCATACTTCTTTGGTTCCTCTGCCGGCCATGAAAGAATAATCAAAGCTCCAAATAGCGGCGATAAAAATATAAAAGGCTGCTATATAAATGTCTTTGATAGCGATACGGAAGCCTTTTACGTGGCGCTATTGGACGTTAAGCTGCCTTTTAGCGAAGTTGCAAAAATAGTCGCTCCGCTGAGCGTAGAGGCAAATATCCATTATTCTTATAGCCTCTCCGAAGAGCAGATTATAAAATTGGGATTTCCTGAAATTTTAAAAGAAAATGGCGGCAAAATCGACGCTCAAATATCGGTAGAGATAGTATAATCTCATAATTTAAAATTTAGCCGTTAAATGGATTAAGTAATGCAGCCCAAAATTAGAAATTTATGCGTATCACTGGAAAATAAAATTTTAAATTGACGTGCGTTTAAATTTTAAAATTTAAGCGCCCTTTTTGTTATAATTTCATCAAATTTAAAAGGAGAGACGATGGCTTTGTTAAATCTTTTCAAAAAAGGTGGCAAAAATAGCGCAAACGCCGCAAAGATCGGCAAGACCGCGCAGGAGCGCAAGGATATAAGCATCGAAATTTTAAAATCGCAGGGCGTGCCGTACATTGACCATCTGCCGCTGCGATACGAGACGGACGAGATCACTCCGCGCGAAAAAGACGAGGTCATCGCTCGCGCGATCTGTTCTTACGCGACGATAATGTGCGCCTGCTCGATCAGAGACGAGGGCAAGCTCGCAGACGAGGATAAGCAGGGCGTGCAGGGCTTTCTAGATAACCGCTACGGCTGCATAGACAAGCTCACGCGCATGGAGCGCCGCGTCGTGCAGGGCGAGGCGAGCCGCGACGAGGCCGTGAATATGGGCTGGAAATACGAGTCGCTGTGGTCGCTGATGTAGGCGATGGGGCTCGTGGAGGAGCTTAGCTTTCCAAAGGGTATCTGCGACTGCGGATTTGTGATGGATACCTTTAGCGGCGGCGATTTTTCTGCGCGCGTGAAGCTGCGGGGCACGGATGAAATTTTGCAGGCGCTCGATCTTATCTACCGCTACCACTGGGCGTGCGTCAATGCCCGCGTGCACGGCTCAGACTGCGCGGGGCTCGACGAAGAGGTCGTGATGGAGAGGCGCGGCGGGCTAGAATGGCTGTGCTGCAAGGGGGACGAAAACGATAATCTGACGGATGAATATAATGCGTGGGATTATCCGGACTTGAATACTTAGCGCTTGTCTTTTTCTGCTTATACTTCGTTGAAATTTAATTTTCAGGCTCGGCAGGCTATCTGCCTGGCCTACACCTAAAAATCAAATTTCGCCTCGTTTAAGCGAAAAATACTTCGCCTTAATTCCCGCGTTTTTTCTCTTTGCTATACGTCGTTGCGTCTAAAATTTGCTCGATTACATATTTACATACACGCTCCGCCCGCAAATTTTATCCGCGCCTTGTTTAGCTTTGCGGCACCGCCGCTTACACTCCTTCTTTGTACTCAAATTTAGAAACTATTTTTGCATCGTCGTACCCACAACTGCAAGCATAAGATCGGAATTTAAAACCCGATCGCGCGCTGTTTTTTCTAAATCCAAAATATGTGCCGACGGATCGAAAGGCATACCGAATGTGAGAATTTATGAATCAATTGGAGATTAAAATTTTAAAATTTTTCTTGCAAACTGCGCAAAGAGGATCACAAACGCAGATCCGCTGAAATTTCAGACGCGACCTGCCAAATTTCAGGGCGCCGCGGAATTTTAAAATTTAAAGTTGCGGGCGAGCAAGGCGCCTGTCCGCGTATTTTAAGCCCGCTAAATTTAAGCGGGCAACGTCTGCGCCGCAGACCTAGAAATTGCATCAGCCCTGCGTCGCAGCGCTTCCGCTCGCAAACGCCGCCGCATTGAGCGCCGCGTCGTAATCGGGCTCATCTACGATGTCGTCCGTGATCTGCTTGTAAGCGATCTTACCTGCGGTATCCACGACGAAAACCGCGCGGCACGTTAGCCCCGCAAGCGCGCCGTCCGCGATCAGCACGCCGTATGCGCGCGCAAACTCCTTATCGCGAAAGTCGCTTAGGGCGCGTAAATTTTTGATCCCCTCGGTCGAGCAAAATCTGCCCGCGGCAAACGGCAGATCCATCGAGATCACGAAAACCTCGGTATTTTTTATGCTCGCGGCGCGCTCGTTAAATTTGCGCGTCTCGGTCGCGCACACGTCCGTATCCAGGGACGGCACGGCGATGATGACCTGCGCCTTGCCCGTGCCGCCGCCGACTTTGACCTCGCTAAGATCGGCTGCGACCAGGCTGAGCTCGGGCGCCTTATCTCCCAGCTTAAGCTCGCTGCCCAAAAGATCGACGCTTACGCCTTGTAATTTGGTTTGTTGCATGATTTTCCTTTGTTTTAAAATATCTGAAACGGGCGCATTATAACCCGCGAAAGCAAACGCCTGCTAAATCCGAAAACAGGCGGGCTAGAGCGCCGCCAGCTCGGCCGATATGATCGGCGCGTAGATCGCTCTGCGAAGATGAAATTTTATGGCGCGAAGCGGCGGCGCAATTAAAGCGCCTTCCCGAGAATACCACGACTCGCATAAGCACTGATGATCGCGACCTGGTATAGGTCTATGATAGTGCGCTCCGCCTTGAGGCTGCGCCGAAAGTAAAATTTTATCCTACTTGCGATCCAGCTTACGGCGATTTTGTCCGTGAATGAAAATCAAAGCGCGATAGCGCCGCACGCGCTTTATCTGTGAATGAATATATCTCTAGTAAAACGATGGGCGCGGCATCATGAGCGCGTTTTAAGTTATGCTTTAAATTTTTAAATTTAATTGAAATTTTTTGATCTAAATTTGCAATCTACAGAAATCAAAATTTATGGGTTGAAATTTTATTTGAAGCTAGAGCGTGAGTTAAAATTTCGGCTCGTAAAGCAGGTTAAATTTAAGCGCCGTCTTAAAATTTAAAGAAGCGCCGGGGTTGGCGATAAAGCTATCGCCGCACCCTAGCGCCCGTTAAGCCTAGCCGTTGCGCTTTTTGATGATCTCTTCGCCGACGTTTTTAGGAACCTCGTCGTAGTGATCAAATTCCATCGAATAGGTCGCGCGACCCTGCGTCTGAGAGCGCAGATCGGTCGAGTAACCGAACATCTCCGAAAGCGGGCAAAACGCGTCGATGATCTTGTTTCCGCCGCGCTCGCTCATATTATTAACCTGTCCGCGGCGCTTGTTTAGATCGCCGATGACGTCGCCCATATACTCCTCAGGGGTTTCTACCTCGACCTTCATCATAGGCTCTAAGATTACGGCGCCCGCTTTTCTAGCGCCCTCTTTGAAGCCCATAGAAGCGGCGAGTTTGAATGCCATTTCGGAGCTATCGACTTCGTGGTAGCTTCCGTCATAGACAGTTACGCGCACGTCCTCGACCGGATAGCCCGCCAAAACGCCGTTTTGCATCGCCTCTTGGCAGCCCTTATCGACTGCAGGGATGTATTCTTTCGGAATCGCGCCGCCTTTAATATCGTTTACGAACTCATATCCGGCGCCAGGCTCCAAAGGCTCTAGGCGCAAAAATACGTGACCGTATTGACCGCGACCGCCCGATTGTTTGGCGTATTTGTACTCTTGCTCGACTTTTTTGCGGATAGTCTCGCGATATGCGACCTGCGGCTGTCCGACCTCGGCCTCAACCTTAAATTCTCTAAGCATTCTATCTACAATAATCTCAAGGTGTAGCTCGCCCATTCCCGAAATGATAGTTTGTCCGCTCTCTTCGTCGGTCGTAACCCTAAAGCTCGGATCTTCTTGCGCCAATTTTTGAAGCGCGATACCCATTTTTTCTTGATCGGCTTTGGTTTTAGGCTCTACCGCTACGCTAATAACCGGATCAGGAAATTCCATACGCTCTAAAATTACTTTATCTTTTTCGCTAGCTAACGTATCGCCGGTAAGAGTGTCTTTAAGACCCACGACAGCACCGATCTCGCCCGCATAAAGCTCCTTGATCTCTTCGCGTTTATTTGAGTGCATCCTTAGCAAGCGTCCGATGCGCTCTTTTTTGCCTTTGCCAGTATTTACGACGTAGCTGCCACTTTCCAAAACACCGCGATAAACGCGTACAAAGGTAAGCTGACCTACAAAAGGATCGGTCATAATCTTAAATCCAAGGCCCGCGAACTCGCCCTCGTCGGTAGAGCTTACGTGAACCTCGCTGCCATCCTCATACTGACCCTTAATCGCAGGCACTTCATCAGGCGCAGGTAGATAATCTACGACCGCATCTAGCAAAGGCTGCACGCCCTTGTTTTTAAATGCGGTGCCGCATAGCATAGGAAAAAAACTTAGGCTTAAGCAGCCTTTCTTGATGCCCTTTTTAATCTCTTCTACGCTTAGCTCTTCGCCGTTAAAATACTTCTCCATCAAAGCTTCATCAGTCTCTGCTACCGCCTCAATCATCTTGTCGCGATATTCCTGTGCTTTTTCTCGTAATTCAGCAGGAATTTCAACGATCTCGGGAGCAGAAGGACCCTTGCTATCATCCCAAACGAGCGCTTTCATAGTGACTAAATCGATAACGCCTTTAAAATCGTCCTCAGCGCCGATCGGAATTTGAATAGGAACTGGATGAGCCTTGAGCCTATCTTTTACCTGCTGTTCGACATTATAAAAATTTGCGCCTACACGGTCCATCTTATTTACGAAAATGATGCGCGGAACGTGATATTTATTCGCTTGACGCCAAACGGTCTCGCTTTGAGGCTGAACGCCGCCTACAGAGCAAAATACTGCTACTGCGCCATCTAAAACGCGCATCGAGCGCTCCACTTCGATAGTAAAGTCAACGTGACCCGGGGTGTCGATCAAATTTATCTGATGATTATTCCAAAAGCAGGTAGTTGCCGCAGACGTGATCGTGATGCCGCGCTCGCGCTCCTGCTCCATCCAGTCCATAGTAGCGGCGCCCTCGTGAACCTCGCCAATCTTATGGCTCATACCGGTAAAAAATAGAATTCTTTCGCTTGTAGTGGTCTTTCCGGCGTCGATGTGAGCGGCAATTCCTATATTTCTAACCATATGTAAAGGGGTTTTTCTTGCCATGACGCCCTCCTACCAACGATAATGCGCGAAAGCTTTGTTGGCTTCTGCCATCTTGTAGGTGTCTTCTTTCTTTTTAAATGAAGAGCCTTTAGAATTTGCGGCGTCCATAAGCTCGTAAGCCAGGCGCTCTATCATTGTGCGCTCGCTTCTTTTTCTCGCAAAAGAGATGATCCAGCGAATAGCCAAAGCCTGCTGGCGAGCCGGCCTGACCTCGATCGGAACCTGGTAAGTAGCGCCGCCTACACGACGAGATTTTACCTCCATCAAAGGCTTAACGTTATCGATGGCATCGTTAAAAATTTCGATGCCTTTCTTCTCACCGCCTTTATTGTCGATGAAATTTAAGGCGCCGTACATGATCTCGGTAGCGACGCTCTTTTTGCCGTCGAACATAAGCGAATTAATAAATTTTGTGATTACCTTGCTGTCATAAATCGGATCAGGCATAACTTCCCTAACGGGAGCTTTTCTTCTTCTCATTTTATTCCTTCAAATTTTAAAATTTTACTCAAACTCGGCAAAATCTAGTGCCGGTCTGTTTAGGCTAAACTATTTTTTAGGTCGTTTAGCACCGTATTTTGATCTTGCAACGGTTCGTTTAGCAACGCCTGCAGTATCGAGCGCACCGCGGACGATGTGATATTTAACGCCCGGTAGGTCCTTTACGCGACCGCCGCGAACTAGCACGATGGAGTGCTCTTGTAGATTGTGACCTTCACCGCCGATATAGCTGATGACTTCAAATCCGCTAGTAAGCCTTACTTTGGCAACTTTACGAAGCGCTGAGTTTGGCTTTTTAGGGGTCGTAGTATAGACCTTAGTACAAACTCCTCTTCGTTGAGGGCAATTCTTTAGCGCCGGAGACTTCGATTTCTCGGTAAGCTTCTTGCGCTCTTTTCTGACCAATTGATTTATGGTTGGCACATCTTTCCTTTCACAAAAATTTATTCAAAAAGACTTGGATTATACTTTGTTTAAACTTACAGAAACGTAAATTTAACTAAATTTTAATCTCTAATCAGTACAAACTCTCCGCCGCCGCAGATTACTAGGCAGATCGCGGCAGAGAGATACAGATATACGATTTCCAGCTCAAATCCGCCCACGCCGGTAAGCGCACCCAACGGAGTGTGCAGGACATAAATTATCATGAGCACGTTTGCGATCACAAGCAGAGCGCCTATGCGGCAAAATACGCCTATGATTATCATCGCTGGCGCCAGCACCTCGCCTACGTATGCACCGTAAGCCACTAAATCCGGAATTCCTCTGGCTACCAGCATCGATTTTACGCCGTCTATGCCGTGAGTAAGTTTAAAAATTCCATGCATTAAAAGACAAACTCCAAGCCCCAACCTGACAAACAACAGACCGAAATTTATGTTGATCATATTCATGTCTCATCCTTTAAATTTAGGTAAATTTAGGGCTTTTTGCCCTAAATTATTTTTTAAGTTTAACTTCCTTGTCTTTATACAAACCGGTTCCGACCGGAATTATGCGACCTAGGATGACGTTTTCTTTTAAGTCCTCCAATCGGTCAAATTTACCCGCGATGCTAGCCTCGGTTAGAACCTTCGTAGTCTCTTGGAAGGACGCTGCCGAAATGACGCTATCGCTTCCGACGGCCGCACGAGTTACGCCCAGTAGCACGGACTCTGCAATCGCAGGCTCGCCACCAATTTTCATAATGCGCTCGTTTTCTTCTCTAAATCTGCGGCGGCTAATCAGATCGCCGACGATTAGCTGAGTATCGCCGCTATCGACGATTCGAACCTGGCGGAGCATCTGAGATACGATGATCTCGATATGCTTATCGCTGATAACGACGCCTTGAGAGCGATAAACCTGTTGAATTTCGCTTATCAGATAATAATGCAGCGCCTTTTCGCCTAAAATTCTAAGCACGTCGTGCGAGCTGATAACTCCATCGGTAAGTTTCTCGCCTGCGTGGACGAACTCGCCGTTTCGCACTTGGATCTGGCGGCTCTTATCGATTAGATACTCGGCGCTCGTTCCGTCCTCGCCCTCGATTATAATACGCTCTTTCGCGCGCAAAGCCTTATCGAAGCGGACGGTTCCGTCGATGTCTGCGATGATCGCGGTATTTTTTGGACGGCGCGCCTCAAATAGCTCCGATACGCGCGGCAAACCGCCAGTGATATCTTTTGATTTTGCAGCAGCCTTTGGCGTCCTAGCCAAAATATCTGCAATCGCTACCTGATCGCCTTTATTCGTAAAAATCGCGGTCTTCGGCCCTAGATTATATTTGATAGGCTCGCCCTTGCTAGGAGTTACGATAATGGCCGGTTTAACGCCTTGAGGCAGATACTCGTTGATGACCAAGCGGCTCTGGCCGGTAGTCTCGTCATATTGCTCCGTAGCGGTGTATCCCGGCTCGATATCCTCGAAGCTGATCTTACCCTCGCATTCTGCTGCTACCGGGATAGAATACGGATCCCACTCCGCAATGATCAAGCGATCGTCTTTTTTAGGCTTGGCGATAAGATCTTCGCTTTTTACGACGCTATTATCATCATAGGTAATGACAGATTCGCGTGGTATATAGTGACGGATCGCCTCTCTGCCGTTTTCATCGGAGATGACTACGTACATACCCTTCTCACTTACGACGTGACCTTTTTTGATATCTCTTAGCCTCTCTAAATAATCACCTTTGAGGATGAAATACTTAAGCGTACCATTTGCTCCCGCTTTGATCTTTTGAGTTACCGGCTCGCCGTCTTTGACGCGAAGTTCGCTTGCAAACGGAATTCGAGTAGGGATATTCCAGTCTTCTTTTATAACCTCTACTAAACTATCATTTTCTCCAACGGTTTCGCCGTCTTTGAATACGATGTAGAATTTTCCCTCAACTTTACCGCTTACGCCCGCAAGCTCGGTAGGTTTGGCTAGATCGTGGCGCCGGATAGTATATCTAAATTCTTCCTTCTTACCCTTTAGCGTTATATTTACGTCGTCGTGAGTTATATCAATACTTACCTTACCGGTAATTGGGGCTTTGATCTTAGGCTCGACCAAAAGCACCGCGGCGTTTCTGCGGTTCATCACGATATTTTTGCCGCCGTTTTCATAGGTCTTGACGTTGTAGTATCTAATGAAACCCTCTTTATCGGCGATTACTTGGCGATCTTGCTGCTCGGTAGATGCGGTACCGCCGGCGTGGAAGGTTCGTAGCGTAAGCTGCGTGCCCGGTTCGCCGATGGATTGCGCCGATATGATACCGACCGCTTCGCCCGGTTTTACCAGCTTGCCCTCTCCCAAATTTACGCCGTAGCACTTCGCGCAAACCCCTTTTTCAGCCTTGCACGTAATAGGTGTACGGATGCTTACGGATTTGATGCCGGCATCGACTACGGTGCGTACCTCATTAACGCCCAGAAGCGTGCCTTCAGTAAATAAAATTTCATTCGATACTGGATCAATCACATCCGAGCTTAGCACCCTACCCATAATCCTATCGGCTAAGCTTTCTATTTGCGTTCCGTTTTCTACGATCTCAGTAACCTCGATACCCTCGTGCGTGCCGCAGTCGTGCATCGTAACTCTGACGTTTTGTGCGACGTCGATCAGCTTTCGCGTCAGATAGCCCGCATTCGCAGTCTTGAGCGCAGTATCGGCAAGACCCTTACGAGCGCCGTGAGTCGAGATGAAGTACTCATTTACATTCAGACCCTCTCTAAAATTTGAAGTGATCGGCGTCTCGATGATCGAGCCGTCCGGCTTACTCATCAGGCCTCTCATACCCGCTAGCTGCTTGATCTGCTCCGCACTACCGCGTGCACCGCTATCGGCCATCATATAAATAGAATTAAAGCCGTCCTTGTCCTTCTCCATCATCTTCATCATCTCATCGGCTAGCTTCTTGCTAGTGCTAGTCCAGATGTCGATCGTTTTATTATAGCGCTCGCCGTCGGTTAGCAAACCCGCGCCGTATTGGTTCTGAACTTCTCTGACCTGCTTTTTAGCCTCTTCGACAAGACCCGCTTTGGACTTCGGCACGATGATGTCCGAAACGGAGATCGAAACGCCCGCTTTAGTAGCGGATTCAAAGCCTAAATTTTTAAGATTATCCAAAAATTCCGCGCTTATCTCAAGGCCGCCGTTTTTATAGACGTAATCGACAAGTTCGGCGATATCCTTTTTCTTCATAATCTTATTCCAAAGATGATCTGGAATAAAGCTAGGCAGGATCGATTTGATGATCAAGCGGCCTGCGGTCGTAAAGATAATGCGGCGATCAATCATCGTTTTGATTTTGGCGTGGATATCTAGGGCGTTTGCCTCTACGGCGAGCATTACCTCATCGACGTTTGCAAAAATTTTATTCGTTCCTTTTGCACCCGGCTTTTCGAGGCTTAGATAATAAATTCCTAAAACCATATCCTGGCTAGGCACCGCGACTGGCTTTCCGCTCGCAGGAAGCAAGATATTCATCGAGCTAAGCATTAAAATTTTACATTCCGCGATCGCCTCTTGGCTAAGCGGCACATGCACAGCCATCTGATCGCCGTCGAAGTCAGCGTTGAACGCGGCGCAGACTAGCGGATGCAGCCTGATCGCCTTACCCTCGACGAGCACTGGATGAAACGCCTGAATAGACATCTTATGAAGCGTCGGCGCGCGGTTTAGCATAACCGGGTGATCTTTAACGACCTCCTCCAAGCACTCCCAAACTTCATTGATCCTATTTTCAATCATCTTTTTAGCCTGCTTGACGGTCGTAGCATAGCCCTTCTCTTGCAAGCGTGCGATTAGATGCGGCTTGAATAGCTCAAGCGCCATAGTTTTAGGCAGACCGCACTGATCCATGCGTAAATTTGGACCTACGACGATGACGGAGCGACCCGAAAAATCCACACGCTTGCCAAGTAAATTTTGTCGGAAGCGACCCTGCTTACCTTTAATGATCTCGCTTAGAGATTTAAGCGGTCGCTTATTGGCGCCCTTTACGGCATTGGCGCGACGTCCATTGTCAAAAAGCGCGTCCACCGCCTCTTGAAGCATTCGTTTTTCATTACGGATGATGATCTCGGGCGCGTCAAGCTCCATCAGCCTTTTGAGCCTAGAATTTCGATTTATGACGCGGCGATACAGATCGTTTACGTCTGAAACTGCGAATTTTCCGCCCTCGAGGCTAACAAGCGGGCGTAGATCGGCAGGCAGTACGGGCAGATTTGTAATCATCATCCACTCGGGCTTATTGCCGGAATTTAAAAAGCTCTCGACGACCTTTAGACGCTTGACGATGGTTTTTTTCTTCGCTTCGGAGTTTGTGTTAGCCATCTCCTCCTTCAAAGAATTTAAAATTTCGACCAAATCAAGCTCGGCTAGCATATCGCGGATCACCTGACCGCCCATTTTGGCGACGAAGCCTGTCTGCGAAAAGCGCTCTTTTAGGCTCTGATACTGCTCCTCATTTAAAACATCGTATTTCTCGACCTTTTTAGAATTTTCGTTGTCGTAAAATGCCTCGCCCGCGCTTTCTACGATGTAAGCCTCATAATAAAGCACGCGCTCAAGATCTTTCATCTTGATATTTAGAAGCGTACCGATGCGGCTAGGCAAGGAATTTACGTACCAAATATGCGCCACCGGCGTTACCAGCTCGATATGCCCCATTCTAGTGCGGCGAACCTTCGAGCTCGTGATCTCGACGCCACATTTTTCGCACTTCCAGCCTTTGTAGCGCATCTTCTTATATTTGCCGCAGATGCACTCATAATCTCTTACTGGACCGAAAATTTTAGCGCAAAATAGACCGTCGCGTTCCGGCTTGAGCGTGCGGTAGTTAATAGTCTCGGGCTTTTTGACCTCGCCGTGGCTCCAAGCCTTGATCTGCTCGGGACTAGCAAGCCTGATTGCAAACGCATCGAAATCGTGGACTCTAGCGTCCTCTTTTATCTCTATTCTTTCTAAATTTGAATTATCGCTCATTTATTCTCTCCATTCTCGTAAATTTCAACGTCTAGAGCAAGCGATTTAAGCTCGTTTGTTAAAACAAAAAATGTCTCAGGAATTCCTGTAGACGGAACGTTTTCGCCTTTTGTCAGCGCCTTATACGCAGCCAAGCGTCCGTCGACGTCGTCGGATTTGATCGTTAGCATCTCGCGAAGCGTGTATGCCGCGCCGTATGCCTCCAGAGCCCAAACTTCCATCTCGCCGAATCTTTGACCGCCGAATAGCGCCTTGCCGCCGACCGGCTGCTGCGTAACTAGGCTGTAAGGACCGGTGCTTCTTGCGTGAACCTTTTCGTCGACTAGGTGGTGCAGCTTGAGATAATACATGCAGCCCACGTTTACGCGCTCTTTGATCTTTTCGCCGGTGCGACCATCGTAAAGCTCGGTCTTGCCGTCCTGATCGATGCCCGCCATTTCAAATAGCTTTTTGAAATCCTCCGGCACGATGCCTTCAAATATCGGAGCGGAAAATCTAACGCCCTTAGCCCAGTCTCTAGCGTATTTTAAAAGATCTTCGTCGCTGATCTTTTCAAGCGTTTTTTTAGCCTGCATTAGTTTGGAAACGCCTGCGATCTCAATCATTTTGGCGCGAAGGGTTTTTATCCATTCGCCCGTTTTCTCTTCTAAAATTTTAGCGATCTGCTCTCCTAAGCGCCAGCCCACAAGACCTAAGTGGCTCTCCATTATCTGACCGATATTCATACGGCTTGGAACGCCGAGAGGATTTAGCACGATATCTACGCGCTGTCCGCTAGGTAGATACGGCATATCGACTTCAGGAACTATGTTTGAGACGATACCCTTGTTTCCGTGGCGACCCGCCATCTTATCGCCCACTTTTAGCTTGCGCTTAGTTGCTATATAGACCTTTACGAGCTTAACGACGCCGCTTGGCAAGATATCGTCTTTTTCTAAAATTTCGATTTTTTCGTCATGCTCCTCTTTGAGCTTGCGCTTCTCGTTTTGGAAGTGGTTTTTTAGCTCTTCGTATTCCTTCTGAACAGCTTTAGAATAAGCCTTGACGAAAGAATTTAACGTAAAGCGGTTAGAGCTTTCAAGCTCCTCTTTTTTAACCTTATCGCCCTTTTTATAATCTTTTTTATTTAGGCTTTGATCGCTTTGTAAAGCGCTTTTAGAAAGTAGCGCCACTACCTTTAGCATCTCTTCGCGATCAAGCATCAAAAGCCTGTCGTGATGCTCCCTTTCGAGCTCGGTTTTTTCATCCTCATAGGCTTTGTTCGTGCGTGGATCCTTCTCGTAGCCCTTTTTGGTAAAAATTTTAACGTCGATTACTACGCCTTCCATTGAAGCGGTAGCGTAGAGAGATTTATTTACCACATGCCCCGCCTTCTCGCCAAAAATTGCGCGCAAAAGCCTCTCCTCTGGGGTCGGCTTAACCTCGCCTTTCGGAGTTACCTTGCCTACTAGGATCATGCCCGGCTTTACGTGAGTACCGATCTTTACGATACCGCTATCATCGAGGTGGGTAAGCTCCTCCTCTTTGATATTAGGGATGTCGCGCGTGATCTCCTCCACGCCGTCTTTAAGCTCTCTAGCCTCGATCTCCTTTTCATAAACATGCACGCTGGTGTATTCGTCGGCGCGGATCATCTTTTCGCTCATGACGACGGCGTCCTCGTAATTATAGCCATGCCACGGCATGAAAGCTATAAGGGCGTTTTTGCCGATCGCAAGCTCGCCGCCGTCCATGCTAGGACCGTCGGCTATGATTTGACCGGCCTTTATCACGTCGCCTTTTCGCACGATAGGGCGCTGTGAAAAGGTAGTGTTTTGGTTGGTGCGTAAATTTTTCTCCATCGAGTAGTGATCGATAAACGGTCCCTTCTCGTCCTCGCCCAAAATAAAGATATTTTTATTATCGACCTTTTCTACGACGCCGTCGCGAATGGCCTTGATCGCTTCCCATGAATCGCGCGCGATAATCGCTTCCATGCCCGTTCCGACGATAGGAGCAGTAGAGTGCAGAAGCGGCACGGCTTGGCGCTGCATGTTCGAGCCCATAAGTGCGCGGTTAGCATCGTCGTGCTCCAAAAACGGAATCAACGACGCCGCTACGCCCGCGACCATACCGGAGCAAAGGTCTATCAGCGAAATATCCTCGCGTTTAGCCATGATATTTTCGCCGTCTTTTCTAACCTCCAAAAGCTCCTCTACGATATTGCCCTCTTCGTCCAATTTAGCGGACGCAGGAGCGATTACGAGCCCTTCTTCCTGCGTAGCGGTAAGATAGACAATCTCGTCGGTTACCTTGCCGTTTACGACTCTTTTATACGGAGCCTCGACGAAGCCCAGATCATTTACCTTCGCATAGGTCGCTAGGGTGTTAATAAGACCGATGTTTTGACCCTCCGGCGTCTCGATAGGGCAAATTCTACCGTAGTGCGTAGGATGGACGTCGCGCACCTCAAAGCCGGCGCGCTCTTTAACTAAACCGCCCTCGCCCAGCGCAGATAGACGGCGCTTATGCGTGACCTCGCTAAGCGGATTGGTCTGATCCATAAACTGGCTTAGCTGACCGCCGGTGAAAAATTCCATAAGCGTAGTGGTGATGATTTTAGGGTTTACGAAATCATACGGCATAAGCTCGTCTAAATTTCCGCTAATGCCGGTAAATTTATCTTTGATCGCCTTTTGAACCTTGATAAATCCAAGGTGCATCTCATTTGCCAAAAGCTCGCCAATCGAGCGAATACGACGATTGCCGAGATTATCGCGATCGTCGATGAAGCCGTCGCCGTTTTTAACTCTAATTAAATATTTCGCCGTCTTGATAATATCCTCGCTGGTTAGTACGGTTACGTACTCCGGCGCTTCGATGCCTAGTTTGTGATTCATTTTCATACGACCTACTTTGGTTAGATCGTAGCGCTCAGGGTTGAAAAACAGATCGTTTACGAAGCTCTTTGCCGCCTCTTTTACCACCGGCTCACCCGGGCGCATAACTTTGTAAATTCTAATCGCAGCTAGATCGTTCTCGTCGTCTATGCCCTCGCTTTGTTGCAAGAGCTTAAGCGCGTCGGCGTCTTGGATGAAGGAATTTATGATTGAAGTATCTACGCCGCTAGCTAGGTCGTTAGCGATCGTAAATTTTTTCTCTGTGTTAGCGATCTTGGCTAGCTTGCCCTCATCTAGCGCAGTTAGCGAATCAAAAAGTACTTCGCCGCTATTTTTATCGACGATGGCATCGGCCAGGTAGCGCTCGGCTAAAATTTCAGCTGGATACTCAATGAGTTTTAGTCCGTCCTCTGCTAACTTCTCCGCTTTTTTGGATGTTAGGCGCTTGCTTGCTTGATGAAGCACTTCGCCCTTTTCGTTTATAATGTCGTAATCGAGCCTGCCCGCGTATTCTTTCGGATCGAAATCGGTTAGGAATTTTCCTTTTTTAATATAGATTGTCTTAATAGGATAAAATAATTTTATGATGTCTTGCTTTTTGTAACCGAGTGCGCGAAATAGGATCGTTATCGGAACCTTGCGCCTTTTATTTATGCGCACGTATAGTACGTCTTTTACGTCGTATTCGAAATACAGCCAGCTGCCGCGATCAGGTATTATTTGAGCGGTGTAGATTAGTTTATTTAAAACGGTTGGACTCTCTTCCTCTTTGAAGATTACGCCCGGGCTTCTGTGCAGCTGATTTACGACGACACGCTCGACGCCGTTAATGATAAATGAAATTCTATCGGTCATTAGAGGAATGTCGCGAATGAATATATCTTGCTCTTTGATCTCTTTTACGCCGATTTTTTTGCCCGTCTTTTCGTCACGCTCATGCACGAGCAAGCGGAGTTTCATCTTTAAATTTACCGAATAAGTAAGCCCTCTTTCCATGCATTCTCTAATCGAATACTTTGGCTTTGAAATTTCGCTGCTTACATACTCGATACTTAGTCTATTCTGTGCGTCGTGGATAGGAAAAATGGCTTTGAAAACCTTCTCTATGCCGCTTTCTCCACCCGAGTTATCAAGATTTAAAAAATGATCAAAACTTTTCTTTTGTAGTTGTAATAAATTCGGAATTTCGATGTCCTTGGGAACCTTTGAAAAATCCACTCTAAGACGATTTCCTGAATATAGGCTGTTTAACATTCCACTACCTCGTAGTTGTATTTTAAAGAAAGAAGTGCCGATACGACGCACCGGCACACATTTGTATACGAAATTTTAAAATTTCGCGATTTATTTGAGTTCGACTTTAGCGCCTGCTTCTTCAAGCTCTTTTTTAGCCTTCTCGGCGTCTTCTTTGTTAAGTCCCTCTTTAAGAACGGACGGAGTAGCCTCGGTAGCGTCTTTGGCTTCTTTTAGACCAAGACCTGTTAGGGCGCGAACGACCTTAATTACGTTGATTTTCTTATCGCCCGCATCAAGCAATACGACGTCGAATTCCGTTTTCTCTTCAGCTGCTGCCGCACCTGCGCCGCCAGCACCTGCGCCGCCAGCTACCATAACCGGAGCCGCGCTTACGCCGAATTTTTCCTCAAATTTTTTAACTAGTTCGCTAAGCTCTAGCACCGAACGATTAGAGATATACTCCAAAACCTCTTCATCTGTTGAAATTGCCATTTTATTCTCCTAAATTTTAATTAAGCGCTAGCTTCTTTTTTCTGCTTAAGCGCATTGAGGCCGATCGTAAAATTTTGAATCGGCGCATTCCATACTTGAAGTAACATCGCGATAAGCTCGTCTCTCGAAGGCATCTTCGAAAGCGCTCTAACCTTATCTATGCCGGCTACTTCCCCATCGATATGAGCGGTCTTAAGCTTAAAAATTTCATTTTTCTCTTCAAATTTAGCCGCTACTTTACATACAGAAAGCTGCTCGCCCCATAAGAAGATATTGGTATCTTTAAAGCTAAGTCCGTTTTTTTCGGCATTTTTTAAAGCGATATTAGCTAGGGTATTTTTGATAACTCGAACTTTTACGCCCGCTTCGCGCGCGCTATTTCTAAGATCTTCAAGCTGCTTAACGCTAAGGCCTTTAAAATCGGAAATTACTATAGCTTCGCTAGCCTTGAAAGCCTCGCCAAGCTCCGCTACTATCTTTGATTTTTCGTCTCTCGTCATTAGGTCTCCTTTCCGATCGGTGATTTCAAGCCAAGCGATCGAAATTTTAAAATTTCGATCAATTAAGTTAAAAACCTTGAGCTATCTCCAATCTAAGATAAAAATTTAAAATTTTATTTTAAATCGATTATTTCTTGATTATCCAGCGTAACTGCAGGGCTCATAGTAAGTGAAAGCGATGCATGAGTTACGTATCTGCCCTTCGCAGTCGCCGGCTTATGCTTATTTATGGTTTTAATAAACGTCGTAAGATTGTCTAAAAGCTGCTCTTTGCTAAAGCTAGCCTTGCCAAGGCCTGCGTGGATATTTCCCTGCTTATCGACGCGGAAGTTTACCTGTCCACCCTTAGCATTTTTAACGGCCTGAGCGACATCCATAGTAACGGTACCGGTTTTAGGGTTCGGCATAACGCCTTTTGGACCAAGAATACGACCTACCTTACCGACTAGTCCCATTAAATTTGGAGTGGCGATAAGAACATCGAAATTTATATTTCCCTTTTGAATCTCTTCGATCAGATCATCGGCACCCACGATATCGGCACCTGCTTCGCTAGCCTCGCTAGCTTTTGCGTCTTTTGCAACCACGGCTACTCGAACGCTCTTGCCAGTACCAGCAGGCAAAACGACCGAGCCGCGCACCATCTGATCAGCATGTCTTGGATCTACGTTTAGTTTAAGAGCGATCTCCACCGTCTCGTCAAATTTAGCAGAAGCTAGAGTTTTTACTGTGCTTACCGCTTCGTCTACACTATAAATTTTATTTACGTCAACTTTTTTTAAAAGTTCGTTGAATCTTTTTGAATTTTTTGGCATATATTTCTCCGCAATTAAAGTGCTACCGCTTTTTTAAACCTTAGCGGTCAAAAGGTTTAGTCAGTGACCGTAATACCCATAGAACGAGCCGAACCCGCTATAATCCTAGCAGCCTGCTCTCTATCTTTGGTATTCAGATCGGCGATCTTTTTCTCGACGATCTCTAAAACTTGAGCCTTAGTTAAGGATGCTACCTTCTTTTTAAGAGGATTGTCCGAACCCTTATCTATCTTCGCCGCTTTTTTGATCAAATCCGTCGCAGGCGGTTGTTTAGTGATGAAAGTAAAGCTTTTATCGGCATAAACCGTGATAATGACCGGAATACTAAAGCCCGCCATATCTTTGGTTCGCTCGTTAAACGCTTTGCAAAATTCCATAATATTAACGCCCTTTTGACCTAGTGCAGGACCTACCGGTGGGCTTGGATTTGCTTTTGCGGCCGCTATTTGCAGCTTGATTTCGCCAACAACTTTCTTAGCCATAAATTTACTCCTTATAAAATTTAAATAATCTTTTCAACTTGCGAATATGAAATTTCAATCGGCGTGCTTCGTCCGAAGATCGAAACATTGAGGCGAAGTTTGCCATGGATCATATCATACTCTTCTACGATGCCGTTGAAATTAGCAAAAGGCCCATCGACGATCCTAACCGTCTCGCCCTCATCAAAATTAATCTTGGGCTTAGGAGCCTCGCGATTATTGATCTTTTCTAGAATTATTTCGATATCTTTTTCCGGTAGCGGAGAGGGCTTTTTAGCCTCGCCGATAAAGCGACTAACCTTAGGTAGCATCTGAATTCTATGCCATAAAGTGGTATCCAAATCTAAATTTGCAAAACAATACCCTGGATATAAGCTACGCTCTTTAATGGTTTGCTTTGTATTTTTGACCTCTATAACATCTTCGGTAGGCACTAGCACTTCGCCGATCTTAGTCTCAAGCGCTTCGTCTTGCTTTAGCGCTTCTATTGCGCGCTTTACCGCCATCTCGCTGCCGGCGTAAGTTTGTATCGCATACCATTTATTTGCCATATTGCGATCCTTACTTAAGCAGTTATCAAAGCGGACATAATAAGATCCACTAGCGCTAAGAACAGTGCGATAACTACGACTACGACTACTACAGAGATATATGCTGTTTTAGTCTGATCTTTAGTCGGGAAAATTACCTTATCTAACTCTATCTTTGCTTGTTTATAATACTCTTTTACTTTTTCCATACCCAATCCTCGTGGCAGGGCAAGAGGGATTCGAACCCCCAACCATCGGATTTGGAATCCGGCGCTCTACCGTTGGAGCTATTGCCCTATAACAATTAGCCTTTTAACTTGACTTCTTTATGAAGCGTGTGCTTTTTTAATCTAGGGCAATATTTTTTAAGTTCTAGTTTTTCGGTCGTAGTTTTGCTATTTTTATAAGTAGTATAGTTAATATCGCCACTTTCGGAGCATTTTAATCCGACCTTTACTCTACTTGAATTCTTTGCCATTTGGTTTCCTTGAATAAAAAAGCAAGCGGAATTTTAAAATTCCGCTTGCAAAAAATTAAGCGATGATTTTCGAAACGACGCCTGAACCTACGGTATGACCGCCTTCGCGAATCGCGAAGCGAGTACCTTGCTCAAGAGCAATCGGGGCGATTAGCTCAACGGTAATCTTAACATTATCGCCAGGCATTACCATCTCGGTTCCCTCAGGAAGAGTAATCGAACCGGTAACATCTGTAGTACGAACGTAAAACTGCGGTCTATAATTATTAAAGAATGGAGTATGGCGTCCGCCCTCTTCTTTAGTTAGGATATAAACCTCGCCCTCAAATTTAGTATGAGGAGTGATCGATTTTGGTTTGCATAAAACCATACCGCGCTCTACTTCCTCTTTCTTAGTACCGCGTAATAAAACACCTACGTTATCGCCAGCTTCACCTTGATCCATCTCTTTTCTAAACATCTCAACGCCAGTGACGGTAGTAGTCTGAGTAGGTTTAATACCTACGATCTCGATAGTATCGCCAACTTTAACGATACCTTTTTCGATTCTACCGGTTACAACGGTACCGCGACCGGAAATCGAGAAAATATCTTCGATCGGAAGAAGGAAATCTTTATCAGTATCGCGAACAGGAGTTGGAATATAGCTATCAACTGCGTCCATAAGCTCCATAATCTTTGCAGACCATTCGCCGTCTTGTCCGGCTTTGGCTTCCTCAAGAGCCTTAAGAGCAGAGCCCTTAATGATTGGAGTCTCGTCGCCAGGAAATTTATACTCTTTTAAAAGATCTCTAACTTCCTCTTCAACTAGCTCTAAAAGATCCGGATCATCGACCATATCGGTTTTGTTTAGGAAAACTACGATATAAGGAACGCCTACCTGGCGAGAAAGCAAGATGTGCTCGCGAGTTTGAGGCATAGGGCCATCCGCAGCAGAAACAACTAAAATAGCGCCGTCCATCTGAGCCGCACCGGTAATCATATTTTTTACGTAGTCGGCGTGGCCAGGGCAGTCAACGTGAGCATAGTGACGCTTCTCAGTCTCATATTCGATGTGAGATGTAGCGATAGTAATACCGCGCTCTTTTTCCTCTGGAGCGTTATCGATATTGTCGTAGTCTTTTAGCTCGGCTAGACCCTTCCTGGAAAGAACAGCAGAAATAGCAGCTGTCAAAGTAGTCTTACCATGGTCAACGTGACCGATGGTACCAATGTTTACGTGTGGCTTGTTACGATTAAATTTTTCTTTAGCCATCATATCCTCCGTTATTGATTTGTGGATTACACAACAAACTAAGCGACTCTATTTTATGGAGCTCATAGCGGGACTTGAACCCGCGACCTCTTCCTTACCAAGGAAGTGCTCTACCTCTGAGCCATATGAGCCTAAACTCAGGCAAAGAGAAATCGCTACCAATACCCAACAATGCGACCAAAATTTAGATTATGTAAGCATATAAAAGCAGTTAAGTTTTACAGCTCCCAGTAAACCTAAATGGTGGAGCGGGAAACGGGGCTCGAACCCGCGACCCTCAGCTTGGAAGGCTGATGCTCTAGCCAACTGAGCTAATCCCGCATCAAAAATTCATGGTGGTGAGACGTGGATTCGAACCACGGAAGGCAAAGCCAGCAGATTTACAGTCTGCCCTCGTTGGCCACTTGAGTATCTCACCCTTTGATGAAATCTGGTCAAACACTGTTACAAAAAATGGAGCTGGTGGACGGGATCGAACCGCCGACCCACTGCTTACAAGGCAGTAGCTCTACCAGCTGAGCTACACCAGCATTTTGAAATTGAAGTGGCAATTATAACCGAAAAATCCCCAATTGTCAAGGCTAAAACAGCCTATTTTAAAATTTCATAAAATTTCTGCTATAATGCGCGCAATTTTAAATTTTAAGGAATTTTATATGAAAATCATACCTTGGATTATCATAGTTTTTATGATTTATTTGATTTATTATTTTATCTCCCGCTCCGAAAAGCGCCTAAATACCCTTGAAAAGCGCTTAAATAAAATAGAAGAAAACTTAAGCGAGATAAAAAAGGCTACCGAAGCCAACAGGCTCTTGATCGAAGAAGCAAAGCTGGACTCTGAAGATGACGCAAAAGAGCAAGAATAAAATTAAATTTAATCCATGATCTCGCTAGCTTGGCCTTTTTTACTAAATATCTCGTGCTAAAAATTATGAATATATTTTATAGTGCACTTTGGCATTTTTGAAAGAAATTTTGCCGCAATGTCAGAACCGCGAAGGGCAAGAAGCTCATACGTAACTACTTCTTAAATTTTACGAAATTTAAAATTCGCGCTTTAAGCCTGCTCCGCCAAGCAAATCCACGCGAATTAATAAATCAAAATTCCAACCATTAGCCGCAAATTCCATAGAATTTCAAACAATACCGCCTAAAATTAGAATTCCTGCTAAAATCCATCTTACAATTCAACTCCTTAAAATTTTGCGCAAATCCCTCAGCTAAAATTCTAAACTACAAAATTTTAGTATTTAAAATCATATTAATCAGCCCCACCGCAGCAGCAAAGCCTATGGGTTCACACCGCACGCCACTTCAGGCTGATATATCAGAAAGCTCAAAAGCGCAGACCGCAACTTCTATAAGCTAACAATAAAATTTAATCATAATTTTTAAAAACCAAAAATTTAAAAAGTACAGAATTTTACCCCAGGATTTGAATTGAGTAAAAAGACGGCGAAATGCAGGAGCTTCTAAAACGCAAAATTTATCCATTGGAATTTTCCTCGCCCACAAGCGCTTCAGCGATGAGTTCCAGCGGATTTACGCACCTCATCTGCGAGCCACTTAAAGAAAGCGAGTTATTTAGCTGCATCCTGCACGCGCTGCACTCGGCAGAAACTACGCGCACGGGTAGATCCGCCATTGCGCGCGCCTTAGCTAATCCCGCTGCGCGCGCGAGCTCGTAGCGCTCGGTTTGCATCGTCACGCCGCCAAATCCGCAGCATTTATTAGGCTCATCCATCTCGGTTATTTCGTAGTTTTGAGCGAGCAAGCCGCGCGGTTCTTTCCAAATACCCTGCATTTTGCGGGCATGGCACGGATCGTGATAAGTAATCGCTAAAGCCCTTTTGCCGCGGCGCATCAAAAGATCACTTAAGTTTGTAAATTTATAAAAGTATTCGCTCGCCATAAAAATTTTACTCGCAAGCTTTTGCGCACGGGCTTTCCATTGCGGCTCATTTTCAAAAAAATGCGCGTAATCCACCCGCAACATCGCAGAGCACGTAGCCTCGGGCACGATAATCGCATCAAGAGCAGGCATGACTTTTTCGAAATATGCTATATTAAATTTTGCCACGCGTTCAACCGCCGCAAAATCTCCCGTAAAATACGCAGGAGCGCCGCAACAGGCTTGTTCCTTCATCAAATTTACGTTTAGCTTTAGCGCTCGCGCGATATGTAAAACCGCCTCGCCTACGCCCGTGTAAGCGTAGTTTGCCATGCAGCCTATAAAAATTCCAATAGTTTTTTCGCCGCCGTTGTCGATAAGCTCTGCATGAGAGTTCATAAAGCTCTTTTTCGCAGGAGCAGGTAGCAAGCGTTCTTTTTTAAGTAGTGGCAAGTCAAATCTAGGCGACATAGAGCTTTGCGTATCTTTTCGCATCTTAAAGCCACAGCTAAGAAACACGTATCCAAGCGTTGCTGCTAGATCCAGCGCTTTGCGGTGCCCGAGCAGCCAAAACGCAGCTTTTTTGTACCACGCGATACCAAATTTCTCCGCAATGTGCGCGCGAATATTCTCGATTGCCGTATCTATGGGCAAAGACTCGCCGCAAATATCTACGCAGCTGGTGCATAAAAAGCAGCTCTCAAAAATTTTCTTAGCGTTTTTATCAAGCTTTAGTTCATTCCTGCCGTAAGCGCCCAAAAGATCCACAAATCCGCGCGGGCTCGTTACTTCATCGCCGTTAATGCCATGAATCGTGCAGACTTGGATACATTTACCACATTTTACGCAACGCTCGCTAAGTGCCGCAAAATCGAACGCTCCAAGCTTTGCCTTACTCATAGCCGCGCCGCTTAAACGGTTTTAGAAAAGCGCTTCTCGCCCAAATTTTTACCCATATACTCATCAAAGCACATCGCGATATTACGGATCAAAAGCGTGCCGGTGGGCGTTACGGAAATTCTATTCGGCGAGACTTGCACGAAATCCTTTAGCGCCTCAAGCTGCTTTAAGCTCGCATCAAAGTGCTCGAAAAATTTTATCTTAAATTTCTCCTCGATCGCCTCTATATCGACGCAAAAATTACTCATCAGCCCCATAATCACCTCTTTGCGCAGCAGATCCTCTTCATTTAGCAAAACGCCCCTGCAATATGGCAGCCTGCCCGCATCTATCGCGGCCTCGTAAGCGTCCATATCTTTGAAATTTTGCGCGTAGTGGCGCGCGCCCTCGCCGATGCTGGTTAGCCCGATACCGATCAGATCGGCGCCGCCCTTGGTCGTATAGCCCTGGAAATTGCGGTGCAGCGAGCCGTTTTTAAGTGCAGTATGAAGCTCGTCTGCGGGCTTTGAATAGTGATCCATGCCGATCATCTCATATCCGTTCGCGCTCAAAAAATCGTGTGTAAATTTTAAAATTTCAAGCTTTACCTTCGGCTCGGGCAGCGTCGTCTCGTCAAATTTACGCATAGATTTTTTTATCCACGGCACGTGCGCATAGTTAAAGATCGCGAAGCGGTCCGGATCAAGCGAAAGCGCAAGCTCTAGCGTGCGCTTAAAGCTAGCTAGGCTCTGATACGGAAGGCCGTAGATGAGATCCATATTTATCGATTTTATCCCCCTCTCGCGCGCCATAGCTATGACGTCCCTAGTAAGTTCGAAAGGCTGGATGCGGTGGATTTCCTTTTGCACGCGCTCGTCGAAATCCTGCACGCCGTAGCTGATGCGATTAAAGCCGTTTGAAACAAGCACGTCAAGCTGCTCGGCGTTTAAAAACCGCGGATCGATCTCGCAGCTGATCTCGGCTTCGGGGCTGAAATTTTTAAAATACTTTTTGATATTTTTTATGTGGCGCGCGAGCTGTTCGGCGCTAAAATAAGTAGGTGTGCCGCCGCCGAAGTGCATCTGCACGACTTGCCGCGAGCCGTCCACTACACCGCTTAAAATTTGCATTTCGCACTCGATATAGTTCAAATACCGATCCATCTTGTCGCGCTTGCCGGTGTAGATTACGTTGCAGCCGCAAAAATAACAGGCGGAGCGGCAAAACGGCATGTGAAAGTAAAGCGACAGCGGCGTGGAGCTTTTTTGATTTTTCAGCTCGTTCAAATATCCGTCGTAGCTAAAGTTTTCGCTAAATTCCAAAGCGGTCGGATAGCTCGTGTAGCGGGGTCCGGGGCGCGAAAATTTCGCGTAAGCGTCGAAGTCTATGCTATTCACGGCCGCCCGCCTTAGTTTTGATAAGCTCTTCGATGTCGATGAAAAGGTTCGGATGCAGGCTTTTTACGCGCGAGACGACGGCATCAACGTCTAAGCTTAATCTTTTCGCATTCGGATTTGCGCCCGTTAGCCTTCTGATCTCGTCCATACACACGATCCACGCGTCGCCGAAATCCACCGGCGTATGCTGCAAGATCGAGCGCTCGAGCTTAAGATTAAAATTTTCCTGCATCGCGTTTTTGGTCGTGGCGATGAGATTTGCAAGCGATTTTATCGAGATCATCGTGTGCACTTCGTTATTTTCGTCGATGCCGAACCACGGCTCCTCGTCGCTCCACGAGCCGCTTTTTAAAGTGAGTTTTTTCTCGTTGTCCTCGCCCTGCGAAATTTCAAAAACCGTCCTTTTCGAGCTATCCAGCCCGAAGAATTCGCTCGCTTTGTCGATCTTTTTTAGCGCTTTATCTTTTTCTTCCATGCATTCTCCTAAATTTATCTTTTTTGATCCAGCCAGACCATGACGCCCTTTTGCGCGTGCAGGCGATTTTCCGCCTCTGCAAAAATTTCATCCGCGTGCGCTTCAAACACGGCCTCGCTTACCTCATATCCGCGGTACGCCGGCAGGCAGTGCAAAAAGATCGCGCCGTCACTTGCTAGAGCCATTAAACTTTCATCCACGCAAAAGCCCGCAAAGTCGCGAATTCTTTGCTCCTTTTCGCCTTCTTGCCCCATCGAAACCCAAGTATCGGTCGTCACGACGTTTGCACCCGCTACGGCTTCCTTTATATCGTTCGTTATTAAAATTTTAGCGCCTGAAATTTTAGCATTTTCTTGCGCCTGCGCCAGTACCTGCGGATCGGCCTCGTAGCCTTTCGGCGTCGCTACTCGCAGCTCAAAGCCAAGCTTGCTAGCAAGCATCAGCCACGAGTGAGCCATATTGTTGCCGTCGCCCACGTACGCGGCTTTTATTTTTGCAATTGAGGTGCCACACTCCACGATCGTCATTAGATCCGCCATTAGCTGCACGGGATGAAATTTATCGCTTAGCCCGTTTATCACCGGCACGCGGCTAAATTCCGCAAGCTCTATTAGCGTCTCGTGGTGATTTACGCGCGCCATGATTAGATCGCACATTCGCGAAATCACGCGCGCAGTGTCTTTGATAGGCTCGCCGCGCCCGAGCTGTATGTCGCGACTGCTTAAAAACAGCGCGTGCCCGCCAAGCTCGTTCATCCCCACGTCAAAGCTAACGCGCGTCCTGGTCGAGCTTTTTTCAAATATCATCGCTAATTTTTGATCTTTTAAATATGGCTTGAAATTTCGTGCCTTGGCCTCTTTTTTAATCCCAAAGGCTAAATTTAAAATCTCGATTATCTCGTCTTTGCTAAAATCGTTTAACGTAAGAAAGTGCCTCATTTATCCACCTTATCTTTTATAAATTTACTAAAAAATTCTTTTAAATCACCTTTCGTCATATCGCCCGCAGCCACCTTTACGACTATATCTTCCATCGCCGCATAAAATTCCTCGTCGTCCAAAACTATAGAATTTGCCGATAAAAACTAGCGTCAAATATTTCATTTATCCTTTAATCGCTCAAAAACAGTCCTATTGCTAGGTTTATCCAATTTCGCAATAACGGTGCTCGAAAGCTCGCCAAAATTCTCTATGCACTCATCTTTATTTTCAGATAAAATTTTAGCTTCAAATTTCATCTTTTTTGCTAGCTTCATTACGGCGTCCAAGACGGCTTCCATTTCGTTACTTTTAATCTCTAGTGCTATTTTATTCATCGCTAGCCCCTGTTTAAAATTTCCGCAATCTCTTTGGCGTGATAGGTGATGATCATATCAGCACCCGCGCGCCTTATGCCTATCATTGTCTCCATCATCACGCGCTCATAGTCGATCACGCCCGCTTTTTTACCCGCCTGCAAAAGCGCGTATTCGCCGCTTACGTTATACGCGCAAATCGGTAGTAGCGTGCGCTCCCGCAGATCTCTGATTAGATCCAGATACGCAAGCGCGGGCTTTATCATCAAGATATCCGCTCCCTGCGCCTCGTCTTGCAGGCTTTCGTTGATCGCCTCAAATCTATTTGCGGGATCCATCTGGTAGCTGCTGCGGTCGCCAAAACTTGGCGCGCTCTCCGCCACGTCGCGAAACGGCCCGTAGTAGCCGCTGGCAAACTTCGTCGAATACGCCATAATCGGTAAATTTTCAAATCCGCCGTGATCGAGCGTCTCTCGCAAGGTAGCGATAATGCCGTCCATCATGCCGCTGGGCGCGATCATATCCGCGCCAGCTTTGGCATGCACTAAAGCCTGCTGCGCCGAAATTTCAAGCGTCGCGTCGTTATCCACCGTCTGATGAATGTGATCGATGATGCCACAGTGCCCGTGGTCGGTGTATTCGCAAAAGCACAGATCGGTGATGACGAGCAAATTTGGAAATTTAGCCTTTATCGCGCGCAGCGAAGTCGCGATAATGCCGTCCTCGCTTAGCGCGTCCGAGCCGATGCTGTCCTTTAGCGAAGGAATTCCGAAAAGTAAAATTTTATCCAAACCAAGTGCCAAAAGAGCCTCGCACTCTTTTAAAATTTCATCCAAGCTCATCTGAAATACGCCAGGCATCGAGGCGATCTCCTTTTTGATGCCGCTTCCTTCCACCACAAAAAGCGGATAGATTAGAAAGCGGGTTTGCAGATCGGTTTGTCGCACCAGATCCCTAAGCGCGGGGTTTATTCGTAGCCGTCTAAATCGTTTAAACATTATTTTTCCTTTTTTAGCTAGAATTGTAAGATTTATAATATCACAATCGGAGTAAATTTAAGCATGGATATAAAAATTTCAGAGGTCGCAAATCTCCCCTCTCGCTTCGGAAGCTTCCGCGTTCAGTCGTTCAAGCAAGGAAATAAGGAGCATTTGGCGATATTTAAGCAGCCTTTCGCGGATGTTGTAAATGTGCGGATCCACTCGGAGTGCCTTACCGGAGATGCGATCGGTAGCCTAAAGTGCGACTGCCGCGACCAACTCGAAGCAAGCCTAAAATATATCGAGGAGCACGGCGGAATGGTGATCTATCTGCGTCAAGAGGGGCGCAATATCGGGCTTTTTAATAAAATCAACGCCTACGCGCTGCAAGATCAAGGCCTCGATACGATCGAAGCAAACCATCAATTGGGCTTCAAAGCGGACGAGCGCACCTACGAGATCGTAGATTTCATACTCGCTCATTTTGGAATTTCGCGCATAAATCTGCTTACGAACAACCCGCAAAAGCTGCACGATCTAAAGGTAGAAGTGGTCGCGCGCGTGCCGATAATCATTACGCCGAATAAATTTAACGAAAACTATCTGCGCGTCAAAAAAGAGCAGATGGGGCATCTGCTGTGAAGCTTGCGCCTGGCGAGAGCTTTAACGAACAGGTCGCTAAATTTAAAGCATGCCTGCAAAAATTTAACCGCGTCCATAGCCTCACGAATTACGACGATTTGGACGCGGTGGTACGCGACAGCCTAAGCGGAGCGAATTTCATACCGCGCTATCCGCGCATCGCGTGCGACATCGGCTCGGGAGCGGGCTTTCCGGGGATATTTTTGGCGCTCGCGCTGCCGCTGTGTGAGTGGCATCTATTTGAACCAAACCTTAAAAAAGCGGCGTTTCTAACCTACGCGAAGGTTAGCCTCGCTCTAGCTAACGTAAAAATCCACGCCGAGCGCGTGCAAGACGGCGCAAAGGTGCGCGCCGATCTGATAAGCTCTCGGGCTTTGATGAGCGCGCGAAATTTAATTGAAATTTGCCGCGGCTTTTACGATCAAAACACGACGTTTTTGCTCTACAAAGGCTCAGGCGCAGAGGCGGAAGCGGAGGAATTCCGTAAGGAATTTACGAGCGCGCGCTGCGAAATTTTTAGCGGCGAAGACGCTTTGAAAAATAGAAAATTTTTAGTGATCAAAGGGGTGAAATAATGGGAAAAATTCTAGCCATAGCCGTTATCGCGGCGCTCATATATTTTTTGATAGTGCCTAGATTTCGCATAAAGAAAAAGGACGATGCGACCGAGCTTTTGGCGTGCGACGAGTGTGGGACGTACTTTAGCAACGACGAGCTTGCTCTGCGCGACAAAAAGCGCCTTTGCAAATCCTGCGAAGCCAAACTAAGGGGCGGCAAATGATCATCCTAGGCCACGCGCTCGTGCCCTACGAGCCGCTATATCTCATCAAAAACGGCGACGAAGTTTTCAAATATGACAATCTGCTCTTTAAATTTAACGACAGGCTCATCGCCGCGGCGCAAAAAGCGCAGAAAAAATTTAGCGTTATTACGAACGATATAAATGAAATTTTACTCGCAAACAGCGCAGGCGCACGCTTCATCGTCGTGGATAAAAAATCCGCGGCGGGCGCACAAAAGCTAGCCAATGATTATCTTTTCGACGCCAAGATCGCGATGTTTATCGGCTCTGCGCGGGCGTTAAAAAACTTAGCCGAGCTCGGAATCGATGCGGCGATCTTTAAAGACGCGATCGCAAACGCGCCCAAATCGCTACTTGCGAGCATTGGAGACAGCGTGGGCTCTAAATTTCACTTTGGACTTCCGAAAAAAGATGAAATTTTCGGCGGCGCGCAAAAGCTCGCGGATAAAATTTCGGCTCTGGATAAAAAGCTAAGCGCGCCCGCAGCTGGTAAAAATGACGATATTTGGAAAAAATAGCAAAATCCTAAGCGAATTTGTTCGCGGGTATAAAATTCCTATGACTTATGCAAATTAAAATTCCGCGCATATAATTTTGCTTAGCCTCGCGGCTTAGAATTTAACGCGAGATTTCGCTCGCTTACGCGGATCGGAATTCTACGCGGAATTTTGCCCTCTTTCGTAAATTATAATTCTGCGCGAAATCTCACGCGTCCTCTGCAAAATTTTCTCGCTTACTCAATTTAAATTACCCGCTCGGATAGATTTAAATTTTACGTAGAATTCCGCCTGTCCTCGCGGCAAGAAATTTCAAATAAAATTCCGAACCTGCCTAAACTTCATAGAATTTCGCGCAAAATTTTACTTACAGAGACGATATAAATTCCTAGCCATTATTTTAAAATTTACTCGCGTTTTAGCTGCTTTTATGCGCGCGGTAAGGATTTTTTAAAGCTAAAATTTTATATAATTATGCGTTTCAAAAAGGCATATTTTGAGTACTAAATTCTTTTTAGCGATCCTTGCGATAGGCGTTATAATGGGGCTTTGCGCGGGGCTCTTAAACTTCGGTATCAACGAAATTGAAACTTTTGCTTTCGGACATAATGATGAGGAATTTCACATTGTCACGGAGCAAACCACTGCGCTTAGGCGCTTTCTTAGCGTCCTCGCAGCCGGCGCAATCGTAACTTTAATTAGAATTCTACTGATAAGGCTAAAACCCTTTTTAAACGTAGCTTCGATGATGGATGGGCAAAATCCGCCGTTTTGGCAAAATTTAATCCACTCAGTTTTGCAGCTCGTAGCCATCGCCGCCGGCGCACCGGTAGGCAGTGAAGCTGCTCCGCGCGAACTAGGCGCTCTATTCGCAGCTAAAATTTGTCGCGCATTAAATATCGATAGCAGCGAGCTTCGGTTATTCGTCGCATGCGGCGCGGGAGCGGGACTAGGCGCTGCATATAACGTTCCGTTAGCAGGCGCGCTTTTTAGCCTAGAAATTTTACTTAAAAGCTTCGATACTCGAGCGATTTTGTGCGCCTTTGCTACTAGCGCGGTGGCTACAGCTACAGCGGAATTTGGAGCTTCAAAAGAAATTTATTACGCAGTTTCGAACTTCGCCCCTACCCCGCAGAATTTACTCGCAGCGGCGCTAATCGGGCTTGTCACGGGAGTCACAGCGAAATACTTTCAAGACGGAGTGCGCTTGTGCGAAAAACGGCGCATAAAAAGCCTCAAAATCGCACTTACACTGCCATTTGCATTCTTGCTTACCGCGGCGGTCGGCGCATACGTACCAGAAATTTTAGGTAACGGACGCTCCGCAGCGCAGTTTGCTTTCGACTCCACATCCTTTAGCCCGTATTTGCTTGCGATCTTGCTTTGTAAGGCATTTTGCATTTTGATGATCTTTCGCTGCGGCGGATACGGCGGCACGCTTACGCCGAGTTTCGCGCTGGGCGCAGTTTTGGGGCTATGCGTTGGATTTGCGATCGGCGAAATTCTGCCAATAAGTCTTAGCGCGACGTGCGTTTGCGGAGGGGCTGCATTTTTAGCGATCAATCTAAACGCGCCGCTTTGCGCTTTTGCGCTAAGCGCGGGATTTTGCGGACTAAATATAAACTCATATTCGGTCGTCGTTTTTAGCATCGTATGCGCCGTGATCGCTAGAAATTTACTGACGAAAAATTTAGCGTAGTCACGGCGCTGATAATTCATGCGCTGCAAGCATAAATCGATGGGCGCGGCGATGATGGTCTGAGAACCTGCCCCGTCAGCATAGAGTGAGCGCCATAGGTCGCATCACTGGGCTAGGGCGGAGCCGTAAGGATATGCGCCTAAGCTGATCGTTGGTAAATTTAAGATAAAATTTCGCCACTTTAACCAAAGGAGAAGGCAATGGGTTTACTTTCATTCGTAGCCGAAGCAGGCAAGAAACTACTAGGTCTAGGCGATGACGCCAAGCACGTAAAAGACGAGATCGCCACCAATCTCAGCTCTACGCCGGTAGAGGGGCTAGAGGTCGAGGTACAGGGCGATACCGTCAAAATCAGCGGCAACGCCGATAAGGAAACTCTCGAAAAAGCAGCCCTCATCGCGGGCAACACCGCAGGCATCAAAAACGTGCAGATCGAGGGCATTAGAGAAGATAACGCCGAGAACTATTACACCATCGTAAAGGGCGATAACCTATCTAAAATTGCGAAGAAATTCTACGGCGACGCGAATAAATACAAGGTTATTTTCGACGCCAACCGCGAAGTTATCAAGGACGCGAACCTCATCTATCCGGGGCAGAAGATCAGAATTCCAAAAGCTTAAGCTCGCTTTTAAATGCTGCGGCTTAGTTTTGCAAGCCGCGGATTTTATTTTTGCGCGTATTGTGCTGCGTTTGCGCGAGTCGTGATTTATCAGCCCGCGGCGCAGCGCGATTTTTTGCGGAGCGTGATTTTTTAGCTGACTATACAGTGCGGTTTTCAAACTGCGATTTTATGAGCCGATGGCGTGGCATGATTTTGCGAGTTATGGATTTTGCAGACTGCGGACTTACGAGCCGCGGATTTGCTTTTGTAAGACGGGTTTTGATTTTAAGTCGTGACGCAGTTTGGCGAGCCGTACGACGGCTGATAGTAGATTATCCGCCGCACTTGCGCGCCGTCATCCTATTTGAAAACATATAAAATACTTTGAAATTCTATTTATAAAGAGCTCGATTTGGATAAATTTAAAGCCGGTGCTGCGCTAAGGAAAAAAGAGACTAGGGACTACGACAAAGAGCCACTAGTTTTGCGGGATTATTCTGGTTTTGCTTTGATTTTACATTATTTGATTATTTTAATATTTTGGATTACTGCTTCTGGATTTTGCATTAGTTACTTAGACGATTTTGAAAGTGGTATTTTAGATTTTGATGACATAAAACGAACGATAATAAAATTTGGCTTTGCAATAGTTGTATTTTTGATATTTGATTGTTTTAATATTATAAATTCAAAGAAAAAATATACCTATTTTTATAATTCAAAAGTTACATATTATGATCAAAATTTTAAAGAAACTAGTAGTGAAGATATAATATTTAACAACAAAACAGCTTTTAAGGCAGTTTGGTTTTTAGATATGATAATTTCAGCTACTTTTGGTAAGATATTTTTAGTTAGTTTTTTCATAATTAGCTTTATTAAAGGAACTTTTGGCATATCTTTAATAGGTGTATTACTTTTAATATTTATATTATTGTTTGTGGAATTTTTAGAAATTATAGTTTTTTTGATAATTTATAGACATGAAAATAAAAGTTTTAAAAATTTTTGGAAAATATTTCCAAAATTTCAAATAAATCTTGAATATATAGAAGAAACACACTGGTCTGATTATAGGTGGAAGAATCAAGGACTTTATTCTATACATATATTTTCTTTCAATGAAGAAAATTACAATAAGGTAAGAGATTATATTTTTACGGTCTTTAATATAGATATAAATAAAAATTTAAGCAAATAACAATCTTTTGATAAAGGATAAAAAATGAGAAAGTTTGAGGCGCTAAAAACATATGCAGAGCTAGCTTGGCGAGGTATATAGGATTAACAAGCTGTGGTATAAAAAAGACTGCTATGGAATTTTTTAAAATAACTTAAAATTAGAGTTTAAAAAAGGCTCAACAGAACTTAAGCGGATTCTCTCTTATCATCTTTAATAAAATTATGATAGAACTCCTTCGTATCTTTGCTGTTATTATATCTAAATTCACATTCTTTAAGATGAAGCAAAAAATTCTCTTTCTTGATGCCTTTAAATTTAGATAATCTGTGTTTAGCATATCCCCAGAAGTTTTCTATACCGTTTATATGATTTTTACCATTAGCGAATTCATTCTTTGAATGTTTTACTCTGTAATGAGCCTTCGCTCCGTAGTCAACTAAGCCATCATAGGCTTTCCAGCAATCTGAATAGATAGTAGAGCTATCAAGCTCACTATATTGCGATAGTATGGGTATTAGTTCACTAGCAGAGCAGTTCTTTACTATCTGAGTATAGACCTTATCATCTCTTTTAAACATACCGAATACCGGTTGCTTTCCGCTTGCTCCTCTACCTCTCTTACCTCTTACTCTATTAGCTCCGAAGTAGCTTTCATCTATCTCTATCTCGCCATTAAATTTGCTTATCTTTTCACATTCTTGAGAGATAAAAACTCTAATGCTTTTTAGAATCTTATTAATGGAAATTCTAGAGATTCCTGTAAAATTTGCTATTTTAGAAGCTTCTATGTCTTCTGCAAAATACTTGAGAATTTCTCTAAATTTCTTCTCTGAAATTCGGGAACGAATTATATACTTGTTTTTCATCGGCAGGATCATAGTTAAAAACTCCTTTGAAAGTTTTTAACTTATCTTGAGCCAAAATTTTTAGCAAAATACCGCTCAAAATTTTATTAAATCCAAATCCTCACGTTCAGTTTTAAAATTTTAACGATACTCAAAAAGTTTAAAATTTCGCTCTTTATCTCGCTTGCGGGGTCGCGGCGCAGCACGCTTTCATAGACGCTAGGCTCGAAATTATCGCGCCTGGTGTGCACGAAAATATGGATCCGCCGCTCTCTGATACTCGCCCAGATCTGCGCCCCGAGCGCATCGCCTACCGCTAAAAACCGCTCCATAAATGCGGGGGTTAGCACGTACATCGCGTTTTGCGGCTCGTCGCTAAGCACCTTGTATCGCGCGGCAAACTCCACATTATCCATCGCAACGGGCTTTAGACCTATGTGCTGTTTGTTTTGTATCTCGCGCGGATAGATGAAAACGGGCGCGATGATGCGTTTGTTAAATTCCGCTACGAAAAACGCCCCCGCGAGCTCGTGCTGCAAATTTTGATGAAAAAAGCTCACATCGCTAAACTCGAAGCTCACCCCCTGCCACGCGCCGCCCACGCGGTCGTTGCCGCGCAGATTTTCGATGAACTCGAACAGATCGCTCTGCACCACGCGCCAAAACGGCACGCTGCCGTAGGAGACGTATTCGTAGCCCAGCTCGCGCACGAAGGGCGCCAGATAGTGCTGCTTGTAGCTTTGGCGGTACCGCCCCGTAAAGATCTCTTGCGCGCTTCTTACGCCGAGCGCGTAAAACCGCGCCGCTAGCCACACCGCGAGCGCAAGCGCGGCTAAGCCTATCAACGCCTGCGGCAAGGCTGCGGAGTATTTGAAGATCAAAAATGAGATCACGACCGCGCCGAACTTTAAGATATTTTCCGTGCCGATGAGATCCTTTTGCCAGCCGTTTAAGTGCACCTCTTTAAGACTTACGGCGAGCAAGGCGACCGCCAGCAGCACGAGCATCGTCGCGCTAAAGCTCTGCGCGCCCTGCCTATCTGTAAAATACGCGATAGCGCCGAACACCGCAAACAAGGCGATCGTGCTTACGACGACGATAAACTTAAGCTGCTCCACGTGCTTTTTCGCGTCCAGTCGCAGGCGCTCCAAATCATAAATAGTCAAAATTTCGCCCTTCTTTAAATTTGCCCGCAATTTTAGCAAAATTCTAGGGATTTTGGAATTTCAAAGCTCGCTCGTCCGCACATAAGGTGAATTTTTTATGAATTTCGCACAGCCCCCTAAATTTAAGGATAAATTCAAAACTCTAAGCTTAAAATTTCATCGTAGCGGG
>NZ_CALIMS010000054.1 GCF_938045345.1 uncultured Campylobacter sp.
TCGCACCAGACGGGTAGGCATACCGTTATCTTTTTCAAATTTAGAGATGATCTCCACGATCTGCTCGCCAGAGACCGTCTCCTTCTCATACAGCGCCTTCACCATCTCCTCGATCGCCGGAGCGTAGGTCCTTAGCGTCTCTTTTACCGCCGCATAGCGCTCATCCAGCGTCTTGCGAACATATTCGTCGATCTTAACCGCCGTTACCTCGCTGTAATCCTTGATGCTCTGTCCGCCGTTTAGGAAGGAATACTGCTGCTTTTCTAGCACCGCAAGCCCGAGCGCCTCGGTCATTCCGACCTGAGTAGCCATAAATTTAAGCATATCAGTAGCGCGCTGCAAATCGTTGCCCGCGCCGTCGGTGATCTCGCCCAAAAACACATCTTCCGCCGCGCGCCCTGCCAAAAACGTATCGATCTCAGCAAAAATTTCATGGCGCTGATGCAGATATCTATTTTCAAATGGCGAATTTAGCGTGTATCCCGCAGCGCTCAATCCGCGCGGCACGATAGTTACTTTAGATACCGGCATCGCGCCTTTGGTAAGCTCGGCGATGAGCGCATGGCCGCTTTCGTGGTAGGCGACGATTCGCTTTTCGATCGGGCTTACGCGGCGCGATTTTTTAGCCAGTCCGATACCGACGCGTTCGATCGCTTCAAGTAGGTCTTTTTGCTCGACCTCCGCCTTTGCCTCGCGACCCGCTAAAAGCGCGGCTTCGTTGATGATATTTGCAAGATCGGCTCCCGCAAAGCCCACGGTAAGGCGCGCGATCTCTTCGATATCGATGTCGCGGGCAAATTTAACGTCGCGCATATGCACCTTTAAAATCGCCATTCTGCCGTCAAAATCGGGTCTATCGACCAAAACCTGTCTATCGAATCTGCCCGGACGCAGAAGCGCCGCATCAAGCGTCTCCGGGCGGTTGGTAGCCGCAAGGACGATCACCGGGCTTGATTCCGAGCCGAAGCCGTCCATCTCGGCAAGTAGCTGATTTAGCGTCTGTTCGCGCTCGTCGTTACCTCCGCCGATGCCGCCCGCGGTTCTGCTTTTGCCGATCGCGTCGATCTCGTCGATAAAAACGATCGCCGGAGCCTGCTTTTTAGCGTTATCAAACAGATCCCTCACCCTGCTAGCGCCCACGCCTACAAACATCTCGATGAAGCTCGAGCCCGATACCGAAAAAAACGGCACGTCCGCTTCGCCCGCGACAGCCTTGGCTAGCAGCGTCTTACCCGTACCGGGAGGACCCACTAAAAGCACGCCTTTTGGAATTTTAGCCCCGAGGCTGATATATCGCTCGGGGTTTTTTAAGAAATCTACGATCTCCTTAACCTCCTCTTTCGCCTCTTCGACGCCCGCGACATCGCTAAATTTGACCTTCGGCTTTTCGGCGCTTACTAGGTTTTTAGAGCTTCCGATGCCGAGCACGCCGCCGCCCATATTGCGCTGCATGCGGTTGGCCAAAAACATCCAAATTCCAAAGAAAATCACGAGCGGCAAGACCCAGCTAAAGAGCAGATCGGTCAAAAAGTTACTCTCGTTATACGCGCCGTATGGAATTTTGCGCGATTCTAAAATTTGAACTAGCTCGGGATCATCCACGCGCTTGGCGGTGTAGATTACGTTGCCGACTTGCGCTTTAATCGTGGAGCTTCCAATGGAAACCATGCTTACTTGAGAGTTTTTGATTTGCGATTTTAGCTCGGAGTAAGTTACGTTTCTGCTCTCGCCCGAGACGGAGCCCAGCACTCCACCGCTATCAAATCCGCCACTTGGGGATATCGCTTTAAACACGACTATCAAAATAAGCGCAAAAATAATAAAAACGCCGATCGGATTTTTATTAAAAAAATTGTTTCCGCCGCCGTTTTGGGGGGGTTGATTATTTGGGTTGTTATTCATATTTTCCTTTCATAAACGAAGCTAAGCCATTCGTTTTGCTTTTTCATCTGCACGAAATTTAAATCCGAAAAGGCTTGCTCTATCCTATCTTTATATTTTTCTAAAATTCCCGACAGCACGAGCTTGCCGCCGGGTTTTAACGCTTTTTTCAGATCCGCGCTTAGGATCAAAATCACGTCTGCGATTATATTTGCGACGACGAGATCAAACTGCGGCTGCGCGGCTACGCTTGAGCTTTGCTCACCCAAGTTTGAAACGCTGCCGAGCCAAATTTGATCGATCTGCACGCCGTTTTTCTCGGCGTTTTGGTGCGTAGCGGCCACCGCCTGCTCGTCGGTATCGCAGGCGCTTACCTTTGTGCCCAGTTTTTTCATCGCGATACTTAAAATTCCGCTGCCGCAGCCCACGTCAAGCGCGCTCATGCCATCGCGAGCAAGCTCGCTAAGCAGCGCCAGGCACATATTGGTGCTTTCGTGATGACCTGAACCAAACGCCAGCGCAGGATCGATCAGCAGATCGATTAGCGCGCAATCTTGCGATCTTTCGCACCAGCTCGGACGGACGTAAAATTTGCCGACTGCCACGGGCGCGACGCCTTTTTTATACTGCTCGATCCAATCGATATTAGGCTTCTTTGAAATTTCGATCTGCAGATCGGCGTCTAAATTGAGAGAGCGCGCGAGCGCCTTTTTAAACTCTTCAAACGCAAATTTTAAATTTTGCAGATCCTCTTCGTCGCGAATTATGAAATGCCCGCCGCGTTCTTCGACACAGGTAACGCCGAGCTCAAACGCAAAGCTCTTAAAAAGTTCGCTTGCATTCGTGCTTTTTACGATCATCTCATAAAAAAAATCTTTCATCGCCTCACATCGCCTTTAAATTTTAAAATTTGCATATTACTAAAATTTAGTTCAAACTTTGCTTACGCTAGGGCGTTTTTATAGAGCTTCAAACGCCTTTTTAAGATCGAGCGTGCCCTCGTAATACGCCTTGCCGACGATGACGCCTGCGATAGAGCCTGCGTTTTTTAGCGCGATTATGTCGTTCATATCTTTCACGCCGCCGCTTGCGATAGTATCGATGCCGCAAGCTTTCGCGATAGAGCGGCTAAATTCTACGTTTACGCCGCTTAGCATCCCGTCGCGCGATATGTCGGTGCAGATGATCGCGCAAACGCCAGCGTCCGCGTAGTCTCGCGCCAAATCGGTCGCTTTTACGCAGCTTAGCTCCGCCCAGCCCTCGGTCGCTACGAGCCCGTCTTTTGCGTCTATGCCCACGACTATGCGGTAAAGCTTCGCCATTCTCCTTACGAAATCTCTATTTTTAAGCGCCGCCGAGCCCAGGATAAATCTATCGACGCCCAAGCTCAAATACTCCTTTATGCGCGCTTCGTCGCGGATGCCGCCGCCCACTTCGACGCGCAAGCGAGTGCTTTTTACGATCCGCTCGATAGCTTTGAAATTTACCGCCTCGCCAGCAAACGCGCCGTCGAGATCAACCAGATGCAGCCATTTAGCGCCGAGATCTTCAAATTTTTTGGCTAGCTCGCAGGGGTCATTGGAATAAATTTTTGCGCTTTGCATCTCGCCCTTGCTAAGGCGCACGGCGCATCCTTGTTTCAGATCGATCGCAGGGAAAATCTCCATCACAGCTCCGTAAAATTTTTAATGATTTTTATGCCCGCATCGTGGCTTTTTTCGGGATGCGGCTGAAAGGCAAATACGTTTTCGCGCCAAATCGCGCTTGCAAACTCATAGCCGTAAAACGTGCTCGCAAGCGTGATCTCGCGCGCGCAAAGGACGTGGTAGGAGTGCACGAAATACAGATACTCAAACTCGCCTAAGCCCCCGTTTATCGGCGAGCGCTTGATAAAATGCGCGCTGTTCCAGCCGACGTGTGGGATCTTTAGATTTTCGGCGCGAGCGGAATTTTGCCCGCAGCGCTCGCCAGGCTCTGCCCCGTCTGAATTAAATTCCGCCTCGCCCGATCTAAATTTTGTATTTTTTCTAAATTTTATATTTTCGGACCTGGATTCCGCCCCCCGAATATTAAATTTCGTTTTGTCAAATTTCACGACGCGACCGGGTAGAATTCCAAGCCCGCTACGCGCGCCGAATTCTTCGCTTTGTTCAAACAGAAGCTGCATCCCTAGGCAGATGCCTAAAAAATATCTGCCGCTTGCGACGAACTCTTTAATCGCTTCGTCCATACCGCTTGCGCAAAGCCTATCCATCGCCTCGCCGAATGCGCCAACGCCCGGAAGCAGAGCTTTATCGCAGCTCAAAAGCTCCTCAGGGCTGCGCGCGAGAGTAAATTTAGCGCCGCAAAAACTAAGCGCGTTCATCACGCTTCGGATATTGCCCGCGCCGTAATCCACGATACCGATCAAGCCGTGCCCTTCATATCGTTTAATCGGTGCGAAAACTCGGGCACGATGCGCTTTAGCTTATCCGCAACCTGCGCGTCCTCACACTCGCTAAGCTCCTCGATCTGCGAGCTTAGCTCTTTCAGGTCGTATTTTGCGGAGTGGGTTACGAAGATTGATTGATACTTCGTGCTCTTGTCGTTTTCGTCGATCAAAAGCTCCTCATAAAGCTTCTCGCCTGGGCGCAGACCGACAAATTTAATGCCAAGCTCCTCCTTACCGGCAAGCTGCAGCATTCGCTTGGCAAGATCGGCGATCCTTACGGGCTCGCCCATATCCAGCACGAAAAGCTCGCCGCCCTGCGCGATAGAGGCGGCTTGAAGCACGAGCTGGCACGCCTCGCTAACGAGCATAAAATATCTCGTAATCTCGGGGTGCGTAACGGTAAGCGGCTCGTTCGCTTCGATCTGGCGTTTAAATTTAGGGATGACGCTGCCGCTTGAGCCGAGCACGTTTCCGAAGCGCACCGCTACGATCTGCGTGTCGCTTGCCGCGTTGTTGGAATTTAGCGCGTAAAGCTCGCAGATACGCTTCGTAGTGCCCATAATGTTCGTCGGCCGAACCGCCTTATCGGTCGAGATCAAAACGACCTTTTTCGCGCCATATTTTTTGGACAGATCGATTACATTTTTTGTGCCGACGATATTGTTCTTGACCGCTAAATGCGGATTAAATTCGCATAGCGGCACGTGCTTATACGCCGCTGCGTGCACGACTACCTCGGGACGAAATTCTGCAAAAACCTCCTCCAGCTCATGGCGATAAACGACGTTTATCATCTTTAGCTCGTTACGCGCGTCCGCGCCCGTAGCTTCGTTGATCGAGTAGAGATTAAACTCGCTGTGTTCGACCATGATAAGACGCTTTGCGCCGAATTTTAAACACTGCTTGCAAATTTCGCTTCCTATCGTGCCGCCCGCGCCCGTTACCAGCACGATCTTGTCTTTGATAAAATTTTCGATCGCCTTGGTGTCGAGGTCTTTGGGCTTGCGCGCGAGCAGATCCTCGATCGATACGTCGCGGATCTTTTTGCTCTCATCCTCCAAAAGCGAAAAGAGTTTAATATCCTTTAGCCCGTATGCAAAAAGCTCGTCGTAGAGCTGTTTTAGCTCGTCCGGATACAGCGCCAATGCGATGATCGCGGTTTTGGCGCCGCTGTCTTTGATCATCTGCGGAATTTCGCTCTTGGCTCTGACTACGTAGTTTTCGCAATAGGTCCCTACTAGCTCTGCCCGCCCGTCCACGACGCCCACCGGATAGTAGTTGATATATTTTTGCCGCATACCTTTTAGGACGTGAAAGGTCTTGCTCGTAGCGCCTACGACAATGCAGGGCTCGTTATTCGTGATATTTTTCTTCTCACTTAAAAACATCCGCTTTGAAATTCTAATCCCACCGATTAAAATAAACGAGATCGCCGCATCGATGATGATGACCGAGCGCGGGAATGGGTTAAAAATTTTACTCGCTAGAAAAAACAGGATTAAAAAGGTAAGCGCTGCCATCACGTGCGCGTAGAAGAGCTTTCTTGCTTCGTATAGCCCGAAAAATCTCCACGGAACTAAATAGATCCGCAAAAACCAAAAATAGAAAATTTTAATCGCAGTAAGACTCGAGGCGCTAAGCAGCGCGCCTTTATAAAATTCGTTCGGTATATCTCCGCTAAATCGCAGCAAAAACGCGATGTAAACGGAGAGGATCGAGATAAAAATATCTCCTAGCAAAAAAAACGCGAAGCGGCTAAATTTAGTGGGTTTTAACAGCATTAGATGTTTTCTTTTACGATTTTTACGACGCGTTCGATCGTCTCGTCGCTCATATCGGTGCCGCTAGGAAGGCAGATGCCGCGACTGAACATATCCTCGCTCGTGCCGTCAACTACGCTAAGCGCGCCTGCGAAGATGCTTTGCAGATGCATCGGCTTCCAAAGCGGACGAGATTCGATATCGGCTTTATTTAGCGCATCGATTACCTTTAGATGAGCGTCTTTTTTCTTAAATAATAGCGTTGTAAGCCATCTATTGCCCTCGCCGCCTTCTACTTCGGGCATAAACTCTACGTCGGTGCCTCTAAACAGATCCTCGTAAATTTTAAAAATTTCGCGTTTTCTCTTTACGCGCTGCGGCAAGACCTCCATCTGACCTACGCCGATAGCGCCTAAGACGTTGCTTAAGCGGTAGTTATAGCCGTAGTCCTTGTGCTCGTAGTGAAGCAGCGGCTCGCGCGCCTGGGTGCTTAAAAATCTAGCCTTAGCCACTAGCTCCTCATCGTTTGAGATCAGCATGCCGCCGCCTGAAGTAGTGATGATTTTATTGCCATTAAAGCTTAGCGCGCCGCATTTTCCGATACCGCCTAATGCTTTACCCTTATAAAATCCGCCCAGCGCCTCTGCGGCATCCTCGATAACATCAATGCCTTCGTTCGCGCAAATTTCGCATATTTCATCCATCTTCGCAGCCTGTCCGTAAAGATGCGTAACGACGAGCACATTTGGCTTTTTCGGCGATTTTTTGATCGCTTCTTTAAGCAGCTTCGGGCTTAAATTCCAACTCTCGTCGCTGTCTATCAGCACCGGCACGCAGCGCTCGTAAAATATCGGATTTAGCGACGCCATGAAGGTAAACGTGGAGCCAAGCACCACGTCGCCGTCCTTTACGCCGCTGCAGCGAAGCGCTAGATGAAGCGCCGCCGTGCCTGCGTTTAGTGCCAGTGCAGCGCGCGTGCCAGTATAGGACTTCACTGCGTCCTCAAAGCGATTAACGTATTCGCCCAAAGGCGCGATATAGTTACTCTCAAATACCTTTTTTATATACTCAAGCTCATCGCCACCCATATTCGGCGGGCTTAAAAATACTCTTGCCATCTCTATCCTTCCTTGATCTTTAAATTTAACCTCGCGCGTCGCAAGGCTAAATTTAGCTTTCGGCATAAAATTTAAATGCTCGGATTTTATCACTTTTAATGCTATAAATTTTAAATTCAGCCATTTTTTTTAATCACGCGAGCAGGCACGCCTACGGCTACGCTGTCGCTAGCTATGTCGCGCACCACTACAGCGCCCGCGCCGATTATGCAGCACTGCCCGATACTTAGCCTCTGAATGACGCTGGCACCGATTCCAATGTGCGAAAACGCCCCCACTTTCACGCCGCCCGCAAGCGCTGCGTTTGGGCTAATGTGCGCGAACTCGCCGATCTCGCACTCATGCTCGATTACGACGCCTGAATTGATTATCGCGCCGCGACCAATTTTAGCTCGCGCGTTTATCACGGCGCCGGGCATTACGACCGTACCCTCGCCGATGACGGCGCTTGGGCTAACGATGGCGCTTTGATGAATTAGCGTCGCTATCTCAAAACCTGCGCGCGCTACCCTCTCTTGTATCTTTGCGCGGGTTTTATTATCGCCGATTGCGATTATTACGGGGTGCTTCGGCAGATCCTTGCTAAATTTCAATCCCGCAGCGTCGTCTAAAAAAACGACCTCGCTAAATTTAGCTCCACGCGCAGCTAGCGCGACGTCGGCGACCACCAGCCCGTGTCCGCTCGCGCCGTAAACGTAAATTTTAGTTGTGCCCATTAAATTTCTCCGTCGTCGCCATACCCTCTTTATTCACGCCCTCTTTTGCAAGCACTTTTTTAATCGTCAAAAGCGCGATCTTAAGATCGAGCGCGAAGCTTAAATTCTGCGCGTAATACGTGTCGAACTCAAATTTTTTCTCCCAGCTGATTGCGTTGCGACCGTTTACCTGTGCAAGCCCCGTGATGCCCGGGCGCACGCTGTGTCGCAGACGCTGCTGCGGCGAATAAAGCGGCAAATATTCGATCAGCAGCGGGCGCGGCCCGATGAAGCTCATATCGCCCTTTAGCACGTTAAAAAGCTGCGGCAGCTCATCCAGGCTTAGCGCGCGGATCTTTTTGCCGTAATCGTTCAGCCGCGCTTCGTCGGGCAGAAGCTCGCCGTCCGCACCGCGCTCGTCGCTCATCGTTTTAAATTTGTAAATTTTAAAAATTTGCTCGTCAAGCCCAGGGCGAGATTGCGTAAAAATCGCGCTTTTGCTAATGTGCTTGCGGATCAAGAACCACGTAAGCGCCATCACGGGCGAAACCAAAATGATCAAAACCAAAGCCGCCGTAAAATCGAGCGCGCGCTTTAAAAAACACCTATACATCGATAAATTTCCTATAAACCTCTAAATATTTTTCCGTGACGATCTTTTCGTCGTAATTTGCAAGCACCATCTCGCGTCCGTTTTGCCCGAGCCTCTCGCAAAGCGCAGCATCGTCCAATAAAATTTCGATCTTTCGCGCAAGATCACCCGCGTCGCGAGTGCGGCATATTAAACCGTTGACGCCATCTTGCACCGCCTCGACACAACCGCTGCAGTCGCTTACCACGCAGGCTCGCGCCATGCTCATCGCCTCTAAAACCGTGCGCGGAAAGCCCTCCTTGTAGCTAGGAAGTGCTAGCAGGTAACTAGCCTTCAAAAGCTCTGGCACATCATTTCTGGCACCCAGATAATGCACCGCACCGCTTCGCAAAAACGCAGGATCAGCGGTGCTTTTATTGCCCGCAAAACCCTCGCCCACAAAGACAAATTTTGCATCCGATCGATCTTTTAAAATTTCTGCTGCTTCGTAGAATTCTCTCACGCCCTTATGCCACATCGCGCGAGCTATCATCAGCACGATTTTTTTGCCGTGCAAATCCTCGCCCAGATCCGCCGCACTAACGGTTTCGGGGTTGAATCTTTCAGCATCTACGCCTACACTTTTAATCCTTATGACCTTTTGCTTCGCAATAAGCCCGCGAGATAGCATATAATTGGGATCGGCATCGTTTACAAATACGCAAGCATCCGCCTGCGAAAATGAAAATTTATAAAGCTTCTCCAAAACCGCTCGCACAAGCCTTGTTTTAATATCATCGTCGATATAAAAGCTGCCCAGCCCCTCGACTAAGTTTATCACATATTTTATACCCGCCTCTCGAGCCGCCAGTGTACCAAACACGTTTGATTTATGCGCGGCTGTTTGCAGCAGGTCCAAATTTAGCCTCTTTAGCTCGCGCGCAAGGGCTTTGGTGTTGCTAAATACGGTAAGCGGATTTAGGCTCGCTCGATCAAGATCGTAGGTTATGGCATTAAAATCACGCGCTAAATCCTGCGTATAAGCGCCGCGAGGAGCAATTGCAAAAACCTCGTGCCCGCGCTCTTTTAAAGCCTGCATTATCGGGCGGCGAAAGAAATGTAAGCTCATATCGGCATGGCTTAAAAACCCTATGCGAGCCATATGCTGCATTCCTTGTTTGGCGTTGCGAGATTAAATTTCATAAATTTCTCCTTAGCTTGCGGCAAAATTTATCTAGCGCTTTAATTTATAAACTTTCACAGCAGGGCTTAAGATCACAGGCTCGAATAGCTCGGGTCTATATCTTTCAAATACAAAAAGCTGAATGTAGCTTGAGTTTAGCATCGTCTTATCTAGCAGCAAAAATCGCCCGTAATCGCGCATGAAAATCACGTAAAATTGCGCGCTGCTGTCCATATTAAACTCCTTGACCGCAAGCTTGCCGTTCGCGTCGTAGCTTGTTTCGTAAAAGGTATTGATCGCGAATTTTCTGCCGCTATACTCTAAATTTAAAAGGCTCGGTGAGATCGAAAAGCCGTTGTCCATATGCACGCCGCTTTGATCCTGAACGAACCTATCGCTCGTTATGAAAAACAGCTCGCCCAGCTGCTTGCCGTCGGTGATGTCGATGTTTGAAAACTGCGTGACGACGGGAAAGATATTCATCATACGATCGGGCAAGATGTAATAGATGTCGCGCGTAGGCTTCGGCGGCTTAAAATCAGCCAGTCCTAAGCTTAAGATAAAGTCATTTACGTCCGTGGCGTTATAATCTTTTAAAATTTGCTTTAGCTTGTTTGGAATTTTTTCGCTATATCCGCGCTCGGTGTATTCGACATCTAGGCGCGCCATATTTGCAGAGCTCATCTGATCTCTAAAAAGCGCAAAGCTAACGGGGAAATTATCGTTGCCGAGGTGTTTGCCGCCGTCGATGAGGGTCTTTACATCGCTGTAATAGCGTATGCCATATCCGTAGTCCCACCACGAAAGGGCGTAATCCTCGCGCTGCGCCTTATCTTTGAGCTCGTCAAGCACCCGCACCTCGCTTTGATAAAAGACCGTATCGACCTTGTACGAAACTATGTGCTGCCATGCGGGGTAAATGGCAAGCGCCGTCAAAATAAGCAGTATCGCGCGCCCCGCGATCTTTGGCAGATCCAAGCGCTTTACGCAAAAATACAAAATATATCCGAAGCTCAGCCCCATCACGCCCACGGCGTAGATCGTAAATCTAAGGCCTGCTTTGTTCGCCGCAAAGCCCAAAAGCAGAAGCGGGATCGAGAGCAAAAATTCTTTATGCCTAAAGCAAAGCACTAAATATCCGATCGTCGCGATCACGAAAACCGCGACGTGCGAGCTGATGCGTTCCATAAAGATATTAGTTGGCACGATGCCCGATTCTTGGATTGTTTGATTGACGTTGAAAAAATGAAATGCCGTATCGGCGTTGTCCGCAAGGGAGCGGAAGATATAAAATTTCGCCTGAAAGATGATCGGGCTAAGACCTCCGTTTGCGACGAAAAAGACTATGGCAAGCGCACCGATAATCGCTAAAATTTTAAAATTTAATAGCTTTCCTCTAAACGCAAAGAGCCAAAATAGCGCAAGTGAGATTAAAATTTTAGCTACCAAAGGCGTGGAACAAAGCGCGATCAAAAAGATAATCATCGCTTCGTAATTCACCCTGCTTTTTCGCTTGAAAATCAGCGTGTAGGCGAAAAACATGGCGAGCATCATGGAATTTAGCGAGAAGCTGGACGGATACCACCACATATAAAATATCGTAAACGCGCCCAGCCAAAACAGCGTGCTGCGCGAGCCGCGCGTGCAAATGCGGATGAGCGCCCACAAAATACACATCGCAAGCACGATATTTAGCATATCGGTGTCGTAATACCCCGCCATAGTGCGGTTGTAGTAGCTATTCGCCACGCTCGCGACAAGCGCGCCGATGAAGCCCGCACGCATGCAGCGAAACTCGCTTGAGATCAGCAAGATCGGCACTACGATGAGCGAGCTAAACAAAGCCGGCAGATAAACGAAGATCGTCTCGATTTTAAAGGGCAAAATTTCAGCCAAAAACGCCGTCACGATCGAAAGCGGTGCACTAAAGTAGCTAAGATCGTTGGGCTGATGAAAGCCGGCGAGGCGATCGCGCGCGCCCTCTGCAAAGGCGTAGCCGTCGTTGGTGTTTATCATCAGCTCGCCGTTCCAAAAAAAGTAATTCGGAAAGCCGCTCGCCCAATGCACCCACCACATGCGAAACGCCACGCTAAAGACAAACGCGAACACAATCATCAGCAAAATATGCTTGGAGAACTCATAATTTTTTATAAAGCCAAAAATTCTGCGCCTAGCAGGAAGCGCGCCAGCTGCCTGATCTTTAGAATTCTGGGAATTTTCCGTTGTGGGGCTTTTAGAATTATCAGAATTTATGCCGTTTGTAGAATTTAAAGCACTTGCGGAATTCGCATTTTTAAATTTAGCCAAATTAGCGGCTTTTGCGGAATTTTTATTTGTAGAATTTTTGCTCGTGGAATTTGTAGCGCCCTTTAAATTTGAGTTTGTAGAATTTGTGCCTGCGGAATTTTCAGAATTTACCGAGGTAGAATTTCGTCCGCTTAATTTTTTAGCCTTTTTGGATTTTTTTTGTGCTCGCATTTTTGCAGAAACAGCGCGCGTTTGATCGTCGCTTAAATTTTTAACGCCGGCGTGCGCGGAATTTTTGCTCGCAGAATTTTTTGCATCAAGCGCGGAATTGTTATCGCTCTGAGGCGCGGTATCCTCGCTACCCTTAAGCTCGGCATTTTCGCCGTTAAAATTCTCTCCACCGCCTGCGGAATACTCTGCGTCAAAATTTCCCCCACTAGCGAAATTTTCGCTTAGGGCAGCTTTGTCGGCACCCATTGATTGCGCGCCTTTTTGATCGTCCAATCCTTCGTCGATCTCTCTAACGCTAAAAGCCTTTTTTTCTTCACCCACGCCTATTTTCCTTCGTCAATTTGTTCTATTTTTGCGATCAGCTCGCTTGCTATCCGTTTTTTATCGAAAAACGAGGCTCTAATTTTAGCCTTTTTCTCATAAAATTTTACATAATTTTCATCATCCAGCGCTTTTTGCATCGCCGCTTGGGTGCTTTCTAGATCGTTTACGCCCACTAGCACGCCCCATTCGCTTTGCCCCATAAGCTCGCGCGCGCCGCTTTGATGATCGCTTGAAATTACGAGCTTGCCGCACGCAAGCGCCTCGATGAGCGCGTTTGAAAACCCCTCAAAAAGGCTTACGAAGACGAACGCATAGCATCTAGCCATATATTTATACGGATTTGCGTCAAAGCCCAAAAGCTTCACGCGACCGCTTAAGCCCAGCTCCTCTATCAGGGCCTCAAGCTCTGCTCGCAGCACGCCGTCGCCCAAGATCAGCAGGTCTTTGTCGTTATTTTTTAAATTTGCATACGCGCGGATCAAAAGCGCGTGGTTTTTACCCGCATCGAGCCTGCCGACGCTTAGGAAAAACGACCGCTCCTGCGCGACCTGCTCGCTTGCTTTGCGACCGATCTCATCTAAATCGATCGCATTATACAGCACGCTCATCTTGCACTCATCAATCCCGAAATTATCCGCCAGATCGCGCAAATTTCCAAGCGAGTTGGGGAAGATAAAATCGGCCTTCGGATAGAGCTTGCGCAGCAAAAATTTTGAAATTTTGGATTTGAAGCTCGCATCTTTATACAGCACCGACGGCGTCGAGCATTCGTTAAAAATCATCGTTCCGCCCAATCCGCAAACTCGCGCCAGCGCCGCCACGTAACACGGGCGGTTCATCCAAACAAAGTGAATATCAATGCCTAAGCGCTCGCATAGCTTTTTGTAGCGCAGCGCCAAAAACGGCAGCTTTGCAAGCTTCAGCAGCCCGTTTTCAAAGGGGGCTGATTTTTCGATGAAATGGATCTGCACGTCGCTTGGAATTTCATAAAAAATTCTATCGTTCATCAGCACCATATGTACCTCATAGCGTGCCGTAAGCTCGCCTAAGAGGTTGCTTACGACGCGCTCGGCGCCGCCGCCTCCCATCGAATAGATAAAAACGCTTAATTTCTTCATCCCTTTACCTTTTAAATTTCTGCCGCGCTATAAATTTAAGCTTTGCTCGCGCCTTTTTATGCGAGCATGCGCCGCGCAATCTGTTTAAATTTAGCGCATTTTGCGCTACCTCCAAGCGGGCAAAATTTCATCGCGCGATGCGGCTTTGTAAATTTAGCCGCGCCGATACGCTCGGACGCAAGAGCCTATCTTAGCACACCGAAGTTTAAATTTAATCCCTGCGCGCCCTAGGGCATCGATAAGCGGCTGCTATTTGCGCGCAAACTGATCGATCAAGCCCTGCCAGAGCTTAATGATGCGCTCTTGCGAAAACTCGTCTAAATTTTCATTTGCATTTTGCACGAGAGCGTCTCGCAGTGCCTCATCGCTCATTAAAATTTCAAGCTTGCTCGCAAGCTCATTCGCATCGCCGCGTTTAAACAAAATGCCGCTAAGGCCGTCCTTTATGAGCTCTTTTGCACCCGCTGTATCACTGCTAAGCCGTGCGCAGCCGTAAAATGCAGACTCGATCAGCACGTTCGAAAGCCCTTCATTAAGCGAACTGAGCACAAAAATTTTGGCTTCTTTATACAGTTCGCTCACGTCCTGTTTGTGCCCTAAAAATCGCACTTCAAGCCCAAGCCGCGCCACGAGCTCGCGCAAGCTTTCGCGCAGCGAGCCGTCGCCCGCGATTAAAATTTCCCACTTCGCAAGCAGGCTTTTATCGATCCTGCTTAACGCGTCAAAGTAAATTTCATACCCCTTGACGGGCTCGAGCCTGCCGACGCTTAAGATCACGTTTCGCTTAGTGCTTTTAGCGCCATCAATCTCGCCGAAAAAGGGGTTGTGTACGACGAAGCAGTTTTTGACAAATCGCGAATAGTACTCAAAGTCCGAACGCGTAAGCACCGTAAGCGCGTCCGCTTTTTTGTAGCACAGATCGCGCACGCGGCTAAAAAGCCCGCTTCGCAGATAATCGTGCGCGTTGTGCTCGGTCGCGATGAGTGGAATTTTAAGTCCGAAATTTGCGATCACGCACGCTACGTTCGTCCAGTCCATAAAGCTGATGATGACGCTTGGGCGCTCGCGCTTGAAACACTCGCGCAAAATTCTGTATTTATCGAACCTGCCGCCGTTTTTATAAACATCTAGATGCAAAAATTTTATCTTTTCGCTAAATTTATACCTGCCCTCGTCGTTTTCCAAAATCGCGATCGTAACGTCGTTTGCGCGCGCAAAATGGTTCGCCAAGACCTGCAGCACGCGCTCGGCGCCGCCGTTTCTAAGAGCTGCGATGACGAATAAAATTTTCATTTTAGCTTCCGATAAATTTTATAAAATAGCCGCAAAAGCGCGGGGCTAGCGTAAAACAAGACCATCATCAGCGTCTGCGTGCGGCTTGCATGCGCCGCGAAAAATCCAAAATCCAGCCGCTCGCGCACCAAAGCGTGCAGTGAGCGGATCTGATCCACAGCTTCTGCAGCGCTTAAAGGAGAGCGGGGATCTGCGATCTTTCTTTGCGACGCAGAATTCTGCTCGGAATTTCGCATATAATTTTGCTCGGAGGAATTTTTAAATGCGGAATTTTTACCGCATGCGCAAGATAAACTATCAGCACCGCGCAAATCCGCTTCGTTTGCTAAGCTGCACGTATTAGCCTCGGAAGGAAAAGTTGCATCTCCATCCAAGCCCGCAGGATCAAAGCTTGATTTGATGATTAAAAACGCCGTATTCAGCGCGGACTCGCAGCGAGTAAAATTAGCCTCACGCGCCAAGCTTGGATAATTCGCAGCGATCGCCTCAGTATAGCGGCGCACCGCAGCGATGACCGCTAGATGCCTGCGCGCAAATGAGTTTACGGTCGAGCCCGCCCTTACGCGGTAAAAATATAAAATTTCATCCGTGCACGCCGTAATAGAAGCGTTAAAAATATCAAAAAATATCGCCACATCCTCATAGATTTGCCCCGTAGGAAAGCGCAAAGCAGTGAAAATTTCGCGAGCAAACAGCGCGCGCCAAACCGCGGTGCTAAAATACGGATCCTGCGTGCAGCTGCGTCTAAAAAGCTCTTGCGGCGATATTTTGTATTCGCCTGCGCTGGCATTTGAATTTACGATCCTTCCCGGATTGCTAATCTCTTTAGAATTTTGATTTTCTTTAGAATTCAAAGCCGCCTTGAAATTATTTATTTCGCTCTCGTCGCTAAATGCCGTGTAGCCGCACATAGCGATTTTGGTGCAAAATTTCTGCGTCAGGCAAAAAAGCGTCTCAATCAAATCAAAGCTTATCAAATCATCGCTGTCTACGAAGCTGATAAACTCCCCGCGAGCGACATCTAAAGCAGCGTTTCGTGCACTAGCCTGCCCGCCATTTAGCTTATGCAGCACTCGCACACGAGGATCACGTGCAGCGTATTCGTCACAAATCGCCTCGCTGCCGTCATTTGAGCCATCATCTACGAGCAAAATTTCTAAGTTCGTATAGGTCTGAGCCGTAATGCGCTCCACGCAAGCGCGCAGGAATTCTTTGACATTATAAACGGGAATGATGACCGAGATTAGGGGATTTGCGCTCATTATTCCTCCCTGTGTATCGTAGCGGCTATGAAATCCAGCCAGCGTCGCCCGATCGTTTCAATTTTAAAGCTCTCCTCACGCTTGGAGGCGTTTTGCACGAGCCGCTCGCGTAGCTTCTCGTCACTCATTAGAATTTCAAGCTTTTTAGCGATGCTCGCGCTATCGCCTACAGGGCACAAAAACCCATCTACGCCGTCGCTTATAAGCTCGCTAGGACCTGCGATGCAATCTGTAGAAATTCTAGCGGTGCCGAAAAATATACTCTCCATCAAAATATTGCAAAAGCCCTCCATCTTGGAGGTTACGACTACGATTTTAGCACGCTCGTAAAGGCTCTCGATATCGCGCACAAAGCCGATGAACTGCACATTTAAGCGCAGCTTCGCAGCTAGACTCTCAAGGCTCTTTCGCTCCTCTCCGTCGCCTGCGATCACCACCTTCCACTCTTTTAAAAGATTGAAATCTATAAGCGCAAGCGCCTTAAGAAGGACATCAAAGCCCTTATAGACATTGAGCCGGCCGGCTGCTAGGATGATATTTTCTTTAGGCGGGCGGGCCTCTTTAGCATGGCTGATCTCAAACATCGGATTAGGCATAATCACGCGATTTTGCACATATGTGTAATGATCCAGATCGAATTTACTAAGCACACTAAGACCTGCAGCCCTCGGATAAAAGATCCGCTTGAGAGCTCGCCAGATCGGACTTTTTAAAAAACGATGATTGGTGTGTTCGGAGACGATGATTTTCTGCCCGACTCCTAGATTTGCGATAAGCGTAAGGACATTGGTATTATCTAAAAATGAGATTACTACGTCAAATTTACGACTTTTTAGAAGCCTATGCAAGGCTAAAATTTTATCGTAGCGCTTTTTTATATTGCCAAATACTCCTAAATCGCCTACTCCTAAATCCAAGCTAATAAGCTCGATCTTAGGATCTAGCGCGTAAAACGGCTCGTCTGCGTCAAATTTTATCACACAGACTTCATTCTCGCGGCAGAAAAAATTTGCCAGCACGCTTAGCACGCGCTCGGCACCGCCCTTGCCTAAAGCAGAAATTACCATAGCTATTTTCATTTTATGAGCCTAAACTTGTTTTTAAAAATTTCATCGAGTCCTCTCTTTTACGGCGCAACGCCTCATTTACACTATCCCAATCGATAGTCGCGTCCAACCGCGCGTCTTTGGGATCTTGCAAAGCTCTATCTTCAAGCCCGAACGAGCCCAAAAGCGAGCTAAAGCGCGACGCGCCGCGACTGGCATTAACGAGCACAAAAAACGGCTTATTAAAGATTATGGAAAATACGCAGCCGTGAAATGAGTCGGTTAGCACAAACTCCGCGCCCGCAATAGCGCTTAACCATGCTTTTATGCCGATGCGGTTGCCGCGGTCGTTCACCTCATATATCTCTAGGCCGCTTTGCTTTTTTAGTAGCTCTATCGCCGCTTCAGAGCGAGGCGATGGATCTAGGATATAGGCAAAACCCTTGCGCTGCGGTGCATGGCTTAAAAATTTATCGTAAATCTCTTTGTTAGCCAAAAGTGTAGGATCCAGTACCAAGTGCGCATCTACGCCAAAGCATTCGCGTGCAAGCTTTACACCATCGCACTCACGCACCGAAATAGCTTTAAATTTAGCCAAATTTGCAGCGTGAGCTTTTAAATCTGCGGGATTTTTAAGCCCACAGAGCCTATCTCCGCCGAAGCTTGCAGCATAGGCGATCCGCGTGCAGTTAGGCGGCAAAAATCCAAGGCTAAAGCAATCTGCAAAATCCGCAAAATAGCTAGGACGAAAAACCTGATCGCTTCCTAAAATCACCGCTTCAAAGCGTTCTTTCTCGCACAGCGCTTTTAAATCCGCAGGCGTGCAAACAGGCGCGGTTAAAGGAATATTTTCCGCTACAAACTCGCTAGTATCGCGCTCGTAAGAGGGATTAAATTTCGCGCCGCAAAGCTCCTTTTTAAGTGCGCATGCCATTAAAAATTTAATATACGCAATCGATAGTTTACTTCTTTGCAGGCGCAAGTTTATGAGACGTGGCTCATGCCCTAGCCCCATTAGCACGCGACTTAGCGCATAAGCTTGTAAAATTCCGCCGTAATTATTTACTAGCGGCAGGGTAAAAATCCCGATCTTCATGCAAACTTCCTATAAATTTTATATGCCGCGATCTTTGGTAGCGCCAAAAGCGCTAGCACTTTATTCGCAGCGGCAATTTTTTTAAGCCTAGCAGCGATGAAATCATCACAATCAAAATGCGTAGCGCTATATCGCTGGATCTGAAGCTTCTGGCGCAAGATGTAACGCCTAAGCGGATTTTTCGCGCCGTAGAAAATTTCGTTTTTGCACTCCACCTGGCTTTGCTGCGAGCGCTGCACCTCCGCTGCGGATATCCGCTCGCAAAAAATCGCCTCGCGTGCCTGCTTCGTAGGCTGCGAAAACAGCGCGTCGATCTGAGCTGTGCGCGTAATTACGAGCGATGTGCCGCGCCACTCGCTTATTTCGCTTTGTAGCCACGCATCCATCAGCACGACGTCGGCGCATTTGGCAAAAACGTCGGTGCAGGCGTTGCACGCAAGAGGCGTAAAAGCGCGCGAACTCCAGTACGCAAAGGCGCTACTACTGCGATCATCTATCGCCTCGCTGCCGTCTATAGCGCTGAATTTAAAGCCAAAGCTCATCGCGCTTTTGCCCGCGATTTTATATCTGTAATTAACCGCCGCGAGCTGCTTACGCTCTTTAAACGCAAGATCTGCCAGCTTATGCGTAAAACCAGCACCCTTGCCCTGTCCGCAAACCAGCCCAATAATAAAGCTTATGCGGGATTTAAGGCGCGGATTTTTACTCGCAGCAAGCCTTAAGGCCTTGGCAAAACACGGCAGCGCGCTAATCGCGTATCTGCCCTCACGGCGCGACATCTCTTTTAGCACTGTTTCAAGCGTGAGCGGATAGTAAGCGGACGAGCGCGCGCGAGTAAGCTCATCGGCATTTTTTATCACGCTAAATTTAAATAGCGGCACGGAATTTTCGCCCGTATAATTTCGCGTGTTTTTAGAATTCTCGCAAGCAAAATTCTGCACTGATACGGAATTTTTACAAGAAGCTTTAGAATTCTGCGCGAAATTTTCATTTGTAAAATTCTGCACGGAATTCTGCGTAAAATTTTCGCAAAAGGAATTTTGCGTACTCGTAAAATTTATAGAATCATCATCCGCCAAATTCTGCGTTAAATTCGGAATTGCGGAATTCTGTTCGGAATTTTTGGTTGCGGAATTTTGCAAATTCTGTGGCTGCGCTAAATTATTGCAGGCAGAAAAATCCCGCTTGGGATTTTGGGCTATAAAATCCCCCTCGTCCGCAGGCACGGCGCAAATCGCGTAATCTATGAGCCCGCGCGCAAAAAGCTCGCGAAAAATATAATCTCCCGCGCCGCCGCTTGCACTGCTTAGGCGCTGCGCTTCATCTTTTTTGTAGAATTTGTAAGTGGCTAAAAATCTGCCAAAATCAGGACCAAAGCTTTCCAGCTCTGAGTATGATTTAGAATTTAGCTCATTTTCAAGCATGTCTTTTTCGTAAAATGGGCAGACTTTTAGACAAATATCACATTTGTCGCGGCACCCTTCGCCCTCCTCGGGCGCGTAAAATCCATTGCCTCCAAGCCGCATTTTTAGCACGCTAAAAGGGCAGCTGCTCGCGCAGACGCCGCAGCCGATACAGCGGTCTTTCGTAACTACTTCGCTAATTACATTGAAGCTCAAGCCCGCCTCCTTATCTTTGCCGCAATTCCGCCAAAAATCGCGCGTTCGTAGTCATTCATCGCCCAAAAATACGCGCTTAGCACAAACATAGCCGAATAAAGCCCGCCGCAAATTAGCAAAAAGCTCACTCCATGCAAGCCTAGTGCATAATTTATCACTAGGCTTGCTGCGATTGCAGGAGCAAATTTTACTACCATCGCGCCGATATTTCGCCAAAATTTAGCGATGTCAAGTCCGATTACACGAGCATAGTAGATATTCATCACGCAGATATTTAGCAAGGTGATAGCAAAAGCCGTGCCGCACGCAGCGCCCACGCCACCGTAAGCCTTAGCTAGCGGGATAGAAATAGCGATATTTACGAGCGTGACGCAAAACGCGGCGATTGAGCGAAATTTGACTTTGTTTTTTGCCTGAAGCACGGCTAGGCCTAAATTTTGAATCAACGGCACGCTTACTGGAAGCACCAAAATAAGCGCGATCGCGTATGAAATTTCATAATTTGCGCCAGCCCATAGCACGATAAACTCCCGCCCAAAAATCACCAAAAGCGACGCGATAAAAAATATCACGTAAAATTGCAACCTGCCTATTTTGATAAATTCTGCGCTAAGCTCGGAATCAGTGGAGTTGGCAGAAACCATTTTGGCAATTTTAGGAAGCATTACGCCGCTAATGGTGAGCGAAAGCGTGACGAAAGTGGCATTTATTGTGCTTGCTACGGCATACGTGGAGACCGCTGTAGCGCCTGCGACCGCGCCTAAGATAAAATTATCGACATTCCAGTTTACTTGATCGACTACGATGCCTAAAAATATAAAAAACGAGTAGCCAAAAATTTGCTTAAGCGTGGAGGCGTCGAAATTTCGCACGCTTATCACGGGCGAGACTTTACGCTTGCAGTAGATGAAATCTGCCGCGACGCAGATTAAATTTACCGCCGTAGCGATGATTACGATCGCGATAGCCTTATATCCCAAAAGTAGCGCAGGCACCGCAGCTAGTGGCAGAGCGATCGTACGAAAGATCCCAATTAGCTTGATAAATACGAAATTCTCATGCGCCGTAAGGATCGACGAATAGATGCTAAAAGGAAAGCTAATCGCTAAATTTACAGTTAGTAGCATTAGCATAATGCGAATTTCGCCCATCTCACTAGCGCTTAGCTTAGCGCCAAAAATCGCGTGCAGATTAGCTAGCAGCGCAGCTCCTGCAATCACGATCACCGCGCTCATTACCAAATACACGCTAAAAATCGTGCCGTGCAGCTTATGCATGCGCTCCACTTCGCCGCTTGAGACGTATTTGGCGGTATAGACCGTCACGGCGTTACCAAAGCCTAAATCCAAAATCGCCAAATAGCCAATAACACTGCTAGCTAAAGAATACAGCCCAAACTCGCTCTGCCCCAGCGCCCGCAGAAAAAACGGCGTATAAACCAAAGTAAGTATCGTAGAAACAAAGATATTCACATACGATAGCACGACGCCGAGCTTGCGCTGCGCGGCTTCGGGGGCGTTTAGAATTTTAAGCAAACAAGGCTTCCTTTTGCTCGCCGCTATTAAACGCGGCGGAGTAAAATTTTAAAATTTCAAATCGCACTTTCACGCTAGAACCTAGAGCTTTTTTTCCCAATTAAGCGCGCTTAGGATGATCTCATCCAAGCTCTCGTGCTCAGGCTGCCAAGAGGTTTTGGTGCGAATTTTATCCGCGTTTGAGATGAGGCAGGCAGGATCCCCCGCTCTGCGCGGAGCGATCTGCACTTTAAAATCCACGCCGCTTACTTTTTTAGCTTCATTGACGACCTCTTTTACGCTAAAGCCCGTGCCATATCCTACGTTAAAGACCGCGCTATCATTGCTTTGCAGATAATCAAGCACTGCCAGATGCGCGCTTGCGAGGTCCTCTACGTGGATGTAGTCGCGGATGCAGGTGCCGTCTTTGGTGTCGTAATCATCGCCGAAGATGCTCATCTTATCGCGCTTGCCGACGATCGTTTGGGTCGCAACCTTAATTAGATGTGTCGCGTTCGGGTAGTTTTGCCCGATCGTGCCGTCGCTAGCCGCGCCTGCCACATTGAAGTAGCGCAAAATTCCGTATTTAAAATTCGGATTTGCCGCCGCCGTATCTTTTAGTACCCACTCGACCATCAGCTTGCTTCTGCCGTACGGATTGATCGGGTTTTGCGGAGTTTCCTCGCTTACTTGTGGGATATCCGGCTCGCCGTAGGTTGCTGCCGTGGAGCTAAATATGAAGTCTTTCACGCCGTATTTGTTCGCAAGCGCGATCAAATTCATCGCGTTGGCGGTGTTATTTAGGTAGTATTTTAGCGGATTTTGCGTGCTTTCAAAAACCTCGATAAACGCCGCAAAGTGAATGATCGCATCAAACTTCTCGCGCCCAAAAAGCTTCTCGATTGCGGGGGTATTTTCTAGGCTTTCCTGCACGAACTCAAACTCGCCCACGTCGCGAAGCGCCTCGATCGCTCGCATTGAGCCTTTGCAAAGATTATCCAGTATGACGACGTCGTGGCGGTTCGCTTCTAAAAGCGCCTTTGCAACGTGGCTGCCGATATATCCCGCGCCGCCTGTGATTAAAATTTTCATCTCTTCTCCTTCGGATCAAATTTATCAAAATACGCGATTATAGCCCCTTAGATTAAATCTCCGGTCGCACGCGCAAAAATACGGGGAAGCGCGGCTTTTTTTCGCGGGTTAAATTTTGGTATTGATAGGTGATGATCGTGCCTACCTTAGGCGGATTTGCCCGCATTTCGTCGCTAAAGCCCGTGCCTACTTTAAATTTCACCCCGCTACGTAGATCCACGCAGCTAAGCGAACCCATCTTACCCTCGTTTTTGCCGTAGCCCGGGTTGATTTTTACGACCTTGCAATCGCTATCGTGCGTCTTTTTGTATTTTAAAATTTTATCGCTGCGCCCGCTCTCATAAAGCGCGTTTGGATCGCGCAGTACGACCCCCTCGCCGCCCGCGGCGATGACGCGATCAAAATACGCCTGCACGTCGGCGTGCGTGCTTACCGGAGTTTGCTGCACGATGAGCAAATTTTGCGCGCCGCTTGAGGCGATAAAATTTCTTAAAATTTCCATCTTCGCGCTTAGGTTTTTCTGCTCCTTCGGCAGGTCAAACGCATAAAATTTTACCCTGCTCCAGCGCTCATCGGGCACGCTAGAAGAGACGATCGAAACGAGCTGTTCAAACTCTCCGCGCGCCGTGTATAGCTCGCCGTCTACGAAAAACGGCGGAAAGCCCGCGCTCCAGCCCTCAGGAGCGTTTATGATCTTGCCGCGTCTGGAGCGCAGATTACGCCCGTCCCAGATCGCGCGCACGCCGTCTAGCTTCTCGCTGATCACCCAGCCCGTGATATTCATGCCCGGGACGTACTCTTTAAGCAGCATCGGTTTAAATTTAGCCTCATCCGCGACCGCGCCGCAGGCCAAAAATAGCGCACCCAAAACCGCGCCTTTTAAAATTTTAAAAATTTCACTTCGCATATGCCGCTAGCTCCCTTTCTATAAAGTCGCAAAAAACGGGCGTATAGCTCATGCCCGCGCACTCTTTTTGCAAAAATTCGCCCATCACCGCGATATAATTTAGATAATCGTCCTTGGTGATCTTGCCGCGCAAAAGCTCGTATTTTAAAAACAGCCAGTAGGTGTTGAGCACGTCGGATCTGCAGTACTCGTCGATCTTGGCCTGCTCGCCTGCGTAATACAGCTGCAGGACTTGATCGCCGCGCACGTCGTATTTGCCGGGAAGGCCCACGCTGGCGCAGATATGATCGAGCTTGAGTCCGCGAATGGCACCAAAATCGCTGATGTGATCGAGCAAGTCCAGATGGAACCGCCCGTCGTAGCGGCTGCGGTAGTTCTCCCATTTGCTCTTGTTGTTATCGCGATCGTTCGTCTCAAAATACGCTGCGGCGCTTAGATCATAGCACATCGCGCGCGCCATAATCATCGGCAGATCGAACCCGCGCCCGTTGAAACTCACTAGCCGCGGATTAAAATCCTCGATGAAGGCTAGGAATTTTGCGATTTTATCGCGCTCGTTCTCGCCATCAAGCGTCGAGACGCGCAAAAATCTGCCGAATCCGTCCGCCATCACGGCGCTAATGCTAACGACGCGGTGGAAGCAGACGGGCAGGAATTCGCTGCCGGTTTTTTCTTTGAAAATCTCCATCGCCCTAAGCGAGAGCAATTTGTGGTTTAAAATTTTGCTTTTATCCGCGTTAAAGATCAATTGCTCGCCGTAAATTTTAAAATTTAGCGCGTTTAACGCGAGATCTTGCGCGGAATTTGAAGCGAGATTTTCGCTCTTTAAGCTTTGGGATGCGGAGCTTTGAGGCGTAGAGCTTTCCGCCGCGAAATTCTGAGGCACAGGGCTTCGGAGAGTAGAATTTTCCGTCGCAGAGCTCTGCGCTGCGGAGCTTTGAGGCGCGGTATCGTCATAGGTTAAATTTAGCGACGCAGAATTTTTGGGCGCCGTATTTTGCGACATGAAATTTTCGCTCGTAAAATTTCCCTGCGCGAGATTTTCAGCGGAATTTTCACTGGCGAAGCTTTGAGACGCGACGTCTTGCTGCGTAAAGCTTTGCAGTGCAGAATTTTGCTCGAAATTTTCTATTTTAAAATTCTGCTCCGCCGAATTTACAGCAAAATTTAAAGACGCGCTTTGCTTCTCGCCGCCGATCTTTTGCGAGAGCTGCGCGTCAAGAAGCCTTGCGAAGCTTTTTTTATCGAAAGGCTCGAAGCAGCCCGCTATCGCATCCTCATCTAGCACCCGCACCAGCGCCGCTACGTCGGGGATCGTCTCGCAATCAAATACGCAGATGTAATCTTTCATTTTCTACCTTTAAATTTTGCGGCGCGCGTCAAATTTTGCCTTTTTACGTGTCGTTTTACTCGGTCTTGGCTGCATCCCACGCAAGGATCGTCTTACCCTCGGCGTCGGTCGCCACGTCGCCCATACCCATGATGTTGTAGCCGCAGTCGACGTAGTGCACCTCGCCGGTCACGCCGCTGGCTAGGTCGCTAAGCAGGTACATCGCGCTGTTGCCAACATCATGCGTCGTGACGTTGCGTTTTAGTGGGCTGTTTACCTCGTTGTAGCGTAAAATCATCCTAAAGTCGCCTATGCCGCTTGCCGCAAGCGTTTTGATCGGGCCTGCGCTGATGGCGTTCACGCGGATACCGCGCGCGCCAAGATCGTGAGCTAGGTAGCGCACGGAGCTTTCAAGAGCCGCTTTTGCGACGCCCATAACGTTGTAGTGAGGCACGAATTTCGGCCCTCCAAGGTAGGTTAGCGTGAGCACCGAGCCGCCATCTTTTAGCACCGGCAGAACCGCGCGTGTGAGGCTTAGCAGCGAATAAACGCTCGTGCCCATCGCGATATCAAAGGCCTCTTTTGTAGTATTTACAAACTCGCCCTCTAGCGCTTCTTTGGGCGCGTAGGCCACCGCATGCACGACGAAATCTATCTCGCCAAGATCTGCTTTGATGCGATCTGCAAGCCCGTCCAGGTGAGCTTGGTTGTTTACGTCGAGCTCATAGACGAATTTGCTACCAAACTCCTCTGCGATCGGCTCTACGCGCTTTTTCAGAGCGTCGTTTAGGTAGGTAAACGCCATCTGCGCACCCTGGGCGTGACAAGCTTCGGCGA
>NZ_CALIMS010000055.1 GCF_938045345.1 uncultured Campylobacter sp.
CAGCTAGAGCAAGCGGGATCCAAGACTGCAGATACCGCGTCTACCAATGAGTAAAATTTCTTAGAATTTTGTCCAGTGAAGGCACGGATATCACCTAAACACGTAATTCTAAATTAAATTTATGTGCGATGATTAGGTTTCAAATGATTAATTTAAAATTTAATTTGGTGATTGTGCGTAAATTTAAAATTTCATGATTATGTCGGTTGCGGCTTTTTGACGCGACGTAAATTCTGCGGTAAATTTGGCTACATATTTTGCGCTTGCGTGATCCGCGCCGCTAAATTTAACTTTCAATATTTTTGCGATAAATTATTGCCGAATTTTGCAGCAAAACATATCCGCTATTCGCCATTGAGTCAAGTGGCGTGGCGCCGTAAGAACGCAATCAAGCCAAGCTCCGCAACAAAGTGCCTGCCGCTCACGTCTAGCGCCGTGAATGCGCGACGAGCGAGCTCTGTAACCCGGCGCCCGTCGCGGCTCGGTGCTTTATATGCCAGCAGCGTCATAGCCCTTGTGCCGAGCCGAACGCTCGCGCTAGCCGACGCGTCTTTGAAAAATCCCCACGTAAAGCGCGAAAACAAAACCGATCGCAACCGCGTAAGGAGCGAACTCGGTGATGCCTTTAGCCGAGCTTGCGAGCAAGAAATTATGCGCGATCGCGGCGCCCGCCGCCATGCCGATAACGAAGACGCCCGAGCTTAAATTTCCCGTGCCGGCCTGCACCAGGTGCTTGCCCGGGCAGCCCTCGCTGAGGCTGAAGCAAAGTCCTGCGAGCACCATACCCAAGAAATTCCAAACGAAATCGTTATGAGCGATAGGCTGGTCCTCAAAGCCGAGTTTGTATTGCCCAAATGCGATATTTGCGATGCTCGCAAACGCGATGACGCTTAGCACGCCCCAAAACATCGAGAAATCGCCGCGGAAAATTCTACCGAACGCGCCGACGCTGCAAAATTTGCTTCTATGCATCACCGCGCCCACGATAATGCCCGCAGCCAGCGAGATGCCTACCGCTGCGTGTTGCGCGCCGGGACCTTTAGCGGAGATAAAAAGCGCGCCGCCCTCGCCCGTTTTGAGTCCGAAAACCAAAGCCGCAAGTAGCGCCGCACCCAGTATCACGGGCAAAATTCCGATCGCGCCGCTAAGTCTTGCCTCTTTACTCGCCTCATAGCCGCGCTTTTTAAGCAAAAACCCAATGAGTACGCCGCAGATCAAACCCGCTAGCCCGGCTAGCGCGGTCAGATCGCCGCCGCCTAGGCGTAAAAACGCGCGCCACGGACATCCCAAAAATACAAGGCAGCCGATCATCGCGAAAATCCCTAAGAAAAATTTCGCAAACGGCGAGCTGCCCGTAACCGGCGCGAACTCTCGCGTCCAAAGCACGCTTGCCAAAAAGCCGCCGAACACGAGCCCTATGATCTCCGGGCGGATGTATTGCACCACGGCGGCTCGGTGAAAGCCCAGCGCGCCAGTGGTGTCGCGCAAAAAGCAAGCGACGCAAACGCCCATATTGCCCGGGTTTCCGAAATGCACCAGCGCCGCACCCAGCACGCCTAGCACGGCGCCTGCGATGATGTACCATTTAACGTTATTCATGAAAAGATCCTGAAATAATCTAGATCGACCGATCTCTTAGGCGCGATTTTATCCTTTGTAAAATAAAAAGTAAATAAATTCCGATCTAAATTTGCAAAAAACTAAATTTTAAAATCGCGCGGGCGGCCGCTAAATTTAAACGCAAGCAAATCGAGAGCGTTTAAATTTAGACTCTTTGCTGCGATAGAAGTGCCAAATTTAGCAACCTGAGCGTGGCGCAAACGAATCGAAACGAAAAGCCATGGCACAGAGGCGGTCATACGGAACACGATACAAACGGATACAGGTAGACCAGAGCTGAGGGGACAGAAATGGCGCAAATAGAGTGCAGGCATGACGTAGCCAAAACGCGCAAGCGGCCTAGACGGGGGCAGTACTTTCCACCAATAAAAACAAATTTCAAATGTTTTTGAAATTAAATTTCAACCTTATTTAAGTATGTAGATATATAATAATGTATTTCAATTTTATTTTAAAGGTCGAGGCATGAAAAAGCAAATTTTATTGGTGCCGCTTGCGATAGGCGCAATAGGCGGAGCGAATGCGGCCGAAAACAACGCCACGAAGTCGCAAGATCTAGGCCAAATCGTCGTGCAAGCGACGGTAAGCGCGGTCGATAACCTAAAATATGCGGGCTCGGCCGGAATTTTAACCCCCAAGGATATGAAAGCCAAAACCAACGTGATCGATTCGATCATGCAGATACCGGGCGTTGACGGCGGTATGGATATGGGGCGACAGATCGGCAGGCAGTTTCAGATACGAGGATTCGGATATCAAAGCGACGAGCGCGTCATTATCAAGCAAGACGGCGTGCGCAGAAGCCTAGGAATTTACTCAAATATGATCTCATCTTTTCGCACCGATAGCGACATCTTAAAGCGCGTCGAGGTCATAAAGGGCGCCTCGTCCGTGCTTCACGGCTCGGGCGCGATCGGCGGTATCGTAAATATGCAAACCAAAAGTGCGAGCGATTATCTAAGCGAGGGCAAAAACATAGGCTTGATGCTGGGGCAGAGGCTAGAATCAAACAATATGCATAGCACGCGCGGCGCGGTCTATGGCAAGGGCGAAGAAATTCCGATCGACGTTTTACTCTACGGCAAGCGCGCAAGCTACGGCAACGTCAAGTTCGCAGACGGCGGCACGCACTATGTCGAGGGGTATGACAAGAGCTTTAATAACGAGCACATCGATACGGGATTTTTCAAAATCGGCGCGAACTTGGACGATCACCGCATAAGTTTTAGTGCCTTTGATTACGACGAAAATTTACACACGATGTGGCAAACGCTATGGCAAAACGACTCAGATCTCTTCGTAAGCGGAAATTTAAGCCAAAGAGATTATGTTTTTGATTGGAATTTTACACCGAAAAGCCCGCTAGTGGATATGTCTTTCAAGGCTTATAAAAGCAGAGCCGAGTATAAACGCGGCTATAAAGATCAACAACCTACGGGCACGCTAGATTACGCCAATAAAGACGATCGCAAGGGCTTAGAGCTCAAAAATATCTCGGAATTCGACACGGGCTTTTTAAATCATAGCTTCGCTTTCGGCGGCGATTACGAAAATAGGCAAGAGGATGCGATCTTTATCCAAAATGGAGCGTTAAGAGATTTCGCCTCCTTTCCGAACGAATACAATAGCTACGGGCTTTTCGCGCAGGATCTGATCCGCTTGCACGATGATTTAGAGCTTACCTTGGGCGGTAGATACGATAGATTCGATCGCGACATCAAAGGCAAACCCGCTAAATTTAAAGATTCGAGATTTTCTCCGCGCGCGGCGATTGCCTATACTCTCTTTGATAAACTTACGCTTTTAGCGGGATATAGCGAGAGTTTCCGCGCGCCTACGCCGCACGAAACATCGCAATCAGGACCGATAAACCGAATGTATTATTACATCCCAAACCCCGATCTAAAGCCCGAGACCGTCAAGGAATACGAGGTCGGATTTAGTTTTAAACAGAATGAAATTTTTACGGACGATCACTTCAATATGAAATTTATCTACTTTAACGGCAATATCAAAGATATGATTGACGTTAAGCCGCTACCGCATCTTGGCGTGCCGCCGGGCGGCTTTTCGCAACAATACGGGCAGTATCAAAATATCGATCAAGCCAAAAGGCATGGTTTTGAGCTAAGCTCAAACTACCAAACGCAGGACTTTGATTTCGGCGCGAGCTTCGAGCGACTTAGAATTTACAATAAAAAGACGCACGAAAACATCAATAACCACGCCAAAAAGCTAAGCGTGCACGCCTCCTACTCGCCTTTGCACGATCTAAATTTAGGCTTTGAAGTAAGCCGCTATTTCAAGCCTCACTCCAAGCCCGCTTCATATTTTGCACGCGGGAGGGAGTATTTTTATGTAGATAAGTCCTTTACGATCGCTAATTTTAGAGGAAGTTACAAGATCAAAAACGGCATTATTCCGGCCCTTGACGGCGCGGACGTAAGCTTTGGCGTAAATAATATTTTCGATCGACACTACATCAACGCAAACCGCACGCGCGAGACTGTGGTGGTGGGTGCTGGACGAAATTTCTACGTCGATTTGGAAGTAAGATTTTAGATTAATTTTTTGTGGCGAGGCACGAGTTAAATTTTAAAACTTACCCGAGCTTTCGCCCCTCTTTCTTTTCAAATTTAAACCTCATCTTAAATTTTAACCTCATCGCGACCTTTTGGCGATGGGGGCTTAAATGTGGCATAAATTTCTAGCGCTATAAAATTCCGCAATTTTTAAAATTTAACAAACTGCAAAATTTTATGGGTTGCAAAGCCCGCAAGCTGCGAAATTCCACGCCTCATCAATCGATAGCGTTGGAGCTTTTTAACACTACTAGATGTTTTTTGCCCGCGAAGCTTAGCACTACGGCAGCATTACTTTCGTCGATCTCGCGCACCAGCTCTACTCGCACGTCGCTAGGTCTTGCGGTATCCGAGCTAAGCAGCTCATTTTCTAAAATGCTTCTAAATGCCGAAACCTTGGGCTCTTTTGCATCCGATCTTTCCTTTGCTCCCTCGCGAAATTCCATCGTGCCACTCTCGGCAGGTCTTACTTTAAGCGGCGAAATTTTATCCTCTGCTCTTATATTCTCGGCGCTCTCAGAGCTTTCGTCCGCCTCCGTAGCTTCCGAACGCTCGGCACGCGCAACCTCATCGTAAAATTTATCGCGCATGCTCTCTTCGCTCACGTTCTCGCCTCTTAAAAAATCTGCACCATCTACGCTTTTTGAGTCGTTAGAATTTTTTAAATTTAAAGCAGAGGCTTCATCTTTCTTCGCAAACTCCTGCGAGTCAGAATAATTGATAAAATTTGCGTTCTTTGATCCGCTCTGATTTTTAAAAGAGGAGTCGTTTAAAATTTCATCTATGCCCGCTTCGTCCACGTCAGCGCCCTCTATGCTAGCGTCGTCTTCAAAGACACGCCATGTCTCGTCGATACTTTTTTGCGGCTTGTGTGATAAAAATTTTCGCACGCCTACGAAAGCCGCAGCCGCAAGCAGTAACGCTACGATTATCGGCATCACGGAAACCCCGCTGCTACCGCTTTGCGCCATCTCACTCGCCTCGCTCTTTACGCTCATCTTGCTCTGATCGAAAGCGGGGTTTTTTACGCGCAAAATGAGCTTTAAATTGCCGTCTTGAGTAAGAGCATCGACTGATAGATCGGCTCCGGTAGGGAAATTGATCTCGATATCCTTGCCCTTAGGCGCTATCGTAAAGCTTTTTAAGACCTTTTGATTGGTGCGCATTTCGTTAAATTTCTCATCGCCGCCGAGCCCCTTTAAAATAAGGCTCATCGACTGCCCATCGACGCGGCGCACGATGTCTGGCTTGTATGCGGAGTCAAACGCCAAGGCGATGTCCACGCTGTCGTCGTGGTTGAAAAGATCGTATTGCATCAGATTGGCGCCGAGGCAAAAATTTGCGATTAAAATCAAAAATATCTTTTTCATGCTTTTTCCGTTAGTTAAAAAGTTCGGCGATCTTATTTTGCAGCTCGCGCCCGCCGTAGTTAGCGCATAAATTTACGATCGCAGTGCCGATGATAGCGCCGTCTGCGTATTCTTTCGTAGCGCGAACATCGCCGGCAGTGCGGATACCAAAGCCAATCGCTACGGGCAGATCGCTCATCTTTTTAAGATCTGCGACCATATTTTTAAGGCGCGAAATCGGAGTTTGCTTGCTTCCGGTCACGCCGATAGCACCCACACCGTAGATAAAGCCTCGAGCGCGGCTCAAAACTCGCGCGGCGCGGTGCTCGCTCGTAACACTGATAAGCGGAATGAGCGCGATACCAAACTCCTCGCAAAGTGCGAAAATTTCCTCATTTTCCTCATACGGCAGATCGGGGATTATCAGTCCACTGATGCCGTAGCGCGCCGCCTTGGATACAAACTCGCGCGCGCCATAGGCAAAGATCACGTTGTAATAGACCAAAAACACGAGCGGCTTGCGCGTTTGCACCCCTTTTAAAATTTCAAATACTGTGCCCGCGTTTACGCCGTTTTGCACCGCGGAGAAGCTCGCCTTAAAAATTTCGGGACCGTCTGCGAGCGGATCGGAATACGGGATGCCGATCTCAAGCAGATCGATCGCACTTTCGTCTAAATTTGACAAAAACTCCTTCGTGTGCGCTGGGCTCGGATAGCCAGCCACGATGTAGCCGATGTTCGCCTTTTTGCCCGCAAAGGCCGCCTTGATCTTATCCATAAATCGTTCCTTTTTTATAATTCATCACGGTATCCATATCCTTATCGCCCCTGCCGCTTACATTTACTACGATCGTTTTTCTGCCTTTTAGCTGCGGACAGAGCTTTTCTAAATACGCTAACGCGTGCGCGCTTTCGATCGCAGGGATGATGCCCTCAAGCCTACAGAGCAGTTTAAGCGCCGTGATGCACTCATCGTCGGTTACCGCTTCGTATTTTGCGCGACTTATCTCGTGCAGATGCGCGTGCTCCGGCCCTACGCCCGGATAATCAAGCCCCGCCGAGATGCTGTGAACAGGCTCGATCATGCCGAATTTATCCTGCAGTACGATCGTTTTCATACCATGGATGATGCCCGCGCGCCCATTAGTGATGGTCGCCGCGTGATAAGGGGTTTGTGCGCCCAAGCCGCCCGCTTCGACGCCGATGAGTTGCACAGCGGGATCATCCACGAACGCGCTAAAAATTCCTATCGCATTGCTTCCGCCGCCCACGCAGGCTAGGACGTAATCGGCTTTAATCCCCTTGCTCGCAAGTTGCGATCTGGTCTCGGCGCCGATGACGCTTTGAAAATCCCTAACCATCTTCGGATACGGATGCGGCCCGACCGCCGAGCCGATGACGTAAAATACGCTCTCGATCTCGTTTACCCACGCCTGAATCGCCGCGGTGGTGGCCTCTTTGAGCGTTTTTAAACCGGTGCCGATTTTGATTAAATTTGCACCCAAAAGCTGCATCCTAAAGGCGTTGAGCTGTTGGCGCGCGGCGTCGGTCTCGCCCATATACACGTCGCACTCAAGCCCAAATAGCGCCGCTGCCGTCGCCGTCGCCACGCCGTGCTGGCCTGCGCCGGTTTCTGCGATGACCTTTTTTTTACCCATCTTTTTAGCTAGTAGCGCCTGCGCTAGGGCGTTGTTGATTTTATGAGCGCCCGTGTGGTTAAGATCCTCGCGCTTTAGATAAATTTCATGCCCGTAGTGCTCGCTAAGGCGCGTGGCGTGATATAGCGGCGTCGGACGCCCCGCATATTCGCGCAGCAAGTAACTTAGCTCATCTTTGAATTCCTTCGTCCGCGCTATGGTGTTGTACGCATCCTCCAACTCCTCGAGCGCAAACATCGCCGTCTCCGGCACGAATTGCCCGCCGAAACTCCCGAAATACGCCTTTTTATTCATCCTATCTCCTCGCATTAAATCGCAAGATTATATAAAATTTCGCGTTAAATTTCGCTTTTTTGACGGCACCTTTTGCGGCGCTCTTCTAAATTTATCGGATATGCAGCCGCAAAAACGCGCGGCGCAAGATAGTAAATTTTGAAATTTACAATTCAAGGTTTCACGAACTACAAGTAAATTTTATAACGTGATTCTATATGGAATATGAAGGCTTAAATTTGAAAGCAAAATATTTCAAAAAGAGCAATGGTGTCCCCGACAATCTGCACACCCTTCAAAAACTCCCCGAAATACGCGATTACAGAATATCCGTATACAGTTTTTTTAAAACCATATAAAAATATTTTGTCATCTCTTAAGGAAACTTTAAAAATAAGCAAAGACGAGTTAAAAAGCTACAAACCTTAAGTAATTTAGCTTAAGGCTTAAAACCTTAAGAACGCTAATTAATCCATTTTCACTCAATGTCTCAAGTGCCTATCTATAAATAGACAGACGCTTAAGGATCATTTCTTCGTCCTTATGCGCGGGGATTATAATTGGAAAGATCTTAAAAGCCCCTTAGATAGAATTTATTAAATTTTCACTGCATAAAAATATTTAACAATATCGCGCAAGAAACAGCAACTAAAACAAACTGATAGAATACGCGCACAATATTAAAAATACGCGGGTATATTTTCAGATTTACGCGTAAGCGTAATATACAAAAAATATAGTCTAAAAAAGAGAACCCTTATAAAGCGCTAAAACGTCTCGAATACGTCAAACAAGGTAAAATACGACGTAAAGACACACTATAAATATCCGTCAAGAGCCTATCGTCTCTTGACGGATATCCCCAGCCCTAGGGCATTTATAGCTTGCATATGGTACGCTT
>NZ_CALIMS010000056.1 GCF_938045345.1 uncultured Campylobacter sp.
CGAAAAATATGATTAAGTATTCGTTTTTCTTAGCGATATCAGGCTCGTTTAGAAACAAAAAACAGCGTCAAAATGCCCTTATACGCGTAAACTCCGAGCACTATCGGCAAAAGCACCAAAAACGCTATGATCTCGGCCGGTACTTTTAGGCGCTTGGCAAAGAGCATACCTAAAATCCCGCTTAAAAATGATACTATGAGAGTAGCGATGCTGATGTTAAAAATCCCATCTGCATGATCCAAAAGCGGCTAGTGTGCGCAAATGCCGCAATAAGCGCGCAAAATGCGAGAGTCCTTTTTGGCGGCGAGCTAGCGTAGGCAAAGCCAAGCCCAGCCACCGCGGCAAAAGCGCCGTCTATGAGAGTCGCGGTCAAAATCTCAAACATGTAAAATCTCCGCGCTGCTAAGCGAGAGCGTGATATAGGCGCCCCGCGATGCAAAGTATCAGGATGCCCGTGCTCACGGCTCTGCTGATGCCCACAAGTGTATTGTCGTTTAGGATATCAAAGACCAAGTTTATGAGAAAAACGCCCGGCATCAAAAAGAGTATCGACGAGCCGATCGCCACGTCGCTAGTATGCGTAAAGCTGTAAAATACGCCAAAATGTGTGATAAAAACCATAAACCAAAGTTAAAGCATTTGAGACTTTAAATTGATATCTATCTTAGCTAGCGCGCCCGTGTATCCGCCGCCGATATAGACGTGCAAACTCGCCTCGCCCGCTTTTACGTCTGCGTTTCGCAGGACGTAGCCTTTTTCAGGCTCTCCCACTCCTTTTTTAAGCAGGCTTTTTGTGCTTCGTCTATGCTGGCAAACTCCTTTTGCGTCTGCCTAGTTTTGCCGTTTTTGACGCTCTCGCTGAGTAAAATTTGACCCTGCACGCGCAAATTTAGGCGATCGCCGCCGCTTAAATTTATTAAATTTTTCATTTTCGCTCCTGCGGATTAGTTTTAAAAATTGTCGCAAAGCGGCGCTAAAAGCCGCTAAATATCGATAACGCCGAGGTGCGAGAGTAAAATTTTAACTCCGATTAGGATTAAAATCACGCCGCCTAAAACGAGCGCCTTTGAGTGCAGATATTCGCCCGTTAGCTTGCCTACGTAGCACGCCGCGACGCACAGCGCGAAGCAGACGAACCCGATTACGCAACAGGCGTAGAGGATGTTTATCTCGCCAAAGGCAAAGGTCACGCCCACGGCCATCGCGTCGATGCTGGTTGCGATCGCGCCCAGCACCAGCTCCTTCGTGCTTAGGCGTAAATCTGGCTCGTCCTGCTCGTGGCGGGATTCTGCGATCATCTTGATGCCTAAAAACGATAAAATTCCAAACGCGACGAAGTGATCGATCTGCGCGATAAATTTGACGAAATTTATCCCCAAAGCGTAACCCACAAGCGGCATTATAAACTGAGCCGCCGCGTAGAAAAACGCGACGCGCGCGATCTGCGCAAATTTAAAATTCGGATATTTCGCGCCGTTTGAGATACTAAGCGCGACGCTGTCCATCGCAAGCGCGAAAGCGATGAGTAAAAGCTCCATATTTAGCCCTTTTGGTATTATAAAAGCGTTGATTATACATTAAAATTTCTGAAATAAAATGAACAATCTTAAATTGGGAAAAAGCCTTGCTTAAAAATCTAATTTTTTGCCTTTTGCCGCTCATGGCGGCTGCGAGTTGGGAAGAGGTCGCCGTAAAGGGGCTAGACGTCGTCATCAGCGCAAACGTGGGCGATAGCGAAAATTTTAAAAACTCGCTAAGCACTCTAATCGAGCGCGCCGCAAGCGAATACGAGCGCGAAGGGATCGAGGACTACGAGCTCGATCTGCCCGCTTATCTGACGCAGCGCGCCGGCAAAAAAAGCATCGCCGTACAAAATATGCGCCGCCTGGCTACTCAAAAGCTAAATCCCGCGATTGAGCCGCTAAAAAATTTGATACTTACTAAAATCAAAGAGATGCCCGAGGCCGATACCAAGGCGGTTATGAGCGGCGAGGTGCTATTCAGCCACTATCTGCGCACCAACGCCTTTGATGAAATTTACGATATTTTGCTGCCGTTCGCGCGCGCGCTGGGCTCAGACGCGGGCTTTGCCAAAAGCTACAAAAATGCCGTGGGCAAGGAGATTGCGGATGATTTCGGCAGCGAATTTAGCAGCGCCTTCATCAACGAAAGTTTTGATTTTTTAAGCAAAAACGAAAGGGAGTTTCGCAAAAACTCGGGCGCGATTTTAAACGCGATAAAGACGGTCAGATAGGCGCGGTGGCACTAAGATCTCGGCGAAATTTTACTTTAAATTTATGAAAAATTCTATCTCGGAGCCCGCGGAAAATTTTAATTCAGGACCCGCTTTAAATTTCATCTCAAATCAGACGTGCGAGCGCGCGAAAAATACAACGCCTGGCGGTGCGGTAAATTTCGCTCCCGCTCCCTACCTCAAAAGAAATTTCAAATTTCAAGATGCGGCCACCGAGTTAAATTTTATCCGCGAAAGAAATTTAAAATTTTATCCCACTTCGGCTGGTTTCGCCGCACGCAATCGTGCCTCGATCGGTTTTGCCGCGTGTAATCGTACTTCGTGCAATCTTACCGCGCTCTATTCCGCTCTGCGCGTCAAAAATCTTGAAAGAAAATCCGCTTTAAGCTCCGCGACTCTTGCGCTAAATTTAAAGCCCGCGCAAATTCTAAGCTGCGCCGAAAACAAAGCTTTAAATTCCGCAAAAGCCCCCACAATAAATCCTTGGGAAAATTCCGCGAAAAATTTCAAACGAAATTTTATGGGAAATTCCACTCATAGTAGCACAAATAGCGCGAGTTCGCTAAGCCGTGCAAGCATCGTAAACGATCCAAATTTAAGCCTCGCAAAAAGTCTCGCTGCCGCCCATATGCGACGCTCAAAGAAAAATTTTACTGGGGTTCTTGCAAACGATCCGGACTCCGCTCATACGCCGCAGAGCTTTGGATTGAAAAATTTTAAGGCGCGGAATTTTGCGAAGAAATCTAATTTGGCAGAGAATTCTAGCTCCGCTCGAAGCTTAAATTCCGCACAGAATTTCGATTTCGCGCAAAGCTCTGATTCTACGCAGAGCCCTGCTACCGCGCAAAATTCTGCCTCTACGCAAAACTCGAATTCCACGCAGAGTTTTGGTCAAAATTCCAATTCCGCGCAAAACCCCGCGCAAAACCCCGCTCCGCCTAGCAGGCTGTGGGATCTGGGGCTGCTTTTCGTGGCGATCGTTTGGGGCTGTACCTTCGTACCGGTTCAGCGCGCGCTGCATAGCGGCGACGTTTTTAGCTTTTTGTTTTGGCGCTTTTTGGCGGCAAGCATTTTTACCTACCTCGCCTGCCTGCGCTTCGGCGTCAAATTTGACCGCGGCACGATAGGGCGGGGCGTATTTTGCGGGCTGATGCTATTTTGCGATTTTTCGTGCCAGACCATAGCGCTTGATTATGCGCTCTCCTCGACGGTGGCGTTCATTTTGGGGCTAAACGTCGTCATCGTGCCCTTTTTGATGCTTGCGTTTTTCGGCAAAAAGGTCGGTGCGAGCGCCTTTGGCGGCGCAGTTGTGGCGCTTTTGGGGCTGTATTTTTTAAGCGGAGCAAGCGCGGTGGGATTTGGCATAGGCGAGCGACTGAGCTTGATTTCGGCGTTTGCTTACGCGCTTCACATTGTCTTTACCGGCGTATGCGCGCGCAAAAGCAATCTCTACGGCTTTGTGATCGTGCAGTTTATCTGCGTCTGCGTCTGCGCGCTGATCGCGGCGGTTTTCACTCCGCACGCAGAGTTTGAAGGCGAGATAAAAGTACTTGGAAATTTAATCTTTTCGCCGAGCTTCGATTTCATTTTCGCGCTGGTTTTAACCTCGATCTTTGCTACCGTCGCGGCGTTTGTGATCCAAACAATGGCGCAAAACCGCGGCGTAAGCGAGATAAAAACGGTGCTGATTTTTGCACTAGAGCCCGTAAACGCGGGCGTGATGGGGTATGCTTTCGGCGAGAAGCTAAGCGCGCTTCAAATTTTAGGCGCGGCGCTGATACTCGCGGGCATCCTGCTTAGCGAGCTGGGCGGGATTTTAGGCGCGAAGTTTGCTAAAGACCGAGCTTGCGAAAAAGCAGACCGAGGCGACTAGGATTATCGAAGCGCCGCTGGTTAGGTTGAGCTTAAAGCTCAAAACAAGCCCCGCCGCGCAAAAAAGCGCCGATAGCGCGCAGCTTATCGCCATCATCGAGCCTAAGTTTTTTGAAATTTTTTCGGCGATGAAGGGCGGGATCGTCATCAGCGAGATCACCAAGATTAGTCCTACGATCTGAATCGACGCGACCACCGCGAGGCTAGCCATCACTACGAGGACGTAGTAAAAGACGCTCGTATTCACTCCGCGCAGCAGGGCGAATTCCTTATCGAAGCTGATTGCTAAAAACTGCCTGTAAAAGCACGCCGTAAGCGCCGCAAATGCCGCGCCGCAAATGCCGATGAAGATTAAATTTTCGTGATTTATCGCTAGGATGGAGCCGAATAAAAAGCTCATCAGATCGGATTTGTATCCAGGCGTGAGATCGGCGAAGATTATCCCTAGCGCCATTCCAAACGCCCATATCGCGCCGATTACGGCGTCGAAGCGCTCGGTGTTTCGCAGCGTGACGTAAGCGATTAGCAGCCCCAAAAACAGCGCAAATACGCTAGCCCCCAGCACGGGCGAGATGCCTAAAAACAGCGCGATGCCGATGCCGCCGTATGCGCCGTGCGCGATGCCGCCTGCGATGAAGCTCATGCGATTTATCACGACTAAAGAGCCCACGACGCCGCAGACTATACTGACTAAAAGCCCGCCGAGAAGGGCGTTTCGCATGAAATCGTAGGATAGAATTTCAGCCATTTTTGTCCTCCTTGCAGCAGCATTCGTTAAGCGCGAGATCGACGGCGCAGAAGTGTCCGTGCTCGCGCCTAAGGTGATCTAAAAATTCAGCTCTGCCTCCCGGATCGATCTCGTGGGTGTGCGCCGAGCCGTTTGCGACGTAAAGCGCGCGGTTTGCGTAGTTTAGCGCAAGCTGCACATCGTGGCTGATTAGAATTATGCCGCAGCCGCCCTCGTTTAGGGATTTCAGAAGCTCATAAATTTGAACCTGCCCCATCGTGTCGATGCTCGCTAGCGGCTCATCAAGAAGTAAAATTTTAGCCTTCGCGCACAGCGCCCGCGCGATGTAAACGCGCTGTCTTTGTCCGCCGCTAAGCTCGCTGATACGGCAGCCTGCTAAGCTCTGCATGCCTACGCGCTCCAGGGCTTGCATGGCTTGCTCGCGCTCCGATTTAGAGTAAAAGCCGAAAATTTTCTTATCTATCAGCCCCATTAAAACGACTTCGAGCACGCTTATGGGAAAGCTTTTGTTTATCGCGATGAACTGCGGCACGTAGCCCATTTGCGCTCTGGCAAGCGCTGGCGATCTGCCTAAAATTTCGATCGTGCCCGAGCTTGGTCGCAGCAGCCCCAAAAGCAGCTTTAAAAGGGTGCTTTTGCCGCCGCCGTTGGGCCCGAAAATTGCTAAAAAATCGCGCAGCTCGTAGCTTAGGTTTATATCTTTTAAAATTTCGCGTTTTTCGTAAGCAAAGTTTAAATTTCTTATCGTCACGTCCGCCATGAACGCCCTTTCGCCTAGATTTTGAAAGCATTTATTATAGCCCAAATTCGGAAAAATTGCCAAATTTTGCTATTATTACAAAAAATTTAAAGGCTAGCGGTGGAGAAAATCGGCGAAAAATCACATAAAAATAGCTGGGATAAAAAGTCCGAAAGTTACGCCAAATTTAGCGGCGAGCTAGGGGATTTTGGCAAGCGGGTGTTTGAGATACTGCGCGGCTGGGGCGTGAGCTTTGCGGGCAAAAGCGTGCTCGACGTGGGCGCCGGCACGGGGGTTTACTCGCTGTATCTCGCGTCGCTGGGCGCCAAGGTTACGGCGATCGATAGCTCGGAGGGGATGCTGCGCGAGCTAAGGCGTAGCGCAGAGGAGTTTGGCATTAGCTTGCAAAACGTATTAAATTTAAGCTTTGCGGAGTTTTGCGAGCGGCTGAGCCGCGATGGTTTTGCAAATGCGGCGGATGAAAATTTTAAAATTTATCCACGCTCGCAGAGCGAAATTTCAAACGCGCAAGCTCAAGAAGCCCGGGCTTTAAATTTAAAAGACGCTGTGAGCAAAAGCCGCGAGAGCGAAAATTTTAAAATTCCCGCAGTTTTTGACATCGCGTTTCTTACTATGAGCCCCGCGCTAAAAAGCACGGAGGATTTTGGGGCGTTTTTAGCTTTGGGCGAGCGAAAAATTTATCTAAACTGGGCGAGCGAGCGCAATTCATCGATGCTAGCGCCGCTGTTTGAGCGCTTCGGCGCAGGAGCTAAAAGACTTGCTACCGCCTCCGAAAAGTTTGAGGCGCTGCTAAAGGCGCGCGACATCAAGTTTAAAAGCGAAATTTTAACTGAAAAGCGCGAGCAAAAACGCAGTCTGCAAGAAGCTGTGCAAAATGCCGCGTGGCACCTGCATATGGACGGCGCGGAGGCTAGCGAGCGCGAGATCGAGGAGATTTTGAAAAAGCGGGCTAAAGACGGGGTGATAAGCGATGAGATCGAAGCGAGCTTTAAGCTGTTTTATATTTAGCCTGGCACCGCTTTTGGGGCTTTGCGGCAATCTTTTCTCGCCGCTTGAGATGCCTAAATACGACCCGCAAAAGGCGCGGCTGGGCGCAAAAATTTTTACCGACGTAAGATTTAGCCGCAAAGGCCGCTCCTGCGAGAGCTGCCATAACTTCTATCTAAACGACTCGGGCGCTTCGGTGCGCGACGGACGCGTGCCTACGCTAATAAATTCTTATTATTTTGACCGCTACTTGGGCGATTATAATTTCGCGGGCTTTGAAGCGCGGATCGCGGCGTCAGTTTTTAGCGAGAATGAACTGGACGCGAGCGAAGATAGAATTTTAGAGCTTATCAGGAAGAATTTAGCCTACAAGCAGGCTTTTAAAAGTGCTTACGGCGAGGCGAATACGGAAAACTTCATTGATGCGCTGAAGGAATTTTTAAAGTCCAAAACGGCGATAAATTCCAAATTTGACCGATTTTTGCGCGGCGAGGTTAAGCTAAATGATGCCGAATATAACGGATATGTGCTTTTTGTGCGGCTGTGCTCGGCATGCCATAACGGCGTTAGCCTAGGCACCGGCAGCTTTACTAAAATTCGCCCGAGCGCGGAAGAGGAGGATGCGCCTAAGCATAGGCTCACTTCCGATGGATTTGAGCTGCGCCGCGTGCCTAGCTTGCGCAATATCACGCAAACCGCACCTTACGTAAACGGGCAGACGGATTTGCGTCTTGCGGTGCGACAGATCGCAAAGGATCTGCTAAAATACGATCTTAACGATGGGGAGCTTGATGCTTTGATGAGCTTTTTGGCTACACTTAAGGGCGATATGACGGAGGCGCAGGATGAAAGATAAGATAATGTGGACTTTGATGGTGGGGATTATGATATTAGGCATAATCATCGCCGGGAATTATTTCTCGTCGCTAAGAGATGTAGCGAGATTTAGCACGATTTCGCGCGAGCTAGCTTTGATCGATAACGCCGATAACCGCTTAAATATATTATTTGATGCAAAGATCGCAAGAAGGGACTTTTCGATTGCAAATGCCGATATGCGCGGCATCTATCAGGTGCTGCAAGCTCTACAAAAAGACAAAATCATCGATAAAATCGGACTTAGCAGCGATGTGCGCGCGATCGGAAGCGCTTTTAGCGATAAAATTTCACTTTTGGACGAGCTTGGGGCTTTAAATTCGCAGAATTTAATCCTTTTTCAAAGTCTGCAGCAAAAATTTCTATCCAGTGGCGCAAATGCGCAAAGAGCAAATCTCTACTCTCAAATTTTAGGGCTTAATTATAAAAATCGCTCCGAGATCTCTGCTTTAAAAAGCGCGTTAGAAAGCGCAGATGCGTCAAGCCCCGACGAAGCTGCGTTTATAGGAATTGCGCGGCAAATTTTAAGGAATTTCGAGCGTCAAAATATCATCGTAAGCGATAATCTATCATTGCTAAACGAGCGCTTCGCAAGCCTGCGCGAGCGATTTTCTTACGCTAGCGAGGAATTCTACGGCTCGTTTATGCAAATGACGATGCTTTACACGGCTGTGTTTTTGTCGTTTTTACTGCTTACTTACATCATAAATTCCAATGCTTTGCGTAGTAAACGCGCTCTCGCGCCCTATCGCGCGCTATGCGAGGAGGCAGGTGAAGCGATAGTTTTAGCAGATCAGAGCTTTAAAATTTTATACGCTAATAAAAGCGCGCTTAGCTTAAGCGGCTACGAACAAAGCGAGCTGGAAGGAAGCGATCTTGGAGTTTTGATGCCCAAAGATAAAGGGATCGAACTTCCTGCGATGGTAAATAAAAGCGCCAAAGATACGCGCCTGCTCCGTAAAAATGGCGAACTAGCCGATGTGAGCCTAAGGCTAGCAAATATCGCCACCGCATCCAAGCCGCCGCTATATGCGCTTTACGCTCATGACATCGGCGAGCGCGAGATTATGAAGCTAGCTCTTGCGAGCGCAAAAGAGAGTTTAAACAATCAAGTCTATATCGATCATCTTACGGGCCAGGGCAACGAAGCAGCGCTATATGAGCTAATAAACGCCGAAAAAACGGGCGTAGCGATCTATATAACTATCGTAAATTTTGCAAATTTGCGACTTTTTTACAAGGCAGAAACGACAAATGAAATTCTTCGCTCCTTTGCGCGCACGCTTGCAATGTGTATCGAATCGCACGAGATCAAAGCTAGTATCTTTCGCATCCAATCGGATGAGTTTTGCCTATTTTACGAGGGACTAAATGTCGCGCGCGACGTGGAGATCATAAACAAATATTTCACCGACAAGGTTTTTAATCTCCATACGACCGAGGGCTTTGCCTCCGCGCCTTTAAATATCACGATGGGCGTGAGCGAGCGTGCAGACGTAGCGGGCGGCGCAAATAGGGTCTTTCAGGCGGTTATGGCGATGTATGAGGCGCAGAGCAAAAACGAGCACGTGGGCTTTTACTCGCGCCCAAATGCGATTGAGGAAAAATATCTGCAAAACCAGATTATGATCAACACCATTCAAAACGCGATCAAGAAAAACCAAGTCTTTGTGCTTGTTCAGCCCATATTTGATATCACCCACCGCGATCCTAGCGGCAACACATACGGTACCGAGGGTGGCGACTATGTCCCGTTAGTATATGAAATTCTAATCCGCCTAATCGATCGTTCAGGCAAGACGCGCTGCCCGGGTGAGTTTATCGACATCGCAAAGCAAACCTCGCTCTACATCCCGCTAACTCAGGTCGTAATAAACGAAGCCTTTCGCTTGCTAGACCGCTTCGCAGGGACTTGCTTTAGCATAAATCTTTCATATTTTGACATCGCAAACGAAGGCATCAAGGAGCTTTTAGAGCGCAAGCTCGCATCCAGCCCAAATGCTTCAAATCTATTCATTGAAATTTTAGAAAGCGAAGAATTTGACGATTACGAGAGCCTACGCAGCTTCATCGCCGTAGCTAAAAACTATGGCTGCAAGGTCGCGATAGACGATTTTGGCAGCGGATACTCCAACTACTATAGAATTTTAACGCTCGACGTGGATTACATAAAGATCGACGGAGCGCTCATCAAAAATATCGCAAACGACAAAAACTCGCGCGCTATCGTCGAAACTATCGCTAACTTCGCGCGCAAGCAGGGCTACGAGCTCATCGCCGAATACGTAGAAAACCACGAAATTTCAATCATCTTAGAAGAGATGGGGATTAAATATATGCAAGGCTACTTCTACAGCAGACCGATGGAGCCTTCGAGGATAAAATTCTAATCTCATCTCGCCGCAGCCTTATGACCCGCCTTTTTAAATTTACGAGCCAAAGATTGCCTTCGCAAGGCGAGAAATTCTGATTTAGCAAGCCACCTCTTTAATTTATACGGGATTCATCTTGACAAATACTACGCGAATTTATTGCGAACTTATGGCGCGCCTTGTAGCTAAGATTGCCGTAAAAGCTTACGCATGGCAAATGAAGTGGAAGCTAAATTTGAAATTTAATAGCGTATTTATAGATAAAATTTTGCGAAGTTCAAAATTTTAAAATTTCAAGCCGTAAAATTTTAAAATTTGAAATGCGTGAGCTGCAAATTTAAGGCTAAATTTTAAAATTCCGTAGCGATAAAATTTTAAATTCCGCGCCTTAAACCCGCCTGCAAATTTTAAAATTTTATGGCGCAAATTTTCAATTCATTCATATAATAAACATTTCGCGCGAGCTTTACAAAATAAAATTTTAGCACGCCTTGCTTTAAGTAACGATAGAGCTTTCAAATGCAGGCGGAATTTTTAAGTGCAAAATTTCTTGCTTTCAGCGAGAATGAGCTTAAATTTTAGGCTTTAGCGCATTAGCTCAAGCAAATTCGCTCTAAGCCTTCATACTCCCCGTATCCTTAAATCTTTGATGCCACGACAATGCCTCGCTTAGAATGTGTGGAGTATGCCCAGCACAGGGCTGCGCACATGCCCGCTCGAAATAATCTCTCAGCGCGCCTTGGTAGGTGGGATGTGCGATGCTTATCATCGCGCGAGCCCGTTCGCGAGGGCATTTACCGCGCAGATCGGCGATGCCATATTCGGTGATGATGACCTGGGTGTCGTGCTCGGTATGATCGACATGGCTCACGAATGGCACGATAGCGCTGATCGCGTCGCCTTTAGCTAGCGACGGGCTCAAAAATAGCGACAAATATCCGTTGCGGGCGAAGTCGCCGCTACCGCCAATACCGTTTTTCATCTGCGACCCCATGACGTTAGTGGAGTTTACATTGCCGTAGATGTCTGCCTCTAGCATGCCATTCATCGATACGACGCCAAGCCTTCTGATGAGTGCTGGCGAGTTGGAGACATCTTGTGAACGTAGTATGATGTGCTTGCGGTAGAAATCGATGTTTTTTTGGAATTCCTCGACACCTACGGGACTAAGCGATAGCGCTGTGGCACTTGCAGTGCCTACGACGCCTCTTTTGATGAGATCTAGCATGCCGTCTTGAATCACCTCGGAGTAGCACTGCAGCTCTTGGTAACCAGCATTTTGTAGCGAGCTAAGCACGGCGTTAGCGACGTTGCCGATGCCCGATTGTAGCGGCAGCAGCTTCTTTGCGGGAAGTCTGCCGCAAGCCTCCTCGTTTTTTAAGAATTTTACGACGTTGCAGCCGATCGCGCTTGAAATTTCATCCACGGCGGTAAAATTATTGACGCGATCATGCGTCCTAGCCTCTATGACAGCGATTACTTTGGCAGGATCTACATGCATATAGGGGCTACCTACGCGATCGCCTACGTGCTTGATCGGCAGATCCTCAGCATGCGGCGGCAGGCGCAGATCTGTAACGTCGTGAATGCCCTCCAGCTCAAGCGGCTGATAGTAATTAACTTCTAAAATCACGCGATCGGCGATATCGAGCCAGGCTTGATTGTTGCCTAGCGATGTGGACGGCACGAGCACGCCGCTTTCTTTAATCGCCACCACTTCGATCACGGCAAAGTTTAGATGTGGAAAAAAGCCAGCTTTAAGCTGCGCGGCAAGGCTTGATAGATGCACGTCTGCGTATCGCACGGCGCCACTATTTATCGCACGGCGCATATCGGCATCCGTAAAAAACGGCACGCGAAAGCTCACGGCACCTGCTTTTGCCAAAACTCCGTCTAAAAGCGGATCGGTCGATGCGCCTGTAAAAATTTTGATTTGATAGGGCTCGCCTTTTTCGTGCAGCGTTGTCGCTCGTTGCGCCAGGGCTTGCGGCAGAGCTAGCGCGCAGCCCGCCCCAACAAAGCCGCTAAAGCCCACCGATGCGCCATTTGGGATCAGTTCGCAGGCTTTCTCGGCGCTCATAATTTTTGATTTTAGATATTCGTTTTGCACGCGTGAGTTCATTTTCCGTCCTAGCCGTGATTTGGGCGAAATTATAATATTTTTGCGCTAAATTTCAAAATCTAAAATTTGGTGCGCGAGCTAGGCTATAGAGTAAAATATGAGGCGCGGTCGGTTGAGATATACGCCGTAAACGCTTTCGATCAGGCTTTTTTTGCTTCGGCGGTTTGCAATACCCGCTTGCACAAGCGCTTGGTAAATAGGGTTTTAAGCGTGATTGAGGCTTAGTTTGATGATCTCGCCGCGATACCATTAAACGCTCATCTAGCGCTGAATTTTACGGAATTTAGGCACAAAATTTACGCATAATTTGTGAGCTACGATATTTGAATTTAAGTTTCTTTTTGCAATTTAATCGCTCGCCGCACTCAAATTTAAATCTCCGCCTGGCAATTTTAAAATAGGTGTTTTGAAATTTATCGCTCGTGGCGTTTAAATTCCGCGTCTAACACAAGCCTTGAACTCATATTTGAAATTCCATCGCTTGCGGTGCACGCATTTGCATGCCGCGCTTGGATTTTAATCCGCATTAATTGAAATTCTAGCTGCTTAAAATTATCGCCTCCTCGCACAAGACGGCAGTTTAAAATTCCAATTTCGCGCTTTTTTTGGGAGGGCGGTTCGACGTAGATACGCAAAATTTTGATAAATTTTACGCTTGCGAAATTCTAAAAATTATATCATCGTCACGGCTAAATTGCAGATTTGTTTAAATTCTGGTTCTTAAAATTGTAGCTCCAGCCGTTACACGAGATTTTTAATTCAAAGAGCCTTGCCGCGTAAATTCTAATCTCTCTGAGCCCAAAAATTGACGCCGCTTAATACATGAATTTAAACGCGTTTTAGAATTCAAATTTAGCCCGCCTTGTTACCATTTTCGGTCGAGCTTTATAAAATTTCGGCAAATTTTATTTTGCTAAAATTCCAAAAATTTTATCGTCGCAAAATAGGGCGAAATTTTATCTCTGCGGCTTGCCGTCGCCGAATTTCGCGACTATCTCCTCGCTGCAGCTCTCTTTGGGCGCCCAGCCATCGCGCTTCATCCGCGCTAGATTGTCGCACGCCTCCTGCGAGCCGCCCTCGCAAAGCTCGTCGTATATCACGAGGCTGCGGCATTGCCCGCTCGCGAAACTCTCCAGCACCGCGGCGTTGCCCAGGCAGGCTCGCTCGCGCAGATTGCTCATCGCGCGCTCGCCTGCGCCGCCCATTTTATTTCCCTGCTTCCGCTCGGCGAGGGTGGCGAGCTCGCACGCGTTTGCGAAAAAGCCCTGCGCTTTGAAGCGGTTTCGCACGACGCCACGACCGCCCAGCTCGTATCTCATCGCCGCTTCGTAGCATGCGGCGGCGTCCTTTTTACTGCACTTTGCTAAAAGCGCGCTAGTTTTTGCGCCGCTAAATTTAAACTCTTTGGCTTTGCCGTCCGCGTTTGCCAAGCTAAGCGCCAGCGCCGCAGCCAGCGCAAGCTTTAAAACTTTCATCTTTACTCCTTTTGATTTTGTTTATCCGCTCGCTAGCCCCGATTTACTGCTTCATTGCGCCGCACCCGTCGCCCGCTAAAATTTAAAAGGCTCACGCGCCTTATTTGCGATCGAAGCTTGGAATTTTATCGCCTCTGTCGCGCTAATTTTTCGGCAGTAGATCGAGCACCGCGCAGGCGCGCTTATTGCGCATTTTGCACGCCCTGTCTAGCGCCTGCCCCGAGAGCTCAAAGCTCTGAGGGGTGCCGATTCCTTGGAGATATTTGACCGACAGCTCGTAGCATGCTTCGCTGCTGCCGGCATCGCACTGCTCGCGAAAAAGCTCAAACGATGCCACGACGTCCTTTTCTACGCCCAAGCCGCGCCCTAGCGCATCTGCGTAGAAAAAGCACGACAGCTGATCTTTTCGTTCGCAGCCGCTTTTCAGGCCGCGCGCGACGCGCTCGCAGGAGCCTTCGTCGCTTTTTACGATGCAGCTTTGCAGATCCGCCCGCGAAATTCCGTCCGTTTGAATGACCGCATCGGCACTGCTTTGCGAGCCGGCGCTTGCTTCGCCGCTATTTACAAAGCGCGCGCTTGCGGTCTCGTCGATACTCGTTGTTTTGTCCGTTTTGCTCGCCGCAGAAGCTTTATCCGCTGGCGCGCTCTCGTCGCAATTTGCCGCAAGTCCGCAAAACAGCGCCAAAAATAGAAATTTTTTCATACCCGCCTCCGTTAAATTTAGCGCCATTTTAATTAAAAATGCTGAATTTAATGAAAATGCGCCTCTGCTCTAAATTTTAGCTTTGTGTCGCAGCGTGTTTGAAGTGCGAAATTTAAAGCACGCCGCCAAAGCGATCGATCATAGGCTCTTTAGCACCGCGAGTACGTTTTGCGCGTCCTGTTCGGGCTCGGCGATGCGGCTAAAGCGCTTTATCTCCTTGCCGTCTTTAAAAATCAGGGTTTGGCGGTGGTAAAATTTCTTCCCGTCGCCGGTAGTGAAGGTTTCGAGCCGTAGCGGCGCTTCAAGCTCGAATTTCTCGTCGTTTATGAACTCAAACGAGGCGCCCGTAGCGCGCTTAAACTCGCTCGTACCCGCCTCGCCCATGCTGCCTACGGCGATAAGCTCAAAGCCGAGCGCTTTTATCTGCGCAAACGCGCTCTCGTAGGCCTTGCACTGAAGCGTGCAGCCCGTAAGCCCCGCCGCACCGTGCAACTCCGCGGGCAAAAATTTGCCGCTGTCGCCCATTTTCGGGTAGGTAAAAACTACGCAATTTTTCGGTAAATTTATCATTTCTCGCCTTTTGATCGAAATAGGTCGCAAAAATAGCATAAAAAATCTTAAACCCGCTTAACGGATGAAATTTTGCAGCTTCTTGGTATCATTGACGAGCTGTGTTTAAGTAAGGATTTTTGGCGGCGCAAACGAGAGCGGTGAACCCATAAGTGGAATTTTACTACCAAATAAGCGGGAGTTAAAAAGATTGCACGACAAAGGTCTCGGTTCCGCGCGGCGCTATCGTTAGGTGATTAAATTTTATGCTAGCTTTGAGTAGAATTTTAACCGAATCGCCCTTATTCGGCTTTAAGCAATAGCGTTATAAAATAATCGAATAAAAAATCATAATAAGGAAAGCAAATGATAAATGATGACTTTAAAAGATGGGCTTTGAATTTCGGCAGTTGTGACGGCGGTGATATAGGCTCGCCGAAAAACCCTAGTATTTGGCTTTGCGGATTAGAGTGGGGAGGTGGTTTTAAAGAAGAAGAACTACAAAATATTTTTAAAAATAATGATTTAAAAATTCCTGCCATATACGAGGATTGTAAGGAAAATTTAAAATACCAGTTTAATATAAAAGCTATAAAACTTTTGGCGGCAATAAACGGTGAAGAAAATCATGTCAAATTTAATGAAACTTTTAAACCGTTTTCGCGAGGCGGCAAAGGATATTTTAAGATGAATTTATATCCTTTATCCTTTAAAGATACTAATCACAGCAGATGGACTGAAGCTATTAGCAAAGAAACGGGTTTTAAAGATAAAGACGAATATATTAAATGGATTAGATTAAACAGATTTCCGATATTTAACTCATGGGCAAAAGAATATAGACCAAAGATAATTATTTGTACGGGCATAAGTTATAAAGATGACTTTATTGTAGCGTTCGGCGATCAAAATACGCAGCTACAAGAAAGAAATTTCAAGGATTACAAGAAATTTTTCTATTTTAAAAATAGCTACGGAGCGCTGGTTGTGATAATTTACTTTTTAGGTGGTCGTCACGGGCTTAAAAGCGATGAAGAAATAAGACGAACGGGCAAAGAAATAGCTAAAATTTATGAAGCGTATTTATCGAAATTGGATTAATAAAATTCCCCATATAACTTGGATATTTAAATAGATTTTGTTAAATCTCATATTTTGGTTTCGTTTTGTTATCATAGAATTTTACTCGTTGTTTCCCGCGATCGTTTCGATTAGTTTGCGTTTATTGCGGCGGTTGTAGAGCACCGACGAAAGGAGCGATAGCGCGATGAATAATATCCCCACGGTGCCCGTTATGATTTCGCTTACTTCAAATTTCAGCTTGGCAAACATTATAAACGCCAAACACGCGATAGCATAGTGCGCGCCGTGCTCCAGATACGCAAAGTGAGACAGCGTGCCGCGAGCGATGAGATACAGCGTGATGGAGCGCACGAACATCGCACCGGCGCCGAGACCTAGCATGATGATGAAGATATTATCGCTTAGCGCAAACGCGCCGATCACGCCGTCGAAGCTAAAGCTCGCGTCCAGAGTTTCTAAATACAAAAAGCCCGCAAGGCCGTTTTTTACGCCGTCCGTGCCGAAAAGGCGGTCGAAACAGGAGATGAGCAGATAGAGTAAGATCGCGCCGAAATACGCCGCGCCTAGCGTAGCCGAGCCCGTTTTAGCAAGCAGCACGAGCCCTGCGGCTAGAGCGATCAGCGTGGGGGCGTTTGGAATGCGCTTTAAAAATCGCACGAGCCCGTTATTTTCGATTATGCCCAGCCAGTGTAGCTCGCGCTGCGCATCGAAGAAAAAATCGCAAAAGACCATCAGCAAAAACGCGCCGCCGAAAACGTAAATTTGCGCTTCGTTCTCGCTTAAAATTTCATGGTAGCGGTGCGGCTGCTTAAGCGCTAGCACGAGGGTTTCCCAAAGACCCAGATGCGCGCTTGCGGCAACGATTAGCACGGGGAATAAAAACCTCATGCCAAAAACCGCGATCGGAATGCCCCAGAGGATAAATCTGCTCTGCCACACCGGCGCCATATCTTTTAGCACCTTGGCATTGACTACGGCGTTATCGAAGCTGAGGCTGATTTCCAGCGCGCACAAAAGCGCACAGATATAAGCGGCACCCGCGCCGCCGATATAAAATGCGATAGCAAGCGCAATTAGGCTTACTACAAAAGAGGAGTAAAAATATTTCATCATCGTCCTAGCCGATTTTTTGCGCGATTTTAGCAAAATTTAGCCCTAAATTCTATATAATTGCAAAAATTCCAAAAAAGGCAAAAAATGCTTACCAATCCCGTATTTATCAGTATCTGTGTGATGTGCGCGCTGTGCTTGCTGAGGTGCAACGTAATGCTCGCGATCCTAATCGGCACGATATGCGCCGTGCTCTCAAGCAAGATCCCGCTGGGCGATGCCATAAATTTATTCATAAACGGCAACCCCGAAAACGCCGGCAGCCTCGGCATGGGCGGAAATTTAGAAACCGCGCTTTCGTATCTACTGCTAGGCGTCATCGCAAGCGCGATCTCAAAGACCAACCTAACGGCGATTTTGGTGCGCGCGGTGGCAAATTTAATCAGCGACAAAAAATACGTCTTTATCTTTTCGATCGCCTTTTTTGCGTGCTTCTCACAAAATTTAATCCCCGTGCATATCGCTTTTATCCCGATTTTGATCCCGCCGCTAGTCAAGATCATGAACTCGCTAAAGATAGACCGCCGCGCCGTAGCGTGCGCGCTGACGTTCGGCCTGCAGACGCCGTATATGGCGCTGCCGCTGGGATTTGGACTTATCTTTATGGGATTAATCGAAAAAAATATGAACGCAAACGGCATCGCAGTAAGCCTAAGCGATATATCGAGCGTGATGTGGCTAAGCGCCGTGCCGATGCTCGCGGGCCTCATCCTAGCCGTGATCTGCTACCGCAAGCCGAGGGAGTATGCCGAAACCAAACAGAGCCTGGATGCGCATTTTAGCGAGCTTAAGATGGGTATGCGCGAATGGGGCGCGCTAGCGGGCATCGCGGTGTGCTTCGCGGTGCAAATTTGGATTAAATCGCTTCCGTTTGCCGCGCTTAGCGGAATTTTAGTAATGCTTGCTAGCAAAGGCATCGAGTGGAAGAAGCTCGATAGCGTATTTGACGAAGGCGTGCATATGATGGGCTACATCGCGTTTTTGATGCTGATCGCCGCAGGATACGGCACGATCTTAAAAGAAACCGGCGGCGTGAACGAGCTGGTACACGTAGCGAGCACTTTAAGCGGCGGTAAGCTCGGCGGCGCGCTGCTGATGATCGGCATCGGACTGCTCGTGACGATGGGTATCGGCTCGAGCTTCGGCACGATCCCTATCATCGCTACGATATACTGCCCGCTAGCCGCGCAGTTGGGCTTTAGTACGGCGGCGACGATCTTTATCATCGGCGTGGCTGCGGGTATCGGCGATGCGGGCTCGCCTGCGAGCGATAGCACGCTCGGGCCTACCGTGGGGCTGAATATCGACGGCGAGCATAGCCATATGTGGGATACCTGCGTGCCGACCTTTATTTTCTTTAATATCCCGCTAATCATATTCGGCATAATCTTTTCGATGATGCTTTGAAATTTTATAAAATTTAGCCGCGTGGCGTTGCTCGTAAATTTTATAAATTTACGAATGCGGTCATTTTTAAATTTAGCTGTGCGGCTTTACTTTTAAATTTGCTCGCGCGATCTACTTAAATTTAACCGCTCGCGGCGCGTTGATGAAAATCATTGCTAAAATTTGAAATTTCACATAAAATGGGCGTAATTTCATAGCAAGGAGCGGTGGTGGAGCAAATTTACCCTTACGTGCAGATCGTCCATCTCATCTGCGCCATTATCTTTTTGGGCTACATATTTTTCGACGTCGTGATTTTTATGCGGCTTAAAGGCACGCTGGGTGCGGATTTTGAGCGCGTTAAAAAAGCGATCGGCTCGCGCGCGATTAAAATCATGCCGGTTTGTCTTTTTACGCTGATAATCACCGGCGGAATGATGATGAGCCGCTGGGTCGGGAGCACTAACGGCGGATATTTCGGCACGCCGCTTCAAAAAATCTTTATGCTAAAGGTCACGCTCGCGCTCATCATCGCCGTGTGCGTAGCGATAAATTTAAGCTGCCGCGCGATGGGAAGGCCCGCGCCTGAGTTTTTACGAGCAAATATCCATAAAATCGCTTTTGTATTCGGCTTCATCATCGTGCTTTGCGCCAAGCTGATGTTTGTAGTATGATTTATAGCGCAAAATTTAGCGCTGGCCGCGCACTTTTATCGTGGAATTCTATAACGCGGCAAAGATTTAATTTTGCTTGCTTTTAAAATACGACGCTTGCTAAAAATTTTAAAATTCCAATTTATCGAGCGGGCATAGGGATTTAAGAATTTTAAATTCCGCCGCGTCTGCACCAAAGCACGAAATTTTAAAATTCCACTCCTTTCTTGTGCTATTTTGCCAAATGCAACCTGCAAGATTTGATCTTATAAAATTTTAAAATTTCATCGCAAGCTTTAAAGTGCTCGTAAAATTTCTCGCCCAATCCTACGCTGAAAATTTTGTAAAATTCCGTGACTTTAAAATTTTGCAAAATTTTAAAAATTTTAAATTCTATCGCTAGGACGCGGATAAGAATTCTAAAAGAAGTTCGCGCAAAATCGAAGCAAATAATGAAAAAGCGAATTTATTTGGCGACTTTACTTACTATTTAATAATCATTAAAGATATAAAAAGCTAAAATTGCTTTTCGCCTGCGGGCGAATTTAATGTCTGCTTGCCATTCGGGCGGGATTTTGAGGTTTCCCGTAGCCGTGGCAATGGTTTTGAAATTATTTATGAGAAAGGAAAAGGATGAAGAAATTTCTCTTAAGTCTGCTCGTCGCAGCTTTGGCTAGTAGCGCGCTTTGCGCTAGGTCGCTCTCCGAGATCAAAAGTAGCGGAGTACTTAGAATAGGCGTTTATGACGCGCAGCCGCCGTTTAGCAAGATAGAAGACGGCGTGCATCAGGGCTTTGAGGTTGATATGGCAAATGCCATCGCTAAAGATATGCTTCCATCGGGCGGAAAGGTGGAGTTTACCTCCGTGCTTGCAAATCAACGTATAAAATTCCTACAAGAAGATAAGGTCGACGCGGTTATTGCAACTCTTACCGTAACTCCGGAGCGCGAGAAGCAGATCGATTTTACGACCCCGTATTTTAGCGTCAATATAGGCATTTTGACCCGCGTCGAAGATAAGATTAAATCCTTAAATGAATTGCAAGATAAAACTATTTTAGTTCTTAGCGGCGGTACCGCAGAAACATACTTTGAAAAGCAAGGCTATAATATCGCCAGATGCGATAACGCAAACGCCTGCTATAAGGCGCTAAAAGCCGGACAGGGCGACGGGTATGCCGACGATAACCTAGTCGTGCTGGCTTATCCGGTATTAGATAAAAAGGTTGAAGTAAATATCAAAAATTTAGGCACTTCGGATTTCTTAGCCATCGGTGTGAAAAAGGGCAATTCGGAGCTTTTGGATTTTCTAAACGGCGAGCTAATCAAGCTAAGCAAAGAGGGCTTTTTCAAAAATTCGTTCGATAATTTCATCGAGCCTTACTACAAAGGAACTGCAGAGAAAAAGTATTTCTTGCTGGATGATCTTTATAGCTTGCTGTAATTTTAAAAAAGGGGGACGCTATGAAAAAGATAATCTTGGCGTTAATGCTGGCTGCGTGTTCGCTTCTTAGCAACACTTTGACTCAAATCAAAGAAAAAGGGGTTATTCGAATCGGTATAGATGGCTCATCTCCGCCGTTTAGTGTCGCTAAAGCTGGCGAATATAGCGGCTTTGAGATACTCTTAATCGAAGGGCTTGTTAAAGAAATTTTCGGTGATAAAGGCAGCAAGATACAATATGTCGTAACGGTAGGCGATGATCGTATAAAAGCGGTGCAGGATAACAGAGTTGATTTGGATATCGCACTAATCTCGGTTACAAAAGAGCGCGAGAAGCTGGTAGATTTCTCCGATCCATACTTTAGCGTAAATATCGGCGTGCTAACTCGTAGCGACGATAATATCAGAAAGGTCTCCGATCTAAACGGAAAGACTATACTGGCGCAGCCCGGTACTACTGTGTTTGATTACTTTACGAAACAGGGCTATAACGTAGTACCGTGTGCGAGCGCGAATGAATGCTTTAATGATCTAAAATCGGGTAAGGGCGACGGATACGGCGATGATAATCTACTTGTATTTGCTTACGCTGTAGTCGACCGCAAAGTCGAAGTAAATATCAAGAATTTAGGCTCGACGGACTTCCTGGCCATCGCGGTGCAAAAGGGCAATACCGAGCTGCTTAACGCGGTAAATGCGGGACTAATTGAGCTAAGTAAAAAGGGTTTTTTTACAAAAATTTTTGATGAGAGTATTGAGCCTTTTTATAAAGGCACCATTGATAAAAAGTATTTCTTGCTGGACGATCTTTACAGCTTGTTTTGATTTAAAGCGGCGATGGATGGAATTCTATTCGCTGGCAAATTTTAGTAAAATTTAAAGGAATTTTATGAAAAAGATTATATTTGCGTTGTTAATCGCTTCGTGTTCGTTATTTGCTAACTCTTTAGCGCAGATCAAAGAAAAAGGGCTCATTCGTATCGGAATAGACGGCTCACTGCCGCCGCTTAGCGTCTCCGAGGACGGCAAATACAGCGGTTTTGAAATTTCGCTTATTGAAGAGCTTTCAAAGGAAATTTTCGGCGATAAGGGCGGCAAAATCGAATATGTCGTAACTCTAGGCAATGATCGTATCACAGCTGTGCAAGATAACAAGGTCGATTTGGATATCGCAGCCATCACGGTTACGAAAGAGCGCGAGAAGCTAGTGGATTTTTCAAATCCTTACTTTAGCGTAAATATCGGCGTGCTAACTCGCACCGATGATAATATAAAAACCGTAGACGATTTACAAGATAAAGAAATTTTAGCAGAGCCCGGCACTACGGCTTTTGATTATTTTAGCAAGGAAGGATTTAAGGTTATCTCATGCGCTAGTTCGAGCGAATGTTTCCGCGCGCTAAAATCCGGTCGCGGCAGCGGCTATGCGGACGATAATATGGTAGTTTTGGGCTATTCGGTCGTAGATCGCAAGGTAGAGGTAAATATCAAGAATTTAGGCACGACGGACTTTTTAGCTATCGCGGTGCAAAAAGGTAACGATGACTTGCTAAACGCTCTAAACGACGGGCTTGTCAAGCTCAGCAAAAATGGCTTTTTCAAGAAAATTTTCAACGACAGCATCGATCCTTTTTACAAAGGCAAGGCTGAGAAAAAATATTTCTTGTTAGATGATCTTTATAAAATGTTTTAATTCAAAGGACAAAATATGAAAAAAATTCTACTAAGTATTTTGCTGGGTGCTGGCGCGCTTTGCGCTAATTCCCTAGCAGATATCAAGCAAGCAGGCGAAATTCGCATAGGCTTGCAAGATTCCCAGCCTCCGTTTAGCTTCGATGATAACGGTACGCTGAAGGGCTTTGAGGTTGATTTGGCAAACGAGCTAGTTAAAAATCTATTTGGCAATAAAAAGATCAAAATCGACTTTATCTCCGTAGCATCTAAAGATCGCGTTCCCTCACTGGAGCAAAACAAAGTAGATCTCATCATATCCAAGCTTACCGTCACAAAAGACCGCGTTCAGAAAGTTGATTTTTCCTATCCGTATTATTCAGTGCAGATCGGCGTGCTAAGCCGTAAGGACGATAATATTTCAAGAATCGATCAGATCGCGCATAAAAAAATCCTAAGCGTTAAAGGCACAACTGCCGAGGAGCACTTCAAAAACGCGGGCTATGAGATTGCGACATGTGCCGATGCGAATGAATGCGTCGCCAGACTAAAGGCTGGCGAGGGCATAGGCTTTGCCGACGATAATACGGTCGTACTCGGATACGCTAGAAACGATGCCGCGCTTGATGCAAAAATCATCAACCTTGGCAAGGTAGATTATATCGCCGTTGCCCTATCTAAGGGCAATACCGAGTTACTTGATGCGGTTAATAGCAGCCTGGTAAAAATGTATAAAGCGAAATTTTTCCATAAGGCTTTTGACGAGGATATCAAGCCATACTACGGCGGCAAGATCGATAAAAAGCACTTCACGCTCGATGAGGTTTATAGCCTGTTTTAAATTTAGATGTATTTAAAATTTTAAGGCGCCCTTTGACATCCAAACATACGCGCAGCCGCGATATTTGATCGCAGCTTGCTTTGTCGCCAAGGCTTCGGCGGCATTTATAATTTAAATTCCGTATTTTTGCGGGTCCGGTTGCGATATAAAATTTTATGAGATTTTGATATGCAGTTACGAAAGATTGTGGCTTCTAAAAGATAGTCGGTCGTGCGAAATTCTAATCCGAGTAGTAAAATTTTATATCCTTTTTCAGTTGCGTCGGCAGCACGTTAAATTTAGTCCTAAAAATTTTAGAAAAATGCGATAAATTATTATATCCGACCATTTTGGCGGCTTCGTTTACGCTGATTTGATCTAGACTTAATAGCTCTTTTGCAATCTCAAGCCGTTCATTTGTCAGCATCGCATAAACGCTCGTGCCAAAATATGCTTTAAAATCCCTTTTTAGTGCAAATTCATTCGTGGCGCAAAGATGAGCGAGCTCTTTAATACTAGGTGGATTTTGCATATTTTCGAGTAATATTTTCTTTGCTTTTTGAACTATTTTTATGCGATTTTCATCAAGTCTAAGCGCATTTTCGGGCTCATTAAATTTATGAAAACTTCTATAAAGCATCTCTAAAATTTTACTTTCCATAAAAATTTCGCGCATTTTGCCGTCGTATATCGCGGCATTTTCGATTTCTTTAAGGATGATATTTTGCACGGCGCTTGTTTTAAATTTCTTCATGCAAACTGCTTGATCTAAATTCAAATTTTTTAAAATTCCTAGTTCATTCGCAAAAGCGGTGCTAAGCGCTATGCATGAGCTTTTATAGTGTTTATTTTCAAGCTCGTGAACACCACGCAATTTGCTTTGCATAGTTCCGAGCCAAAGCTCGCCCTTATTTAAAACGAATTGATCTTTATCCGATCTGAAGCAGATAGGATTTTCGCCCGTATTGAAAAATAAAAATGAATAGCGGCTGCCTCGTTCGTGGCGATGTAAAAGAAAATCTCTGCAAATTATATCGCTGCTATAATATCCTATCTCTCCGCCCGTATAAAAAGAGCTAAAGTTGAATTTTATACTTTCGCTTTTAAGCTCGGTTTTGTTATACCCGCATTGCTTGGACGGCTCAATGTCGTTAGATATTTTTTGCAAAAAATCGTCTAAACTTATCTCCTTGCTCATCTTATCCCTTTAGCGTTTAAAAAAATCCCTCTACCGTTTAGTATTTCTTGATAATGCGTATCTTATTATAGTAAAATGAGTTTAAATTTTAATAAGAAAAGGGGCGTTTGTGCGCGCAATATATAAATTATCGCTGATCACTGCTATAGCGACAGCTGGGATATCGAGTGAGTTAGAAAAACAAGGCAAAAGCGTAAATTTGGGCGAAATTACCGTAGTCAGTGCTACCGGCTATCGGCAAAATATTCAAGACGCACCCGCTTCTATCTCCGTTCTTACGCAAAAAGAGATACAAAAACGTAACTACCAAGATATCTCCGCAATGCTAAAAGATTTGCCAAGTGCCTTTACCGCAACGCTAGGTGCTGCATCTAGAAAAGGCATAAGCCTAAGAGGCCTATCTCAAAAATATACGAAAATTTTAATCGACGGCAAGCCCGCGACTAGCGATAGCGCTTATAAAGGATTGAGAAGTATTGGCAGTAGCCAGAATTTCTTGCCTCCCGCAAATGCGATAGAGCGCATAGAGGTCATACGCGGTCCTATGAGCTCGCTTTACGGCAGCGACGCTATGGGCGGAGTAATAAATATCATCACCAAGGGCTTTTCAAATGAGCTTAGCGGCAATGTAAACGGATACTATACTTTTGCCAAAAAATCGCAAATAAAAGGTGATTATCAAACGGGTTTTTATCTAAACGGAGCTATCGTCCCGGACGTGCTAGGTATCGCACTTTACGGCAGATTTTTTGAAAAGATAGAGGACAAAGAGCCTTATGCAAATAGAAATAATGAAGAGACGAATATGGGCGCAAAACTGATGTATAACGTAACGCAAAACGATGAGGTAGCGCTTGATTATCGTAAAGTAAATAATAAATTTAGGCGTACATACGGGCGTACGCGAACAACCTCTGGAGGCAATAACGATATTGCGAAAGAGGATATGAAAGGCTACACTGCAAGTCTGTCTCATCAGGGAAAATACGATAAGTTTATGATAGATAGCTACGCAAATTACGATAGCATGAAAGAAAGCGGTGCTCAGGATCTGCGTCTTAGAACGACTACGCTAAATTCTAAAGGCTCATATTTTTTCGATTCAAATGCTTTGAGCTTGGGTGTGCAATACCGAAGCGAGAGATTAAACGAAGCCGCCACTACCGCAGATGAGGCAAATGTCAAAAGATGGGATTATTCGATCTACGGCGAGGATGATTTTTATCTAACTGATGATTTAACGCTAACCGGTGGAATCAGATATAACCGCGATAAGGACTACGGCGGCCATATATCGCCGCGCGCTTATGCCGTTTATCGTTTAAACGAAAGCTTTTCTATTAAAGGCGGCGTTTCGACGGGATATTCAACTCCGGATATTAAGCAGCGTAGCGAGGGCCTTGCCCTGCCGTTTGCAGGAGGTCAGGGAGCGCAGATCGGCAGAAGCTCTCTAAAGCCTGAAAGCAGCATAAGCTACGAAGGCGGGTTTTCTTACGACGATAACGATAAATTTAACTTTAGTGCTACTGCGTTTTATACCGAAATCAAAGATGGAATTTCTACCAAATTAATTTGCCGTCCAAGACCGGGAAATCCTTGCGTACATAACGGCAAAACTTACAGGCGCGGTATTTGGGACACTATAAATATCGGAGAAGCCGAGGTTAGGGGTCTAGAGCTAAGTAGCGATTATCAAATTTTAGATAATTTGAAGCTGCATGCAAACTACGCCTATACGAAATCCGAGCAAAAAACGGGTAGCGAGAAGGGTAAAACCTTAAATAATTTTCCAATCCATTCGGTAAAGCTAGGATTTGATTACGACGTAAGCTCGAAGCTAAACTTATGGTCGCAAATAAATTATTATAGTAGGACGCGCGATAGCCTAAGCTACGATGAGGATATCCGCTCATACACACTTTTTGATCTGGGCGCGAGCTATAAAGTTACAAAAGACGCAAGTTTAAATTTTACGCTTTATAATATATTCAACGAATTCGTACTAACGCGCTCGGGAAATTACCAAATGATGGTCGTAGACGGGATGAAGGCGCAGGTTGGATTTAACGTGAATTTTTAAATTCGCGGCGTATAAATTTCGTCCACGGATTTAAAATTTAAGGAAATTAATGGCGATTCTAAAAAGGAAAAAATTTTGGTTCAATGTCCACCTTATTTTGACGCTTATATGCTGTGTGCCGATCTTAATCATAGCCCTTAGCGGCGCTATTATCTCGTATCACGACGAGATTATAGATGCGTTAAATCAAAGCAAATCTTTCGTGAGTCCGAGTGGAAAAGATGCCCTCGAACCCGCCGAAATTTTAAATATTTTCAGAAAAGTCAAGCCCGGTTTTACGCTCAGTTATTATAGAATTCCTCAAAATAAAAATGAGGCGATTAGGCTTTCCGGTACAGATTCTAGCGGCGAGTTTAAATCATATTTTATAGATCCTTATAACGGCGAAATTACTTCGGAAAATATAGGCGATACGTTTATCGGCGTAATGCTAAACCTACATACCAATCTGGGATTTGGGCTAAGCAAAAACGAAACTCTGCGGCTAATAGGCAAAAATATCGTGGCGCTTAGCACGGTTATGTTTATTTTGGTCTTAATTTCAGGCGTGGTGATCTATTATCCTAGCTTTAGAGGGAAAATTTTACGCGCATTTAGGATAAATTTTAAAGCGAGAGGTTATGCGTTTTTATATAGCTTGCATGGCGCGGTCGGAGTTTTGCTGCTACCCGTTTTGCTTACGATAAGCGCTAGTGGGCTTTATTGGTCGTATGATTGGATAGCCAAAATCACCAACAGAGCGCTAGGGGAAAAGGAAATTTTTAGAAAAACGAGTTTTACCGAAGTGCGAGGATTTTCGCTTGAGGATGAAGATAAAATTTTAAATTTGCAGACGGCATTTGATATTTTTAAGCGTGAACGCGGTGAAAACTATGAATTCTTCAATATTATCGCTCAAAAAGATGGAGAAAATTTTATGATCTTTTATTTCGATAGAGGCGAAAAGAGCGAAGAGCATATGAACACGATGAGTGTAAATGTTAAAAAGGGCATCTTGCGGCATGCTCGCTATGATGATGCGAAAAGCACTATGCCGCGCCCGTTTGCTATACATAAAACCGTTTTGAGCGTGCATTCGGGCTATATCTTTGGCGAGGCGGGCAAGTTCTTATTTTGCGTAGCGGCGATTTCTGTGTTATTTTTCATAGTTACGGGATTTTGGATGAGCATAAAAAGAATTTATAAGAAAAGATAAATCTATAAATTCAAAGCGGAGAGATAGCTTATCCGTGGCGTAAATTTAAAATTTTATCCGAAGCGGTATCGCTTCTTTTCAGTTAATAAAATTTTATATACAGCGCTTTGAAATACTGCGTGCAGAGTCTTTGTGGGCCTTGTGCCGCATCTTGATTTTATTAAATTTGCTCCGGCATTTCGACCGCGCTCATTTGCCGCTCATAAAATCCCTAATATTCTGCGCGATCATCTTTATCAGCCGTTTGCGGGCCTCTATGCTCGCCCATGCGATGTGAGGCGTGATGACGACGTTGCGGCGATTTTTCACGCGCAAAAGCGGATGATCCGCCCTCATCGGCTCTGTTTGCAGCACGTCAAGCGCCGTGCGCAAGCCTCGTTCGTCCACGGCGCGAGCTAGCGCCTCCTCGTCCACGATGCCGCCGCGGCCGAAATTCATCAATATGGCTCCCTCTTTCATCTTCGCAAGCTCCGTCTCGCCGATCAATCCCGCCGTTTTTTCATTTAGCGGGGCGTGGATCGAGACGATGTCGCAGGCTCTTAAAAGCGCGTCCAGGCTCACTCTGGCAAACTCGCCGTTGTCGTTCGCGCCGCTGGTGGAGTAGTATCTCACGTTTGCGCCGAACGCAGCGGCGATGCGGGCGACCTTTTCGCCGATCTGTCCAAGTCCGATAACGCCGAATTCTTTGCCGTAAATTTCGCTGATGGGCGCGTCAATGTGAGTAAAAATTTCGCTCTCGCACCATTTGCCGCTGCTGCCGTAATCCGCGTAGTATCCGAGCGCGTTGGTTAGCGCAAACAGCGACGCGAAGGTCTGCTGCACGACGCTGTTCGTCGAATAGCCCGCCACATTTTTCACCGCGATACCGCGAGCCTGCGCGGCCTGCATGTCGATGTTATTCGTGCCAGTGGCGCTGACGCAGATCAGCTTAAGCGCGGTTTGCGCCATGATCTCATCCGTGATTAAGACTTTGTTGGTGATGACGACGCCAGCGCCCGCTAGGCGCTGTGCGGTTTGCGCGGGCTCCGTCATCTCGTAGCTTTCAAACTCGCCTAAGTTCGCGATCTCGCTAAGATCGGCATCGCTTCCCAGCGTCGCGGCATCCAAACATACGATTTTCATATTTTCCCCTTTGCGTTTAAAAATTTTAAGTCGTAGCAGCGCGGCTAAATTTAGCCGTTAAATTCCATTGCGCGATTCGGAGCACGGCGCTTAAACGGCAAATTTTAACTCTGCAAATTTAGCTATTGCGGAAATTTGCTCGCGAGATTTTACTATTGCAAAATTTACTCTCGCAAAATTTAACTATCGTGAATTCTGTCCTCGCGAAATTTAATGCTCGCAGCGCGCGGGGCGTTAAATTTTAAAATTCCAATTCATGCCGAAGCAGGCGTTAAATTTTACCGCCGCTGAAACCTGCGTCTAAATTTAAAATTTCAATTTGCGCAGAAGCGAGAGATAAATTTAATCGCTGCTGCCGCTCGCATTTAAATTTTAAATTTAGCTCGCGCGAATCTTACTCTGCACGAAATTTCAACTTACGCAAATTTAACCTGCACGAAATTTATCCGCGCAGAATTTTGGTCGTGCCGCTACGTTAAATTTCGCCGTAGCTTCCTAGCGTTAAATTTTACCGTTGAGCGGCGATAAAATTTACCGCCGCGAGAGCCTTGCTGCCAAAGCTATCGCCAAAATACTCCGCCTTAAAATTTCTCAAATTTTATAAAATTTGCTGCGCCGCTACTTTGCATCCTCGATGTAGTGCCCCACAAATTTTGAGAGATTATTGAGTATCTCGCCGCCCTTGCGGAAGCCCAGCGCGCAGCCTTCATAGGCGAAAAACACCCCCGCTTGGTAGCTCTGGGCGCGCTCGTCTTTGTTGAGCTCGTAAAATTCCTGATACAAAAATTTCTGATTTCCGTATTCGCCGCCGTTTTCCTCTATCTTTCTGCCGTCCGCGTCGAAAATCGCTATGTTCGCCCCCTCGCGCGCCAAAAACGGCTTTTTGATCATCTTTTTGCCGATGATCGGCGAAAAGGAGCTTTGTAGCAGCAGCGGGTGGTTCGGATACAGATCCCACAGGATTTTCATAATCCCCTTGCTTTGGAAAAGCAGCGTGTATGCGGGGTTTAGGATGATCGCCTTTTGATTTTGCACGATGTTTTTTAAGATGAGCGCAAGCTCGCCCTCCTCAATCGCGATCGCTTCCCAAGGGATTAGCTTGAACCAATACTCGTAGTTTTCGCCGTCAAAAAACACGCCCTCTTCGTCGTTAAATTCCACCTCGTCCACGTAGGCAAAGCGCGTCTTAAAGCCCGCATCCTCCGCGGTTTGCTGCAAAAGCTTCGTCGTCTTTTCATCCTCGACGTTGCCCGCGACGCTGCTAAATAAAATTTTCCACCCTTCGTAAAATTTAGAAAAATCCTCAAGTTCGCCGTCAAGCACCACGAGTCGCTTGAAATTATCGCGCAGCGCGTCGTAGAGGTCGTTGAACTGGCTCGCCTCGTCCATGCCGTTTTCTTTGAGCATCGCCCACTGGATAATCGCCGTCTCAAACACCGCCGTAGGCGTGTCGGCGTTAAATTCTATCAGCTTGATAGGCTTGCCGTCCAGCCCGCCTGCGAAATCGAAGCGCCCGTATAGGTGCCAGTGAACCTCGTTTTCCCAGCTTTGTTTGATTAGATCTACGAGGTTGAAGGGGATACCGAGCTCGTGGAAGAGGTTATTGTCGATGACATGCTGCGCGGCCGCGACAAACATCTCGTATAGCTCGTTCGCCGCTTCGTAATATGCATCCGCCTCCGCGGCGCTCACGCGCACGATCTCGTCGCTGACGTAAGGGGTCTCGTCTGCGTCCGTGTGCCAGTAAAAGCCGAGCTTTTCGAGATACTCGTTGCTTAACGGCGTTATCTTTTTTAGTTGCATTTTTATCCTTTTTTTAAAATTTAAATCCATTTGCGCCGCGATCTTTGCGGCTTTTGCTAGTTTTGATACGCATACGATTTCGCGTAAATTTAAAGTGCGCAAGGCACGCGGCAAAATTTAATTAGCGTAGATCATACGCGGCGATCGTGCATAAATTTAAGCTGCACGAGATATGCGGCTAAATTAAACGGCACGCAGACTGGTACAGATCGGGCGCGACAGAAGCGATGAAATTTAGCCGAGCTTTACAGCGCGTTTTTGAAAAACCCACGTCAAATCAATGCTAAATTTGGCGCAAATTTTAAAATTCTGAGCTCTAAATTTAACTCGCCGCGCAGAGCCGCTGTATGTTTCAAAGCGCGCTTAGCCGCCGAAAAATCCGCCGCTCTTGCCGCTCTTACTTCCGCCGAAAAACCCGCTCTTGCCGCTTCGCGCTTTGGCGTTTTGCTGCTTTGCTTGATTGAAGCTATTTACACTTCTGGAGTAGGCGCTCGGGCTTTTGTAGGCGGTTTGGCGCTGACTTTGGTAGGCTGGGTTGTTAAATAGCTTACCGCCGATCCACGAGCCGATGATGGCGCCCGCAGCGCTTGCCAAGATTGCTTCGCCCAGGCTCATGCCGCCGCTGCTAAGCTGCGCGTTTTGGTTGGTTAAATTTGAAGTGCCGGCGTCGATTTTGGCGTTTTCTTCGGCTAGAAGGGCTTTGGTTTCCTCATCGCTTAAAATTCTCTCCGTGCCGTCGAGCGATCTTAAGATAATCTGGGTTTTTTCGCTTGGAAATTCCTCTAAAATTTTATATTTTCCCGGCGCGACCTCTTCAAGCCGCACGAGCGCGCCTTCTTGCAGACGGACGTTTTGCTCCTGCTCCTTGTCGTCGCAGCCCGCTAACGAGCCTGCCATAACGAGCCCGAAGCCGCTTACCAGCGCATAGCTAGCGATTTTGCGTAGTTTCATTTTTTTCCTTTCAATGATTTTATATCTAAGCTTTGATTTATCAAAAGCTCGTTTCCCTCGACGCGGATAAACTCGCTCTTGCCGATGTTTTCGATGATTAGGCTTTGCGCTTTGAGGCGCTTTTTGCGTTTGAGCGATTTTACGAATTTTGCAAGGCTCGTCCATTCGCTGCGATCGAAGGTTTTTTCTTTGATTTCGACATCGTAGGGTTTGGCTTCGCGGCTTTTGCTCGAAAGCAGCGGTTTGTCGAAAAACGACAAAAAATATCTGAGCTTCTCGTCGCGCTCTTTATACATCAGCTTGATTTCATCTTTCGAAGCGATTAAAATTTCCTCTTTTTCTTTGTGAAGTCTGTCCTTATCGCTTTGCAGCGCTTCGATTTTACCTTTTAGCTCGGAGATTTCTTTGATGAGATAGTCGATGAAGCTTTGAGTGCCAGCTGTGCCACTGGTGCGCGGGCTTTTCGCAGAGTTTTGCGAAGTGGGCTCGCTTTGTTGTATTTCATCATCTAAAAGCACGTAGCGTACGCCGCCGCTTTCCTCGGCGCGCAAGGAATTTCTACGGATGCGGTTATAGACGGCTTCTTTTGAAATTCCTAAAATTTCGGCTGCTTCGCCGATCGAGACTTTTTTCATACAAAGATGCCTTTTAGCGTTTTAGGTAATTATTGCTAAATTTGCCTAAAATAGGCATTAAACGCTTTATTTACAAAGATAGATTCCGCCTTGCCGCAGCTGGCGCGCGATAAATTCCGCTTGTTTGCGCCCACACGATATAAAATTTCACTTCGCTCGCAAAAGCCGCGTAAAATTATTTTTTGCTGAGGTTTTAAAATTTTAGTCCAATAATGTTGCTTAATTAAGTATATTTTTTATACACTTATGAAAAAATTTTAGTATTTCAAAGGAGGCGAAATGCCCGAATCGCCTAAATATAAAAAATCCGAAATTCGCTGTAAGCTCATTTTAGACGCGGCGCTGGAGCTGTTTTTAGCCAAAGGTTACGAGGCTACGAGCTTAAGCGATATCATCGAGCTTAGCGGCGGTTCGCTATCGTCGGTTTATAAGTATTTTGATAACAAAGAAAGCCTATTTTTGCGCATCATCGAACTGCAAAGTAAAAAGCTCGACGAGCGAATGAACGAGCGCATGCGAATCAATAAAGACCTAAAATTGCGTGAGTATCTGCAGGAGTTTGCAGGGATTTATCTGGAGTTTCTTTTCGCTCCGGAGGCGATAAAATTCTATCGATTGATACTTTTCAGCGGCTTTAACGGTGCGCTTAGCGAGAGCCCAAAAATCTTTTTAAAAAGCGGCGTGCTAGGTTCGCCGAATGCGCTAGATGAGTATTTGGCGGCGCATGCGAACGAGTTTGCGCCCGGGCGCACGGCAAAAAGCCTAGCGCTATATTTTTGCTTTTTGCTTAGAGAGCCGCATTTTAGCAGGCTGCTGTTTTTCGACGAAAAGCTAAATTTCAAAGCGAGCGAGCTAATCAAGGATCGCATCGATATGTTTTTGCTAGGCGTAAAAAAGCGCTAGTGGCGGAATTTTACGGCGTAAATTCCGCGCTTTTTGCACCTTTAAATTTTATGAGCGGTTTGGGGCTTAGAATTTTGTAGCTTGGATTCTATCTGTTACCAAGCGCTATAAAACGCCGCATATCCCGCGCTTAGAATTGCAATTCTATCGGCGCAGAATTTTTAAAACGATTAGAGCCAAAATTTTATTTTCCGTATTAAATTCCGTGCTGCAGTTAGAATTTCATCGTGGAATTTCGCGCCTCTTGTCTGCGCCTTTAAATTTGCGCCACTCAGATTTTAAATTTAATAAAACCTCTTATAATCCCGCGAAATTTCAGATCAAAAGGATAAAAAATGGATTATGATATCATCGTAATAGGCTTTGGCAAAGCGGGTAAAACCCTTGCCGCAAAATCCGCTGCACTGGGCAAAAAGGTCGCTCTCATCGAGCGCTCGCCGCAGATGTACGGCGGCACCTGCATCAACGTAGGCTGCATCCCGACCAAGCGGCTAATTACCGCAAGCAAGGAAGCAGGCTTCGTAAATTTCAGCGTGCTCGGGGAGTATTTCGTACTGAGTATGCAGAAAAAGGACGAGCTCGTAGAGGCGCTGAGGGCGAAAAATTTAGCCATGCTAAAGGGAAGCCCAAATATCGACGTAATCGACGGCGAGGGCTCATTTACGAGCGCGAATTCCGTGCGCGTGCTAAGTCCTGACGGACAAACACGTGAAATTTCAGCAGAAACGATCGTCGTAAATACGGGCTCGAGGGAGGTCGAGCCTAGCTTTGAGGTAAGTTCTCAGATCGCTTATAGCAGCGAAGAAATTTTAAATTTAAAGATCCTGCCGAAGCATCTAGTAATCATCGGCGGCGGATTTATCGGGCTTGAGTTTGCCTCGATGTTTGCGGGATTCGGTTCGAAAGTCAGCGTGTTGATGCGATCGAAATTTATGAAAAACGAGGATGAGGACGTGGTCGCCAGCGTCAAATCCGCTCTGCAGGCCCAAGGCGTAGAGATTATCGAGGGCTGCGAGTTTTTGAGTTTAAAGGGCGGGGAGCTAAAATTTAACCTCGCGGGCGAGAGCAGGCTGATCGCGGCGGATGCATTTTTATACGCCCTCGGTCGTCGCGCGAATACGGGTGAGCTAAATTTAGCCGCTGCGGGAGTGCAGACGGACGCGCACGGCAATATCATCACGAATGAGCATCTGCAAAGCTCGACTGCTGGCATCTACGCGGCAGGCGACGTGCGTGGCGGCGAGATGTTTACCTACACGAGCCTGGATGATTTCAGGATCATTTTTAGCGCGCTTTTCGGAGACGGCGCGCGCACTACGAAAAATCGCACGCCGCATGCAAGCGTGCTGTTTACCCGCACGCCGCTAGCTCGCATCGGCCTTAGCGAGAGGCAGGCAAGAGAGAGTGGGCGCGAGATCAAGGTGCTGAAGCTTTCGATGGCGGCGGTGCCCGGCGCCAAGGTCGTAGCGCACGACGAGGGAATGATGAAAGCGGTCGTGGACGCAGCTAGCGGCGAAATTTTAGGCGCGGCGCTTCACTGCGTAAACGCGCACGAGATCGTTAATGAGCTGGCGATCGCCATGGCGCTGGGAGCGAAGGCGGACTTTTTCAAAAATCAAATTTTTACGCATCCTAGCATCAGCGAGGCGCTGAACGATCTTTTCGGACAGTTTTAAATTTGAAATTTACGGCGCTCGGGCTTGGCAATGCCCGGGCGCCATGACGTAAATTTATCGTGAAATTTAATGCGTAGGGGCGGGTTAAATTTAGACTGGGTTAAATAATTTGAGCCCTTACCGTCCACTTCTTTCTTGGCTACCAAAAGTTAGCTATAAAAGAAATGATTGAAATAGTTAATTGATAAAATATTCGCGTTTAGGAATAGCAAGATCGCAATCTATTCGGCACTCGGTAAGAGTATGCGGATAAAATTTCTTCTCGCAGTTTATACAGGCGAAAACGATTTCGTCCGTCGCTTCATTCAACATAACTCTATAATCGCTAGGCGACCATTGCGGGCATTCGCATGCCAAGTCCAAATCCACGCTAACTACCAAGCTATCGAATATAATCGAGTTTAATTCCTCGTAGACCAGTCTTAAGCTCTTTTGATCTTTCAGCGCTCTAATTTTATTTATCAAGCGGTATTTGTCCGATTTGATGATCTTTACGCCAAAGAATTTCTTTGCTTTTCCGTCGCCGTAAATCGATAGCTCGGTCGGATAATCTTTAAAATTTAACTTTAACAGCTCGTCCAAGCCGCAACCGTCGTATTCTTTCATACGAAATAAAATTTTATTTTCAATAAACCATGTCGCTATGCAGCAGCATACTTGCTCGGGATCAAGAGAACGTAAATTTAAAATTTTATTTTCCAGTGATACGCATAAATTTCTAATTTTGGGCTGCATTATTTAATCCTTTATTTATCCCCAAATATCAAATAGGCTAAATTTTTACTCAAATTCCCATACGCAACTACCCAGTATTCTCGTATGATATTTTTGATTTGCAAGTTATCGTCCAGAAAGTCGGCAAATATTTTAATTCTATCCCCGTCTACCGTGCCTAGCTCTTCATCCTCTTTCTCAAACGAAGCGACAATTAAATGCGACAGAGCAATCTTATCGTGGAAATTTAATGTCTTGTTTTCTAGTAGATTTAGCATAGACGTAATTTTGCCGATGTCTGCTAATTCTAGCTCCCAATCTTGCTCATCTCCCGTCGAATCTAACCCTAAAAGCTTATTTAATTTTATCGCGCTTTCTTTTCTTACGAAATAATCGGTCATTTTATTATCCTTTATAATGTTTTTAGCTGTGATACTTAGCCGTCCGCGCTATCTAGCAGTTTCCTAGAATTTTGCAAAGCCCGTACGAAATTTTCGAGCTCTACGCAGTCTTTTAATACAAATCCAAAATTTAACAAACCCACCGATAGGGCGCCACCTTCTTTTATGACGCGGGCTATTACATTTCCTTTATGCTCTATACTCACTTTATTTTCATATCTTGTAAATTTAAAGATATTTTTCGAGCATCTTCCGTTTCTTTTTGAAAATTTCTCAAATTGCTCCGTAAAATTCGGTCTTTGATTCCCATCTTTTAGCCATAATCCCCCGGCATATAGCGCCCATATAAGCTCGTAAAAATTGATATTATGCCGAGTCTCGGTAGCAGCGACTAAAAGCTTATTTGTTTCATGGTTGATCTGTATTAAAACCTCTCTGTCCATATGCCAAATCTCGGCTACTACTTTTTCTCTATCCGGCACGGAGGCAATTAAAAATTCAAATTCATTTTTTATCATATTAAAATCCTATTTTTTGTTTTTTACTACCTAATTTAATTTGAATGTTCTATCGTTCGAGCCTAAATCGTATTTATCCCATTCTTTTATGGCGTCTCGTGCCTTTTCTACTACGATATGCCAATTTGGATCCTCTATAATGGCGCGATCATCGGTTTCGTCTTTGGCTTGATAATTTTTTATAGCATCTCTAAATTCTTGCAATAATTCTATAAGTTTTGGCGGGAATCCTAAACGACAAGCCGTATTTTTTGCAAAATCGTCGAAATCAAAATCATCAAAAGTGTGCACATTAGCTCTATATACGATGAAATATGGCCCTCTACGTTGTTCTCATTCAACCAATACATTTTTTGCTGCTTTATGCTGGAAGCCTCTTCTATATTATCATAAACGCCCTTTACGCGGAATTCCTGCTCTTCTAAATTAAGCATCTATTTTCTCCATAAATTTTGTATTAAATTATTTTGTCTAAATCAAATTTTATTCATTTCCAATCTTAATCTCCGCAAGCGTTAATTTCGCTAAAGGATTGATAAACTTAGTGATACAATATTTATTATCGCATGTAATTACGCTTTGGCGCCCATCTACTTTCATTGCGTTGGAGCAATTCGGGCACATTACATAGCCTTCGCCCAAATCAACGCCAATCGGAAAATTTAACCCTCTCTGCTCTTTCAAAAATCTAAAAAATTCCTCTTTTGAAATTTTGATATTAGAAAATAATCGAAAAATTTCTTCTGCCTTTTGCCTTATCTCGCCTTCTTTAAAAAATACGTTAGGAGCCTTTTTAAAATCTTCATCAAACTCAAAAAATCTACCCGTCATCATATCCAATTCTTTTAATGCCTGCCCTTCCGCTTTATTGGTTGCGCAATATTGCGATTCCAAATCATACATCTTATAAAATTCATCGCAAAACAGCTCTATATCGCACCAATCGGATAGAAATCCAGCTACTAAATAATACAATTCTTCATTTTGCTGCATATTTCGCCTCATTTTAAATTTTATCGCCATTTTTATTATTTACGCCTTTTAGAATTTCATGCAATAGCTCGTTTTCGGCGGCATTTTTCTCATCTAATATTGATACGCCCATAGTTGTTGGAGTTATCTTAGATAAAAATAGATTTACAAGCTCTGTTTTTTCATCGATTCCGTATGACAATGTAACTATATCCAATAAATCGTGCCGCTCTATAAAACTATCAAAGATATCTTCTAATTGCGACGCTTTCTCTGCGTAGAAGAATATCCACTTGACGCCTATAAGAAAATCCGTTGTGATATTACTAAAGATATCTACCTTATCCATAAAGTGCTATCCGATAAGCAAATATATCCGAGCTGCTTTTAGGTAAAGAGTTAAGCTCATAAATAGAACCGATATTTTTGTAATTTATCATTTTATTTCTCACTTCCTTGCTTTTTTATCGTCTTTAACCACTCTTTTTCAAATTTATAATATCTTTCAAGCTTTTTATTCTTTTCTATTTGATCCGATTTTTCTATCTCGGCATAATCTTGCAGCTCGCCTCCGCATTTAGGGCAAACGCTCCTATCTTTAACGTCCGAGAAATTATAAAATTTAAAACACCCTTTGCAACGCATAAATTTAGGATAATATTTTATGCTTTTTTCGGAGCGAAAAGCAAGATATAAAAAGAAAACGCACGCCGCAAAGCATAAAATTCCTATGATGGTACGCAGATATGCGCTATCAAGCTTTACTGGTGCCATAAAGCCGGGTTTTATATCGACTTTTCCCGATAGAGCGGCCGCCAGTCCCCATGTGAAAAAAGCAAAAAAGCCGATTAATGCGAAAATTCTATTTAGCATTTTTATATATTCCTCTATAACAAATCAAATTTCATCGCTTTTTAAATTTACGCTTTTTGATCTTTGGAGCTTTAGCCCTTTGATCGGAGGCGTTTCTTTCCCGGTAGTCGCCGTCATTATACTCCGTAAGCTTTTTGCCGCAGTCCGGGCAAATTTGATCCGTATCTTTGACATCCTCGTACATGTAAAATTTACAGCAGTCCTTACACCACATATACTTCGGATATCTTTTTATGTTCTTTTCAGAGCGGAAGGCGAGGTAAAAGAAGCAAATGCCCGCTATTAAAAATACAGTTGCGGGTAATACCCATAAAATACCCGCATCATCAAATTTAATATATTTCTCGCCTATCTTTATATTTTTATTTACTGCAAAAATTATAAGGTATAAAAAGAATACTACGCCAAGAAAAAAATAGCCGATCCTATCTGACATTTTGCTGCTTCTTTTCGTTATGCTTTGCTTTATTCATCGTATTTGCGCCATACGCCTAACCCTTTAAATTTTATAGTTTTATCCGTGCTGTCATATGCAAATTTCATTCCGTAATGAACTGCCTATAAGGATTCGGTACCGTCGGATGTTTGGAAAATAGCAATGGCATATATTCGTAAATATCTACCATAACGATCTCTTGATACACATTATCTAGCCGCCAATCTATTTTGTCGTAGCGCTTGTTTTCATCATGCATATCTTCTATAAGAAGATCACCATTTTTTATACCAAAATTTATAATTAGATCGAGCTCCTCTAGCGTGTATCCCCAATCTATATGGAAAAATTTAAATACTACGGATATGATCCCGTCTCCTTCGATTGCGGAGGATAATAACTCTACAATGTGCTTTTCTCTCATTGTCGCCTTCCTTTAGCATAAAAATTTATCTTTATCGCTCGGTATCTTTTTGGTTTATAAGTTCCGCCGAGCCCCCCCCTCAAGCGAATTATACTCATCCAGATGTATATGCGAATGTTTCGGCACGGAATCTTGCGCTAAAGTAAGCAAATGCCTGGCAAGAGATATAAGTCTGCTTTTATTTGCCCTTATAGTAACTTCGTTTCCTGGAGTATTGACGGAGATCGCGAAGTCCTTTTCCCATTGTAGCTGCAGTCCCTTTTCTGTGCAGTAATCTAATGTTTTTATAACATACTGTCCCATATAGCGCCGATACTCCTTTCTAAATTTAATCGGTTGCCGATAAAAATTCATCTCATTGATCGCTTAATCGATCTCATAGTATTTCGGGAAAAATTATATCTAAAATAAAAATGAAAGATGTTGGAATAACTAAATTTAAGGCAGGCGCTGTGCGCGAAAATGAAGTGGATTAAAATTTGAAAACAACTTAAGCAGGAATTAAAGAGAAGTAAAAAGAAGTGACTGAAACTTAAAGATAGCTTAAATGGTGGTCCCGATTGGACTCGAACCAACGACTTCCACCATGTCAAGGTGACACTCTACCAACTGAGTTACGGGGCCAAAAAAGAAACGGCAGTATATCAAAAAAATCTCTCAATAGCAAGCAAATTTTAACTTTTCGTGAAATTCCGCCGAAATTCTATACAAGATTTCGCCGCGACGTAAAATGCCGTCGAAATTTTGCGCAAAATTTCACCACCATGCCGAAGCTCCGCGCAAAATTCTATCCCGCAACTAAATTTCGCAATCCCACGCGGAATTTTATCACGCTTGCACGACGCTCGCGTGTTTCGCTCTACCTTATTCTGCTCCGCTTTGTTTTATCTAGTCGCTTTGCTTCACCCCGCCTCGTTTCATCTACTCGCCTTGCTTCGCCCTGTATTATTTCGCCCGCTTGCCTCGCTCCGCCTTGCGCCCGTTAAGACGTCCAAATTTTTTTATTCAGCTTTAGAATTTTTACGATTTGCAGCATCGCGTCCAGATCCGCTTTGATATCATTTGCGATGCGGGCATTGAGTATCGGCTGATCCAAGCTAGGCTCGAAGCTGTCGGCGCCGCGAGCTATCGCGATATAAATTTTATTTTGCTTAAAGCTCAGCGAGATATCGGATTTTACAAGCTGTTTAAGAGATAAAATTTTCTCCATCAGCGCGGGCGTCAGGACATACATAGCCGCCACCGTATCGCTTGCATAAACCGAAAAGTTTGCATTGAAGTCCGCGTTATCTATCGGGATTTTGCGGCTGCTCCATAGCTTGCGCGGTAGTGCAGACGGCGGCAAATCTATGCCTGTGGGTGCCGCCGGGCCCGAAAAAACAAAAACATCGGAGCCAATTTTTTTATTAAAATTTGCCACAAAAAAAGGCCCCTCGAAAAATGTAGTGTAACTCTTTTTAAAAAACGATGAAGTTCCCCTACCGGTCTCCTTTTCCAGCCTTATATCGCAAAACATAAAATCCACTCCGTCCGCGCTTGCGTAAACCAGATCATCCGCGCGAAATCTATCAAATCCGTCAAATATCTCGCTTGCTCTTACCTCTTTTTCCTGAAAAAGCGCGCCCATTTTATACGAAAAGCCCAGCCTTTCGATATAGGGCTTGAGATAAAGCTCTTTGTATCGCAGCACAAACCGCTCGGTTTTGCGCTCGAAAATCCACTCGTAAAATTTGTCCCGCATGCCGATTATTGCTAAAATAGACGTGACCAAAAGAAATAAACTCTCTACGCCGAGATCGAGTTTTGGAAAATTAAGAAAGATGATTATCAATGCGAGCGCGAGCATCGGACCAAACACCGCAAACGCTACGAGATAACTTAAAATTTTCCAAAGCTTGCGACTTTTCTTAAGCTGCTTGCGCTGCTTTTCTAACTCTATGACGGTTTTAATATCCACGCCCAACCTCTAATTATTAAATTTAATGGCGCAACCTTGCGGCACAGCGTAAATCTGCGCCCGATACAGCGCAATAGGCGCACGCTGTTTAGAGCCGCTAAATTTTACGGCTGCTTGCGCGAGCCGCGCGCAGTGAAATTTGCCGCCACGCTCAACTTGTAGCATAAATCCCGTGATTAAAAAATTTATTTCAGCAGTTCGTTTGCATACGCTCGCACGCTCGCGTCCACTGCCGCAAGCGCATCCGCATCCGTTACGCTAGGCGAGTTAAATTTCTCCGCGCACTTTAGCACCACGCGCGCAATGTCGGTAAAGCAGCACCGCTGCTGCAAAAACGCATTTACGCCCGCTTCGTTTGCGGCGTTGATGACGACGCCGAGATCGGGGTTTGCTAACAGCGCGTCTTTGAGGGTAAAAATTTGAAATTTCATCTCGTCGATCGGCTTAAGCTCTATCGGTCGCAGCGCGCACAGATCCACGGGCGCGGTGATCTGCTCCCGTACGTCGCCGCTAAACATCGCGTGTGCGATGGCTAGGCGCATATCGGCTCTGCTAATATGCGCCGTCGTAGAGCCGTCTGCAAATTCGACCAGCGCGTGGATCTGCGAGGTGCGCTCGATAAGCGCATCGATCTCGCGCGTGCCGTAGAGCCAAAACGCCTCGATCACCTCAAAGAGCTTATTCGCCATCGTGGCGCTGTCGATCGTGATCTTCGCGCCCATCTTCCAGTTGGGGTGCTTGAGGGCATTTTGCGGCGTGAGCGAACCCAGCTGCGTTAGCGGCACGTCGTAAAACGCGCCGCCGCTAGCCGTGATGATTAGGCGCGAAACGGGGATTTTGGCGTTGCTAAGTAAAAATTTCAGTCCGAAATGCTCGCTGTCGATCGGGTAAATTTTATCCGTTTGCAGAAATTTCCCGCCGACGACGAGGCTTTCTTTGTTGGCAAGGCACAACCTCTTTCCGAACTCTTGGGTCTTTAAGCTGGGCATCATGCCCGCAAAGCCTACGAGAGCGTTTACGACCGTCGTGCTTTTGCACTCCGCAAGCATCTGCAAAATTCCATCCGCGCCGCAAAATACCCGCTCGTGATCTACCTCGCTTTTCTGCTCCGCATCCGCGATGCAGACGAGACGAGGGTGAAATTTTGCGATCTGTTCGTTTAAAAGCTTGATATTGCGCCCGCAGCTAAGCGCTTCAATCATACTGCCGCTGCGCGCGGCTACGTCTAGGGTGTTTGTGCCGATAGAGCCCGTAGAGCCTAAAACTACCATGAATAGACTATCGCCATCGCGATCGCGCCGAACATATAGCCGTCGATGCGGTCTAAGATCCCGCCGTGTCCGGGAAAGAGCGCGCCGCTATCCTTAAGGCCCGCCGCGCGCTTTAGGTAGCTCTCAAACAGATCGCCGAATACGCCAAAAATTGCTATGATGATGGTTTTGCCTAAAATTTCAAGCGGCGGCATATTGGTAAATATGCGCGCATAAATGAGGCTAACGATAAGCGCGAGCGCAAGACCGCCTAGCACGCCTTCTACGGTTTTATTCGGCGAGCTGGCGCTTAGCGGAGTTTTGCCGAAGGCTCTACCGATAAAATATGCGCCACTATCGCTAGCTACGATAATAAAGATCAGCCAAACGAAGTGAAAAACTTCCCCAAAATCATCGTAAGCCGCCCACATAAAAAATATCGGCGCAACGGGATAGATGAAAGGAAGCGTGATCTTTAGGCTGGGGCCCTTGGTAAAGGCTACGACAGAGGCGACGCATAGGATCATTAGGATGCTAACTTTTAGCGCTGAGACGAAGGGCTCATCGGTTTGCGTAAATGGTAGCAGCGCAAAAAACGCGATCGCCAGCGCGAGCCACTTTTTGCTAGTTTCCTCCAGATCCCATAATTTGAGGCTTTCAAAAAACGCAAGCACGAGTATCAGCGTAAATACAGCGAAATTTAGCCACCTGGCGTTTATGAGAATTAGAGCCAAAAATACGGCGAGTAAAATTCCTGCCGTGATTATTCTTTGCTTCATAGAATTTCCTTGGAATTTATTTTGAATAATTATACTGCAAGCTCGCTTATTACGGCTTTAAAACGCTGATTGTTTTAAAATTTACGTAGTTTACGAAAGCGCCTTCGTTGATTTTGACATTTTGACGTTTGGTGTAATCGACGAGATATTTTCCGCTGCCACTTGCACTGAAGCTCACGCAAATTTTAGCAGCAAATTCGACTACCTCTTCGCTTAGACTTTGCTTATTTGTCTTTACGATGACGTGTGCGCTTGGAATATCCTTAAGATGAAACCAATAGTCGGATTTGGAGCTATTTTTTAGTAAGAACTCATTGCCTTTTTCGTTTTTACCGACGCTAATTTTAAAATCTCCTAGATAAAAGTTCGCTACATATTCGCTATTTTTTTCCTTGCTTTTTTGCCTAATTTGCGTGCGCTTAGGCATTAGAATTTCGATCTCGTGTGCGTCCTGTGCGGCAAGGACGAGCGATTTTAAATTCTCATAAAACGCGAGTTTCTCCTTTAAATTTTGCTCTTCGATATGTATATTTGCAGCCTTTTGGCGCAGACGCTTTGCCTCGGAGTAAAGCTCGCCCAAAGTGGCGCTTGCAGGCTTTTGTAGCTTAAATTCTACCGCTTCGGCGTCTCCTTTTTGCAGCGTAAATTCTCGCGCGCTAGTTGGAATTTTATAGATATTTTCTTTTAGCAAGGCAGCTTTCGCACCTAAAAGCTCGGCGTTTCGCAGTAGTTCGGCGCTGCTTTGCAAAGAGCCTAAAGCCTCACGCACCGAGTCTAGCTTTTTATTTAGCGCCGTGATTTTTGCGGATTTGAGCGAGTTTAAGCGATCCGCATTTAGCGCGTTAAATTCCGCGCGAAAAAATGCCCTAAAGTCCGAAATTTTTGGCACGGGGGCTTCTTTAATATTTGCAGGCGGTAGGTGGCGGAGTTTTCTTCCTACCTTGATCTGTCTAAATTCCGTCTCGAAGTGCCGCAGTGCCTCTAAAATCACATCGTTTTCATCGGTGATTATTACGTTGGTAAATCGCCCGGTAAATTCGAAGTAGATATTTGAGCTTTGGGTTTTGTAGCTTGCGTTTTGGCTCACGCTAAGGCATAGAATTCTATTATTTTCTGGCACGCTAACGGAAGTGATGCGCGATTTTACGAAGCGCTTGGCAAGTAACACGTCAAAGGGCGCCGCGTAAACCTTACCTTCGGTAAAAGCGTCATTTTCGTGGATATTGCAGCCCGATTTATTCATATCGAAAAACAGCGTCTCATTGCCGTCAAAGCAGACTTTAAAAAGGTTATCTCCTACGCGCTTAATGTGCGAAAGGAAGCGTTTGGCGCGTAGATAGTCGCAAATTTGAATTAAGTTTTGATACTTCATACGCGTTAAAATTTCTCTTTATGGATTTTGCTTAAATTTAGCTTCTGCAGATCGTGCGGGCTCGGGCGCTGCTGCAGCACGCCGAGAGCCAGTATCGCTTCTGCTTTGAAATTTGGCGGAAAGCCCAGCGCCTCGCGCAAAAACTCCTCGCAGCTGCGTCCGTCCGCGGCGGCACGCAGCCTTACCTGTACCCAGCAGCTGCCGAGATTTAGCGCGCTTGCGGCAAGGTGCATGTAGCCTAGCGCCACCGAGCAGTCCTCGATCCAGACGTCCTGCTTCTGCGTATCTGCGATCACGACGATCGCGGCCGCAGCTTGTTTTAGCATATTCGCTCCGCTGTTGCGGCACGCGCTTAGTCGCTCAAGCATCCGTTTGTCGCGCACGAGGATGAACTCCCACGGGCGGCGTGCATGCCCTGACGGCGCAAGCAGGCCCGCTTTTAAAATTTTATCCAGCGCCTCATCCTCAAGCGGTCCCTGCGCGTATTTTCTTACACTTCTGCGGTTTGTAAAAATATCTAAAATTTCCATCGTCTCGCTCCTTGCGGCTCAATTATACATAAAATTGCAAAAATTTATGATTTTTTAGCTAAAATCGCGCAAATTTAACCGATACGAAGGAGATTTTATGAAGCAAACGATCACGGAGAAAATTTTTAGCGAGCACGTGGGCGAGGCGGTTTTTGCGGGACAGATCATCGAAAGCGCCATCGATATGGTCATCGGCAACGACATCACGACGCCGATTTCGATCAAGCAGTTCGAGCTTAGCGGCGCAAAAAAGCTCGCCAACCCGGACGGCTTTGCGATCGTGATGGATCACTACATCCCTACGAAAGACATTTTAAGCGCAAACCAAGCTAAAATTTCACGCGAGTTTGCTTATAAGCACGATTTGAAAAACTATTTCGACGAAAAAGATATGGGTATCGAGCACGCGTTGATGCCTGAAAAAGGGCTCGTAGTGCCCGGCGACGTCATCATCGGCGCGGACAGCCACACCTGTACCCACGGCGCGCTGGGGGCATTTGCGACGGGCATGGGCAGCACCGATCTAGCTTTCGCGATGATAACGGGCAAGAATTGGTTCAAAGTACCGCCTACGATCAAGGTGATCTTTTGCGGCAAGCCCGCGCCGCACATCTACGGCAAGGATCTTATTTTAGAGGTGATCCGCCTTATCGGCGTGGACGGCGCGCGCTATAAGGCTTTGGAGTTCTGCGGCGACGCGCTGGAGCATTTGGATATGGATAGCAGATTTTCGCTTTGCAATATGGCGATCGAAGCGGGCGGCAAGAGCGGTATCGTCGCGGTCGATGAGATCACGAAGGAATTTTTGGCAGATAAAAATTTGCGCGCCGAGCCGAAATTTCACTACTCCGACGAGGGCGCGAACTATGAGCAAATTTTAGAAATCGACGTGAGCAGGCTCGATCCGGTGATCGCATATCCATTCCTACCTAGCAACGGCAAGAGCGTGCGCGAAGCAGTGCGCGATGATATCGCCGTCGATCAGGTCTTTATCGGCAGCTGCACCAACGGCAGGCTCTCCGATCTACGGATCGCCGCGCAAATTTTAAAAGGTCGCAAGGTCGCGCGCAAAACCCGCCTCATCATCACGCCTGCGACGCAAAAGATCGCTCTGGCCGCGCAAAAAGAGGGGCTGTGGGATATTTTCGTAGAAGCGGGCGCAGTCGTGAGCAACCCGACCTGCGGCGCGTGCCTGGGCGGATATATGGGGATTTTGGGCGTGAATGAACGCTGCGTAAGCACGACTAATCGAAATTTCGTCGGTCGTATGGGTGACAGAACGAGCGAGGTATATCTGGCAAACTCAGCCGTCGCCGCAGCTAGCGCCGTTGCAGGCAAGATCGCCGATCCGAGGGATTTGTAAGTTTCAAAATTTAAATTTAGCCGCGCAACACATTAGATTTGTCTTGCGCGGTTTGAAAAATCTGCGGATCTGCTTATTTGTGCTTATACCAAATTAAAGCGCCCATGCATTTAAAATAATCATTCAGATTATCGCGGAAATTTTGCAACCGAACCGATGAAATTTTAAATATATATTGTGATATAAATTTTATATAAACCATCTATTTTAGGCAAGATAACGCTCAATTTAATATATTTTCTTTTCTTATTGGAAACTCTATAAAATATTTATCGTTTTCGTTTTGTATGATATTTTCCATATCTTTATGATAATGCTTTATGGTTATGTTATCCTCCTTGTCGTTATCAATATAACAAGAAACAGTGGAATTATGCTCGCATTCTTTTACCTTAAAAATTTTAAACATTTTCTGTGAAATATCAGTCGAATTCCCATCTTGATAGCGCATGATACGCTCTTTTGTTATATTAAATTCATCTTTCGGTACTTGGGCTTTAAAAAAATATTGCTCATCAAATTTGACTTTTATTATAAGGTTATTTATTGCCGTTTTGTTATCATCGCTTAATTTTAAATTTTTACAAGTATCGTTATAATCTTTAAAGCATAGTGGGATTTTATCCAATTTTTCACTTTCAACAAATCCATTTTTTACTGTAAAATTAGCTTTATAGTTTGCAAGTTTTATCATTCCTACAAAATCAGGGCTTAAAAGACAAATTGGACCTAACCCAATAATAAAGAAAGAAAGCCAAAAAACTGTTCTGTAATCGAAGTATGTTAAAAAAGCAATCATCTTGGGTATAAAAACAATCATAAGAAAACATAAAAGTATTGGTAATTCTATTTCTTTACATCTAAAATAAATTATTACCATAAGAAGAAAATCAAAAAGGAGAGGAAAAAATATAAATAAATTTACATCATCTTTAAATTTATTTGTTTTCAATATAGATATAATAGCATATAATACGTATGATATAAAATAAATAATGAGGGATGAGCCAAAATAATTGGATATAAAATCTATATATTTTCTTGAAGACTCGAATTTATAATATATAATCGGTATAACTAGAATTAAAAATAAGTAAATTTGTA
>NZ_CALIMS010000057.1 GCF_938045345.1 uncultured Campylobacter sp.
GTGGTGCTCGATAAGGTTTTAACTCATCATAGCATTAGCACGCTAAACGTAATTGCATTTGCATTTTTGGCGACCATCATATTTGAGATGCTTTTAAGCCTAAGTAGAAATTATATATTCGCTCACACTACTACTAAAATTGACGCTAGGCTAGGTAGCGAGCTTTTTAGCCATTTAGCTCTGCTTCCGATGACCTACTTTGAAAACCGCAAGGTAGGAAACATCGTTGCTAGAGTGCGAGAATTAGATAGCATAAGAGAGTTTATCGCAAATAAAAGCGTAAGCGTGCTACTTGATATTTTATTTAGCTTCGTATTTGTCTTTATGATGCTGCTTTACAGCGTGAAGCTTACGCTGATCGCAATCGCATTTATAAGCGTAATTGCTGCGATCTATTTTTTTATCACGCCGGTACTTAGAAGGAGACTGGAGGATAAATTTCAAATGGGAGCCGCTTCAAACTCCTATCTCGTAGAAGCTGTAACCGGTATGCAGACGGTAAAATCTCTAGCGATCGAGGGCAGTATGCAAAAGATGTGGGAGGAAAATCTAGGCAGATACGTCCGCTCATCTTTTAATCTTTCAAATTTAAGCAACGTCGCAAGCGGCTTTGCCTCCGCACTACAAAAGCTTATGACGCTTTGCATCTTATACTTCGGCGTGGGGCTCGTAATAGAAGGCAAGCTAAGCGTTGGTCAACTCATCGCCTTTCAGATGTTTGCGGGGCAATTTAGCGCTCCTGTAATGAGGCTGGTAGGTCTTTGGAATGAGTTTCAGCAAGCCCTTCTTAGCGTTGATAGGCTAGGAGATATATTAAATACTCCAACCGAGCAGAGCACTGATAAACCCATTGCGCTAAATAATATAGAAGGAGATATAAAATTTGACGCCGTAAATTTCAGATATAGACCGGATCTAAATTTGGTGCTAAAAGATATTAGCTTTCACGTAGAGCCGGGCAAAAGCGTAGGCATAGTAGGCAGAAGCGGCAGCGGCAAAAGCACGATTACAAAGCTGATCGAGCGGCTCTATCTGCAAAGCTCGGGCGCCGTTTACATAGACGGCATAGATATCAGACACCTAAATCCATATCTTTTGAGGCAAAACATCGGCGTGGTCCTTCAGGAAAACTATCTATTTAGCGGCAGTATCAAAGAAAACATCGCCTTTGCAGCAAGCGGAGCGAGTATGGAGGAGATCATCAGGGTTAGTAAGATCGCAGGCGCTCATGATTTTATCGCAGAGCTTGCGGGAGGTTACGATACCTTCGTAGGCGAGCGCGGTTCAAGCCTTAGCGGCGGGCAAAAACAGCGCATCGCAATCGCTAGAGCGCTCATAAATAATCCTAAAATTTTGATCTTTGATGAGGCGACCTCCGCGCTTGATTATGAAAGTGAAAGCATCATAAATAAAAATTTAAGCGAGATCAAAAAGGGAAAAACCTTCATCATCATCGCCCATAGGCTAAATTCCGTCAAGAATTGCGATGAAATTTTAGTGCTAGATAAAGGCGAGATCGTAGAGCGCGGAAAGCACGAGGAGCTAATGGCTCTGGGCGGCTACTACAAGAGCTTATATGATAAGCAGCTAGGATAAGCCGAAGGGTAGGGCGGAATAACAATGCTAAAAATTTTCAAAAGAATAGAGGATGATTCAAACGAGTTTAAGCCTCTTTTAATCGAGATAGAGGATGCTCCGCAAAACCCTTTGGGAAGATCTATCTTATGGATCGCTTGTGGGGCTTTGATATTTGCCGTGCTGTGGATGGTATTTGCTAAGGTTGATATCGTAGTAAGCGCTAACGGCAAGGTCGTGCCCGACGGCGAGATCAAAATTTTAAAATCGCTCGAAAGCGGCGTCGTCTCTAAAATTTTAGTAAAAGAGGGTGATAGAGTAAAAAAGGGCGATCATCTAATCTTAATCGATCCTAGCGTCTCTACGGTAAATTTATCCACCAAGCAAGAAAGCCTAGCCTTACTTGAATACTCGATAAAAAGGCTTGACGCTCTAAGTTCGGGTAGGAGTCTGGATGCTAACATCAGCGCAGATGAACTAAGCTTATACAATACGCAAAAATCAAATTACGAAGAGAGCATAAACGTCTATAATCTAAAAATGCAAGCTCTGCAAATGGGGATAAATTCCACTAATTTAGAGGTCGAGAGACTAAGCGGAATTTTAAAGATAGACGAAGCGCGGCTAAGTAATCTAAATAAAGTAAAAGATATAATAGCGCGCAAGGATCTATATGAGCTCAAATCCAAGGTAATCGAGCTAAACTCCAATCTTAAAATTTCAAAAGAGAAGCTTGCCGAGCAAAAGGCAAATTTAGATGAGCTAGCCAAGGAGCTTGAAGCCTTTAAAAGCCAAAGCATATCTAAGTGGCTTGATGAGATGCTAGCCAAACAGAAGGAAGCAAGCTCACTAAAAGCGGAGATCAATGCGATCTTGTTTCAAACCAGACAGCAGATCATCTCCTCTCCGGTTGACGGCTTTGTGGGGAAGTTACTAGTAAATACGCAAGGAACCGCCATCACAAATCAAGAAAATTTAATCTCTGTAGTGCCTAGCGATAAGCCTTTAATCATCAAAGCAAATGTGCTTAATAAAGACATAGGCTATCTGGAGAACAATCAAAGCGTAGCCATTAAGGTTCAGACCTTCGACTTTCAAAAATACGGCAAGATAGAAGGTAAGCTCATCCACATAGCAAACGATGCGATAAATGACGAGAAGCTGGGGGAAATTTACGAAGTAAAGATTAGACCGGATTCTACATTTTTGATCGTAGATGGGATCAAAAAGGAGATCGAGCCTGGTATGAGCGTAACGGCAGAAGTAAAAGTAGGCAAAAGACGCGTAATAGAGCTATTTATCTATCCCGTCATCAAATACCTAGACGAAGGACTTAGCGTAAGGTAGGGAAGGAGGGCAGGCGG
>NZ_CALIMS010000058.1 GCF_938045345.1 uncultured Campylobacter sp.
CACATAGGATCTCCGGGTCCTGCGATACCGATGACCGAGATATCTTGTCTAAATTTAAATAGATTTTCTACGTATTCCACGGCCTCGTCCGGGCTTTGCACCCTCCCCGTTACGCCGGGGCGATTTTCGTTGGCGCAGTCGTAGATGCGGTTGCAAAAATTGCATTGGATATTGCAATGTGGCGCTACGGGAAGGTGCACGCGCCCGTAGGCGGCGGACGCCTTTTTGCTAAAGCAGGGGTGGTTGTCGAAAGAGGGTTTGGCGAAAAAATTCATCAATCTTTTTTCCTTCCGAATTTGATGGCGTCCACGTGGCAAACATCCATACAATCGCCGCAGTTCGTGCAGTTCATCTCGTCGGGCCTAGTGCCCATTTCGCATTTGCGCAAACAGGCGTTGCAGTTATCGCAAGCGTCTGTTTTATAAACGCGAAATATTGAAATTTTACGCAGCAGCTCCATTATGCCGCCGCTCGGACAGGCGAAGCGGCACCATAAATTTGCGACGATCAAGGACGCGGCGATGAGGGCCACGACGACGGCAGTGCGAACCGCCCAGTACCAGTCGGAAAATTTAAAAGACATGATAACGGCGTTTAGGTACTCGTCGCTGGTGCGGATAGGGATCATGACGCGAGGGTTACCGTAGATAAAATATACGCCCGCGCTAAGCAAAACGGCTAGAACCATGCCTATTTGCGCATATCGTAGCTTTCTATTATTTTTTAGCTTAAGCTTAAAAGCGGCAAATTTGCCGAGCATTTGATTTACGAATCCGCCCGGGCAAAGCCAGCCGCAAAACGCGCGCCCAAGGAAAATAACCAGCACGGGGATAAATAGCCAAAAGCCGAAAAACACAGTCGCGATCCGCCCCCAGCACGTAACGATCGGACAGGATTGGCAGTTTACGAAAGGCACGATAAAAGGGCATCTAAAAATCCCGTAATACGCCCATTGTCCGATCGCGCCTATAAAAATCAGCTGGACCAAGCGACGAATTTTAGTTAGCCTAGAGACTTTTTTCATCTTTGCCATATTTACTATACTAAACATCTTTTACACCAAACCTTTCTATGAGTTCGAGCCCGCGCGCCGAATGGATGGAGGTAAAGCCGTGTCGCTCGAAAATTTCCTGCCCCTCCACGGAGCAAACGAAGTCCGCGAAGTCGTCGGCTAGCTTCTCGTCCTTTACATACTTCATGATATTTAGCGTAAAGGTAAGCGGCCCCGGCGGGATGAGTTTCTCGTCGATAGGCATATATTCGATCTTGTCTTTAAACCTATCGTGCGTCGTTAGGCGCTTTTCGATTATGGACGCATCGCCCTTTCCCTCTACGAGATCGCACATCATCTGGATGACACATGAGCCGTTGGCGACCATATTTTTCATAACGGGCCCCGTGAGACCTGAGTTTTTCAAAATTCCCTTTACCGGTCCGCTACCCGGAGGCGAAGCCCTTAGCGGCAGCATCACCCGCACGCTGGGCTCTGCTAGATCCTTTAGATCGCGAATACCCGCGGGATTTCCTTTCGGCACTACTAAAACGTAGTCGGTAAAACACAGCGGTCTAAAGCGGAGGCTAAGCCCTGCTTTGCGTAGTTTTTGAGAGAGCTCCAAAACGCGAGCGCCGAAAACCTCCGTCTTACCCTGCAAGGCCAGTAGCGACTTCCCGAGCGCACCCGCAAAGGCGCCGGTGTACTGGATATTATGTCCCGTTTTGGACTCGTACGCTGCGTTTATCTGCGCAAAAGCCTCGGATAGTCCTCCGCACGACCAAACCTGCAACGAATCGGGCTTAAACGGCGTATAGCCTGCGAGCATCGCTTCAGGTCCGGCGATGGCTGCCGCTGCCAAAGCTCCTTTTAAAAAGCCGCGACGAGATTCATCTATCTCTTTAAATTTCATGCAATCTCTCCTTTCTTTGGATTGTTAAATTTACAAAGCTCTTTATTTTAAAATTTAGAGCGACCCGCTTAAAGCAGTTCTATAAACGCTTCTAGACGCGTGCGAATTTGCCCGACGTCCTGTTTGGAGTAGTCGGTCTCCAAACTCATATAGTTCGCTCCCGCTTCGCGGCTTGCCTCCTTTATTTTTTCGTCTCGATCGCGTAGGTGTGGCAGTCCACGACGTCGACGACGCCGTCCGCTTGATACTCGCGGATAAATTCCTTGATAATATCGCCTCTGGCGTCGTTTTGATACATCACCGAACATGGAATTTTAATGTAGCGCTCGGCGATATTTGCGACCAGATCGCCCTTTGTTTGCACTTAGCGAGGACGGTCTCGGCAAAAACAGTGCATAGGGGCTTAGTTTGATCGCGGGATTTTTGCGGGCGGTTTTGTAAATTTCGCTTAATTCTAGCCCCAGGCGGCCCGCACTGATCTCTAAAAATTTACCCGTGCCCGCCGAGCACTTGTCGTTCATAATAAAATCCGCTGGTTTGCCGTTTTCTATTTTGATCGCTTTGGTGTCTTGCCCGCCCACATCGATGACGGTGCAGTCTTGCTCAAATAAAAAGTGTGCCCCAGGCCCGTGGCATAAAATTTCGCTCATGCTAAGCTGCGCGTACTCCACGCTAACGCGTCCGTAGCCCGTAGCCGTCACGAAGCCCCCTGCGTAGCCTTTTTGCTCCAAATTTTGCTTGATCTGGTGCACGACCTTGACCGCGCTAAAGCCGCTTGGCAGCAAAAATAGCTCACAAAATTCGCCGCGCTCGTCCATAACGGCGACCTTTGACGAGGTAGAGCCGATGTCGATACCGATAAAATGCATAAAATTTTAAATCCGTCGAAAAATATTTCTACGCCGTAGAACTTTGATTTGAATGTTAGTCTTTTTAAGCTTTTAGACTGCTGAAATTTAGCGTAGGCTTGCGGCGCGGATAAAATTTAGCTTTGCGCCGCATTTGAATTGGTTTTAAATTTAGATTTAAATTTAGCGCTCGCGGGCGATTAAAATTCCGCTTAAAATCACCACCGCAATGCCTGCTAGCACGATCGGACCGGGCAGCCGGTCGCCTAGCATAATGCCGAGTGCCATGCTAAATAGGATGTCGCTGTAGCTGATCGCGGCGACTATGCCCGCTTTGCGTGAAGCGGCGTAGGCGCGCGTCATGTAAATTTGAAAGTAGATACCGCTGACACCCAGAAGCGCCACGAGCACCCAGCCAAAAAGGCTTGGCGGGTTGAAGTAAGCGAGCTTCGCTAAATCCGCGCCGCTGAAAAGTCCTAAAATTTTAACCTCGCTACCTTCAAGCACCCAGCCCGTTATCATCATCGTAGCACTTAGAAAGGTGGCGGACGAGACGAAAACCAGCACGATGAGGTTGGTGGCGTAGTGTTTGCGAAGCTCGCGCACGCTCGTGTATGCAAGCCCCGCGCACATGCCGCCGAAGATTCCCACCGCGTCGGTTACGCTGATGCCGATGTGCGGGCGCACGACGAGTAAAATTCCGCCAAAGCCCAGCAGTATCGCGAACCATGCCTTGGAACTTAGCTTTTCGCCTAAGAAAAACGCCGAAAATAGCGCGGTGAAAATGGGTGCCGTCTTTTGGAAGGTAAAAGCGGTGCCAAGATCGATGTGAGCGATATTATAAAAGGTCGCTAAGATACCGCAGCTGCCGATAAAACCGCGAAACGCGAGTAGCCACGGCTTGCCGCCCGGGCCCAGGTTTTTTACCCGCCGTAGCGAAAATAGCACGATCGCGATGCCTACGACGTTACGGAAAAATACGATCTCGGCGCTACTCATCCGCTCCGCCATCACCTTGGCTAGCGCGCCGTTTAGCGCGAAATAAAAGCTCGCTACGAGCATATAGTAAACGCCAAGATGTTTCAGCCAAAACGCGGAGTAAAGCTTCTGCTTCATCGCGCGCTACTTTCGGTTCGCCACGAGCGCGCCCGCGACGATGATGAGCGCCATGCCCCCAAGCGCCATGAAACTGGGCAGGGCGTCGCCTAGCAGCAGCCCAAATAGCGTCGAAAAGATGATGTCTGCGTAGCTGATCGTAGCTACTATGCCCGCTTTGCGCGTCGCGGCGTAGGCCTTGGTGACGTAGGTTTGATAAAACAGCCCCAGCAGCCCCAAAAGCACGGCAAAGAGCCAACCCTGCGCGTTTGGAATTTTAAATTTGCAAAGCATAAAGCTCAGCGCGGGCGCGTCTATAAATTCCGCCGCGATCATAAGCGCTACGGGCATCAGCGTGCCGGCAAGAAGCGCAGAGAGGATGATCGTATCGGAGCTATAGTATTTACGTAGCCCGCGCACGGAGGTAAACGCCATCGCGGCGAATAATCCGCTTAAAATTCCAAAAATATCGCTCGGTTGCAAGCCAAACTGCGGCTGAATTACCAAAACGATGCCCACAAATCCGAGACAGACCGAGAACCAACCCATCGCGCCGAATTTTTCGCCGAGGGTAAAGTACGCGATGATCGCCGTCCAAATGGGCGCCGTTTTTTGAAAGGTAAATGCCTCGCCGAGGCTGATATTAGCGACGTTATAAAAAAATACTATTAGCCCCAAAATCCCGATAATGCCGCGAAACGCGAGCGTAAAAGGATGACCGCCCTTGTTTGCGAAGCGCGCCGTACGGGGACGAGCCTTGATTTTATAAAGCAGGATCAAAAGTCCGGGCAGATTGCGAAAGAGCACGACCTCAAGCGATGAAATTTGCGCACCCAAAAGCTTGGCAAAAACGCCCGTAAGAGAGTTGTAAAAGCACGCCATCAGCATATAATACACGCTTAGATGGTGCAGAAAGAAGTTGTTGTATTTCATCGCGACCCTTTAAATTTGCGGAATTATACACGCATAATGATTAAATTTTAATATCCCGCCGTTTTAATATTTCGTCGCGCCATCTGCTTTTGCGCGCTTGGACGTGACGGCTCGGTTTTGCACTTCGGCGCTTGTATGCGCAAAGCAGTAAAATTTACGCAGCTGCGGGTTTACACGCCTTCGCGCGTTCTCGCCCGTTTTTGTGCTTTGACCGCTAGCTTTCGCACTTAGACCGAGGTTTTAAAATTTTATAAAATTTCGTGTAGCCCCAGTTTCGCGTCGTCCGCGGCGACGGATCGCGCGTTTTGATGCCTTGCGTCCGTGCGGCGTCCCGCTAGTGCCGCTGCTCGCGTATGTGAGCCGCAAGCGCATCTCGTCGAATGCGTCCGTCGCGCTGATGTCTATGCGAGCTGCGGTAAAATTCCATAAAATTTAGCTCTTAAATTTTATAAAATTTTGCCGCTTAGCTCCGCGAGCGAGCGCGTAGAATTTGGCTTTAATCTATTTTTGGTTATAATCACGCCAAAAACTACAAGGACGAACGTGAAAAGTTTGATCATCATCGGGCGCCCCAACGTCGGCAAGTCGAGCCTTTTTAACCGCCTAGCGGGCGCTCGCATCGCCATCACGAGCGACGTTGCGGGCACGACGCGCGATACCAATAAAGCAGAAGCTGAAATTTTCGATCGTCGCGTGCGCGTGATCGATTCGGGCGGTCTGGACGACACCTCCGAGCTGTTTGTGCGCGTGCAGACTAAGACGCTAAGCGAGGCAAAGAGCGCGGATTTGATAATCTTTATGACGGACGGCAAGCTGCTTCCAAGCGATGATGAGCGGCGGATATTTTTCTCGCTGCAAAAGCTCGGTAAGCCCATTGCCCTAGCGGTCAATAAGATCGACGGCAAGCGCGATGAGGAGCGCAGCTGGGAGTTTAACGAATTCGGCGTTAAATTTTTCCCGATCTCCGTCTCGCACAACAGCGGCATCGACGAGCTCAAAGAGTGGATATACGGCTTTTTGGATCCCGCGCCCGTGCAGCAGGACGAGGATGAAATTTTTGATGATTTTATAGAGGGCTTTAACGACGAGGGCGAGCCGAAAGAGGGGCGCGACGAGGAATTTTATGCAGACAAGACCATCGGCGTGGGCATCATCGGGCGGGTGAACGTCGGTAAATCGAGCCTTCTAAACGCGCTTGTCGGCTCGCAGCGCTCGGTCGTGAGCGATTATGCGGGTACGACGATCGATCCGGTGAACGAAAGCACGGAATTTGGGGGGCGTACGCTTGAGTTTATCGACACGGCGGGCATTCGCCGCCGCGGTAAGATCGAGGGCATCGAGCGCTTCGCGCTAAATCGCACCGAAAAAATTTTACAAAACTCCGACATCGCGCTTTTGGTGCTTGACGCAAGCGAGCCGCTAAACGAGCTGGACGAGCGCATAGCGGGGCTTGCGGCTAAATTTGAACTAGGTCTAATCATAATTTTAAACAAATGGGATCTTTGCGAGCGCGATTACGACGAGTTTTGCCGCGATCTGCGCGATAGGTTTAAATTTCTTTCCTACGCGCCGATCATCAGCGTCAGCGCGACGGACAGGAAGCGGATACATAAAATTTACCCGCTCATTTTGGAGGTTTATTCAAATTTCACGCGCAAGCTCGGCACCGCAAGGATCAATGAAGCGGTAGAAGCCGCGATAAAGGCGCATCCGATACCTCGCGAGCGGGGCAAATCGGTTAAAATTTACTACGCCGCGCAGATCGGCTTTGCGCCGCCGAAGATCGCTCTTGTGATGAACCGCCCGCAAGCGCTGCATTTCAGCTACAAGCGCTATTTGATGAACAGGCTGCGCGCGAGCTTTGCTCTTTCGGGAAGTCCGCTAGTGCTGCTGCCGCGCAAAAAAGGGGAGAGCGATGAAGAGCGGTAATATCGTGCTCATCGGCTTTATGGGGGTCGGCAAGGGCACGGTAGCACGGGCTCTGGCTGCGCAAAGCGGGATGTTTGCGCTTGATTGCGACGATATGATCGAAAGCTACGCCAATAAAAAGATCGGGCAAATTTTTAAAGAGCAGGGCGAGCAGAGCTTTAGAAAGATGGAAGAGGGTCTTGCGAAATTTTTAGAAAAGTCCGTCCGCTGCGCCGTGATCTCCACGGGCGGCGGCTTTTACGCCGTGAAAAATTTAAATAAAATCGGTACCGTCGTGTATCTGAAATCAAGCTTTGAGGGGATCATTAATCGCTTAAAAAATAGCGAAAACGCGGAGAAAAAATTTGCCAAGCGTCCGCTGTTAGCGGATCTGCAAAAGGCCGCGGCGCTGCACGCTCAAAGAGACGGGGCATATGAAAAAAAGGCCGATATCATAATCGACGTCGAAAATAAAAGCGTAAAAAAGATCGTAAAAGAAATTTGCTCCGCCTGCGACGGGCTGAATTTAAAGGGGAAAAAGATGTCTAAGCAGAAGTGCTCCGGCGGCGGCAAAAATTCCGAGCCGCACGGCAAAGAGGGTAAAAACGATAAGCTTAAAAAGAAAGAGGCGCTAAAGCAAAAGCTGCGTGAGCTGCTGGAGGGCTTAGAGCGCGAGGAAATTCCAAAGCGCGTAATCGCGTGGCACTTCGATCTTTACGAGCCTTACGCGCTGCAGCTGGCGGGATCGAGCAGCTACGACGGGGATGACGACGACTGGGCGTGCGAGGACGAGGATGAATTTTATCCCGAATATTCACGCCTGCAGCTTGAATTTTTAAATGAGCTTTCGTGGCGACAGGTTTTAAAACTGCTCGTGCAGGCTCTGCGCGAGCTGCGAGAGCAGATGCCAGATGCAAAAATTTTTAAGTGCAAGCACGTCGCTGCGGGCTTCGTAGACGGCGATCTGATTTTGATTTAAAGGAGCAACGATGAGAATTTTAACGGGTCTTCAGCCCAGCGGCAAGCTGCATTTGGGCAATTACTTCGCGAGCATCAAGCAGATGGTAGATGCGCAAAACGCGGGCGAGCAGATGTTTATGTTTATCGCAAACTACCATGCGCTCACGTCCGTAAGCGACGGCGCAAAGCTTAAAAATTCTACCTACGAGGCCGCCGCGGCGTTTTTGTCTCTCGGGATCGATCCGAAAAAGACGGTATTTTGGGTGCAAAGCGACGTAAAAGAGGTGCTGGAGCTTTACTGGATTTTAAGCGGATACACGCCGATGGGGCTGCTCGAGCGGGCGCACGCCTACAAAGACAAGATCGCCAAGGGCTTTGAGAGCAAGCATGATCTATTTAGCTACCCCGTGCTGATGGCGGCGGACATCCTGCTATACAGCGCAGAGGTCGTGCCTGTGGGCAAGGATCAGATCCAGCACGTCGAGATCGCCCGCGACATCGCGCTTAAATTTAACAACGCCCACGGCGAAATTTTAACTATTCCGCAAGCGCGCGTAAACGATGAAGTGGCGATCGTGCCGGGCACGGACGGCGCCAAGATGAGCAAGAGCTATGGCAATACGATCGATATTTTTGCAGATGCCGCAACGCTAAAGAAGCAAATTTCAAGTATCGTAACGACCTCCGAGCCGCTAGAGGCGCCTAAGCAGTGGCGGGGGTGTAATGTCTATAATATCGCGAAGCTGTTTTTAAGCGAAGCGGAGCAGGCGGAGCTGCGGGCTCGCTACGAGCGCGGAGGCGAGGGGCATGGGCATTTTAAGGCGTATCTGAACGAGCTCGTGCTTGGCTACTTTAAAGACGCGCGAGATAAATTCGAATACTATCAAAGCCACCGCGAAATTTTGGATGAGATGCTAAGACAGGGCGCGCAAAGAGCGGCTGCGACGGCTGCTTCATTGATGCAAAAGGTTCGCGCCGCCGTGGGGATTTATCGCTAAGGAGAGTGAGATGACGGATTATGCTAGAGAAATTTTATCTGACGGCAAGTTGCTTCGACAGAAGCTGGAAATTTTCTTGCAAACTCCTAGCAAGGTTGAAATTTACGCACGCGCCTGCGAGAAATTTTTCGCCGCGGGCAAGCAGCGCGAGTTAAATTATGTAAGCACGTGGAGTTGGTGGGGATTTTTCGGCACGCTGTTCTTTTTTCTGTACCGCAAGGAGTATAAAATTGCCGCAGCCCTATTTGCCGTTGTATTAATTTCCTGCTTTATTCCGTTTTTGGATGAATATGATAGAAGTATAGGAATGGCAATTAGCGTCAGTAGCGGAACTATGGCGAAATATTTCGTTTGCGATAGTTTTGTTTCATTGTTAGATAAGCAGGACGACGAAGCCCTAAGACGGGGCGGCGGCGTGAATAGATGGGCAATATGGCTCGCGGTAATATTTTACGCTTTTGTCGCAATTGTGTTTGCGCTAATAATTTCAAACGGCGGCAAAATTCAGTAGTTTTAAAGGGCTTCCGCACTCAAAATAGCTAAATAAATTTTAAAAAGGAGTAAGAGTGAAGGCGATCGTAACGGTGATCGGTAAGGATAAAGTTGGCATTGTGGCAGGCGTTTCGGCTAAGCTCGCGCAGCTTGGGCTAAACATAGACGACATCAGCCAGACGGTTTTGGATGAGTTTTTTACGATGATGGCGGTGGTTTCCAGCGAGGAAAAGCAGGACTTCACGGCTCTAAAGGGGGAGCTAAACGAGCTAGGCAAAAAGCTAAAAGTAAAGATCAACATCCAAAGCTCGGCGATTTTCGACGCCATGCACAACATCTAAGGCGCACAAATGGACATCAAAAACGTAACCGAAACGATCGCGATGATCGAGGAGCAAAATTTCGACATCCGCACGATCACGATGGGCATCAGCCTGCTTGACTGCATCGATCCCGATATAAACAAAGCCACGGAGAAAATTTACGCCAAGATCACCGACAAGGCGCGCGATCTAGTAAAGGTCGGTAATGAAATTTCAGCAGAGCTTGGCATCCCGATCGTAAATAAGCGCGTCTGCGTAACGCCGATCGCCATCATCGGCGCGGCGACAAACGCTACCGACTACGTCCCGCTTGCTAGAGCGATGGACGAGGCGGCGCAAAAGGTCGGCATCGATTTTATCGGCGGCTTTTCGGCGCTAGTGCAAAAGGGCTACGCAAAGGGCGATAAAATTTTAATCGACTCCATCCCCGCCGCGCTCGCCGCGACGCAAAAGGTCTGCTCGTCGGTAAATATCGGCTCGACCAAGACGGGCATAAATATGAGCGCCGTCGCCGACATGGGGCGCGTGATCAAAGAGACGGCGAGACTTTCCGATCTTGGTGCAGCAAAGCTAGTCGTGTTTGCCAACGCCGTCGAGGATAATCCCTTCATGGCGGGCGCATTTCACGGCGTGGGCGAGGCCGAAGTCGTCATAAACGTGGGCGTATCAGGCCCCGGCGTCGTTAAGCGCGCGCTTGAGAAGGTGCGTGGAGCGAGCTTTGACGTGGTCGCCGAGACCGTGAAAAAGACGGCGTTTAAGATCACGCGCATTGGACAGCTCGTCGGTCAAATGGCGTCCGAGCGACTGGGCGTAAAATTTGGCATCGTCGATCTCTCGCTAGCCCCAACCCCGGCGGTGGGCGATTCGGTCGCGCGCGTGCTTGAGGAGATGGGGCTAGAGCGCGTCGGCACGCACGGCACGACGGCAGCTCTAGCGCTGCTAAACGACGCGGTCAAAAAGGGCGGAGTGATGGCCTGCAACCAAGTAGGCGGGCTTAGCGGCGCGTTTATCCCCGTCTCCGAAGATGAGGGCATGATCGCTGCAGTGCGCGCAGGATCGTTAAGCTTAGAAAAACTCGAAGCGATGACCGCGATCTGCTCGGTGGGGCTTGATATGATCGCGATCCCGCAGGATACGCCTGAGCAGACGATCGCCGCGATCATAGCCGACGAGGCCGCGATCGGCGTCATAAATCAAAAAACGACCGCCGTGCGCATAATCCCCAAAGGCAAAGAGGGCGACACGCTGGAGTTTGGCGGGTTGCTCGGTAGTGCGCCTGTGATGAGCGTAAATAAAAACTCATCCGCCGATTTCATCGCTCGCGGCGGCCAGATCCCAGCACCCATTCATAGTTTTAAAAACTAAATTTAACCCGCTTAAGGAGGAAAGATGAGAGCGTTTGCGTTATTTGCGGCGGCTTTGCTTTTTAGCGGCTGCTCCATAATCTCGGCATTTTATAGCAAGGAGAAAAAATTCGAGCTGGCGGGCTTGGGGCAAGACGGGGTCTATAGGACTTCGGACGGCAGCGCAGACACGCTAATAAAAATAACGTCCGCCCGCACAAAAGAGGGCGAGCCGTATCGTATAATCCACACGCTGGAAATTCCTAAAAATTCTACCCAGACGGATTTTGATAGCAATGATAAAGAGGTATTTAAAATAGACTGCTCAAAGAATTATTGCGAGCCTAAATACGACGAGGAGCCGAAAAGAATCGCCATTTCTTGGCCTGCGCCGAATGGGGGCGGCGTTTTTGACGGCGTCATATATCTAAAAAATTTACGGCTCGTAAAGGCGTATTAAATTTGCGGATTTAAAAGCGAGTAAAATTCTAAGTCGCCGCGATGGAATTTTTGAGCTTTAAATTCTGTGCTGCGGACGTGGAATTTTGAGTTAGAATTTCGGCTTGAAATTTCGGCTTGAAATTTTACGGCGCGATCCCCGTGGCGAGCTAAAATTTTAAAATTTCGCCGTAAGGCGAGGCGTCAAAATTTCATCGCCGCTTGCGGCGGACAGCGGCGGGACTTTTGAAATTTTAAAGCGGCTTGCATTGAAATTTCAAAATTTAAAAGCAACCTGCTTTGTTATCATTGCTCGCTCGCTTAAGAAGCGGCGAAATTCTATTTCAGCGGGGATTAAACACAGCGCGCGAAAACGGGCACAGCATCGAAATTTTAAAAAACGACGCGAAAATACGAGGCGGAAATAAATGCAAAAAATGGCTTGGGAATTTGGCGAGCTTGAAAAGGTCGCGACGGACGAGGGCTTTATTTGGTACGCGGAACTGGCGCTAAAAAGCGAAAGCTTCGGCGAGGTGCTGTTTTGCCTCGTGTCCGCAGATACGGCGGATGTGGACGATGAGACGATTTCGCTTGCTCGGCGGATCGCCCGAGACATCGATCGGTACGTAAAAGATGCTCTTGTCTTCCTGCGAGACGAGCTTAGGCGCGAGTATCGTTTGGGCGAGGATGAGCTTAGACTGCTTGACGTGCCCGTTTGCGATCTGCCGTTTGGGTTGCCGCAATGCACGTTTTACGCGCGCGATACGCAGTGGCTGATGAGATTTGCCGAGGGCGTGCTTGATATTTGCGAGCCTTTCGGCATCGGGGTGATTTTCGAGGGTGAAAGACCGCTGCGCGTGGAAAATTTAGAGCTTAGCAGAGAGTATTAACTGCGGATAAAATTTTAAATTTAGAGGCGATTTTGAAATTTATACAGCGCGAAAATCGGCGCACTCTCGCGGATAAATTTAATTGCGGCTCGTTGTCGTTTTTGAAATTTTGTGGCGCACTGTAGCGGCTAAATTTCATTTCCCGCGCTGTGTCGCGCAAATACTTCGTTCGTGCCCTTAAAAGCGAGCGTTTATGACGGCGGCGCAAATTTAGGTGCAGGCAGTCTTGGAATTCTGCGAAAAATTTTGAAAGTATCCGCGCACAACGGCGCGTAAAAAGTACGCGCAAACTCGGCGTCTGGGTGCATAGCCGCTCATAGCCACTACGGATTGAGTGAGCGAAGTAACAGAATTTAAACGCGGGGCGCGCGCGGGAAAAAGTCGAAGATAGGTGCGGAGAGATGCAAAAAAAAGCGAGAAAAAAGCGTAAAGGCGCGCGGCGGTATAGAGTGGGGTAGTGCGACTGCCGCAAATCGGGCTCGTAAATTGCGGATCGAAAGCGAGCTGAAACAAAAAGTTCGGCGCGCAAATTTGCGGATAGGGAAGTCGACGAGAGCAAAAAGTTCGGCGCATAGATTTACGGATCGGGCGTTTAGGAAAGGACGGTACGCGCGCCGCGAATTTAGCGATTTGGCGCGTAGAACGCGAATCAAAAGGCGCCGTAAGCAAAGAGGCGCGCAGCGAAATTTTGCGCTCCTTGAAATTTTATAAAATTTTGCCGCAAAATTTACGCTTTTTAAAATTCTATAAAATTCTGCTTGCAGAGCTTGCCCGTGAAATTTTTAAAGCTCTTGGCGGTCTGTTTTGAAATTTATAGATGAGATCGCTACGCAGGGGCCACCCCGCAAAATTTAAGATCAAAGCGGGCCGAAAGTAAAATTTAAAACGCAAGTAAATTTAGCTTGTAAATCGCTGATCAAGTGTCCTGCGCGGCAGTGGGCGCGGAGTGAAAATTTAGCGAGAAAATCGATGTATAAATTTTGCGCGTAAACCATCTTAAATTTAACGAGTAAATTTTAAAACCGCTCTCGCAGAATTCACGCCCAAATTTACGCTCTATCTCGCAGCATTTAACGCGTAGATCGCGTAAATTTATGTTCTGCCTGAGACGGCATTTGGCGCGTAAATTTCGCTCTGTGCTACGCCTGCAAATTTCACGCTCCGCCAGATGGAATTTAACGCGCAAATTTCACGACGAAATTTCAGGGCGTTTTTGAGCCTTGTGGCTTATAGCTTCCTAAGCTTTGCGATCTCATCGCGCAGCGCAGCGGCCTTTTCAAACTCCAGCGCGGCCGCGGCGTCGAGCATCTGCTTGCGAAGCTCCTTTACGATCTTGGCGCGCTCGGCAGCGGGCATCTTCTCTAAATTGGCACCCTTTCTTAAAATTTCGGTGCCGTCCTCGATCTTTAGGCTCTCTTCGATATTGCGGCTAGCAGAATGCGGCGTTATGCCGTGAGCGCGGTTGTATTCATCTTGAAATTTACGGCGTTTTTGGGTGATGTCGATCGCCTCTTGCATCGAGGCGGTGATCTTTTTGCAAAACATCACGACCTGTCCGTTCACGTTTCGCGCGGCCCGCCCCATCGTCTGAATGAGGCTCGTGCGCGAGCGCAAAAAGCCCTCCTTATCGGCATCCATGATCGCGATAAGGCTTACTTCGGGCAGATCGAGCCCCTCGCGGAGCAGATTTATACCGATTAGCATATCGTATTCGCCGCTGCGCAGGCCGCGGATGAGCTCGTTGCGCTCGATCGCATCGATGTCCGAGTGCATATATTTGACCTTAAGCCCAAGTTCCAGATAGTATTTGCTCAGCTCCTCCGCCATCTTTTTGGTTAGCACGGTCACTAAAATCCGCTCGCCGCGCGCGATGACCTCCTTTGCCATATCGTGTAAAATTTCGACCTGGTTGTCGCTGTCTTTTAAGATAATCTGCGGATCAAGTAGCCCCGTCGGGCGCAGTATCTGCTCATATACAGCTCCACGGCTAAGATCCAGCTCGTAATCATTGGGCGTTGCGGAGACGAATAGGAATTTAGCCTTTTTATTGATAAACTCATCAAACATCAGCGGGCGGTTATCAAGTGCACTAGGCAGGCGAAAGCCGTATTCTACGAGCGTTTCTTTGCGGCTGCGATCTCCTGCGAACATACCGCGAAACTGCGGCAAGCTCACGTGGCTTTCATCGACGATGACGAGGTAGTCCTTGCCCTTGCTCTCGTAGTAATCAAAGAGCGAATAGGGCGTCTCGCCCGGCTTTTGACCGGTCAGATAGCGCGCGTAGTTTTCGATCCCCTTGCACATCCCCGTAGCGCCCAGCATCTCAAGGTCAAACTCCACTCGCCCTTTCAGCCGCTGCGCCTCTACGAGCTTGCCCGCGTCCTCGAAAAATTTCAGTCTCTGCTCAAGCTCCTCCTCGATCCCTTTGATCGTTGATTTCAGGCGCTGCTCGCCCACGATGAACTGGCTCGTCGGGTAGAGAATAAATTTTTTGACGCTCTGAGTCTTTTTGTTTTCGAGCACGTCCAGATGATACATCGCCTCTATCTCGTCGCCGAAAAACTCGACCCTAAACGCCTCATCGTTAAAATATGCAGGGTAAATATCGATCACGTCGCCGTTTACGCGAAAATTCCCGCGATCAAAAAAATCGTCGTTGCGTTTGTAACCCATATCGACGAGCTTGCGAAGCAAAAATTTGGTGCTAAATTTTGATCCGATCTCAAAAAACAGTACCATGCCTTTATATTCGGCGGGATCGCCCAGGCCGTAGTTTGCCGAAACCGACGCTACTGTGATGATGTCGTCGAAGCTTAGCAAGCTCGCAGTGGCGCTTAGCCGCAAGCGCTCGAGCTCTTGGTTCACGTCGCTGTCCTTTTCGATGAAAAGATCCTGCCTGGGGATGTAGGCCTCGGGCTGATAGTAATCGTAGTAGCTGATGAAATACTCGACGTGATTTTGCGGGAAAAAGCCCTTAAATTCGCTATAAAGCTGCGCCGCGAGGGATTTATTATGCGTCATTACGAGCGCCGGAATTCCAAGGCGCTTGATGATATTTGCCATGCTGAAAGTCTTACCTGAGCCGGTAACTCCGAGAAGAGTTTGGTATTTGTTGCCGCTTTGAAAGCCCGCCACGATGCCTTCGATCGCTTTTTCTTGATCCTCGCTCGGAGAGAATTTGCTCTCGATTTTAAAATTTTGCAAAATTTTTCCTTTTTTAAAGCCAAAATTGGGTAATATTTTCATTTAAATTATATCAGAAAAGGCGAAATAATGGAATCAATCTTTGACGAAGAGAAAAAGGTCGAGGGCTTAAGCAATAAAGTAGCTGAGCTGATTAGACGCTATAGCGAAGCTAGAGACGAGAACGAAAAACTACGCACAGAGCTAGCGACGGTCAAGGCGCAAAACGAGGCTTTGGGAATGCAGCTTGGCACGCTTGAAAATGATCTGGCATATCGCAAGATGAGCGATGAGGATCTAAGCAAGCAGATCGACGATATTTTGGCAGGCGACAATTTAGGCGAGAAATGAAAGAAATTTCGGTTCAGCTGACGAGTAAGTCTTTGACGAAAAAATACGCGATAAGCCTGGATGATGACTTTGCGAAGGTCTTCGGTAGGGACTGGCGGATTTTAACTCGCGGCAGCGATCATTTGGATGCGGGCGAACTGCTTGAAGCCTATATCCAAAAAAGCTATGAAAATTTTATGCTGAACAAAAAAATAGATGCCTTGGTAAAGGACATCGACGAAGGAGTAAAATGATGAAAATGAAAAAAGGTGCGGCAGTAGGCGGCGGCGTTAGCGGAATAATATTTTTAGCGATCATAATTTTCGTGATAGTAAAAATAATATATCCTAAATTAAGCGGTGCTAAGGATGAGGTTTTAGTAAAAGCTTATGCAGTCGAGCTTGAAGGTGTATTTAAGGATATACAACGCGACTACTTAAATCAAGGAAATTTTCGCGAGCTAAAGAGCATGACGGGCTCCAGACAGTTTAGTGATAGCGATCTAGAAAAAACCGTCACTTTAAATCAATCCTTTGACTACGGCGTAGGACCGAAGTTAAAAAACGATATGATCTTTTGCGCGACGATCACCTTGCGTCAAGATAGTGATGGATATTTTTTCGAGACCTCGAATATCAACCGCAACAGGGAGCGATGCGAAGCATTTCATAAAGATACGACTTATATGAAGCTAAACGGCTTTAGGATAGGCAAATAATTTTTAAAATTTAATCGCGTTACTGCTATGGATTCGTAAAGCATCCGTGCAGCATAAGCGCGATAGTACTAGTGAAGTGCGTAGCCGTACGTCGGCTCGCACCTCGTGTCAAAAACATGCTAAGTCTCAAGAATTCATCTTTATAGGTATTTTTTTAAAATTTAGCTTTAAAATCGGCATTTTTGCATTTATATTGACAGCTTATCGGCTAAAATTTTAATCATATTTTAGTTTATAATTTATAGCGGTCGTGATTTATGCCATTGCGGTTAAATTTATGAGATGGGTGCTTTGAAGCTATGCCCCTCGCATTGCGCGGCGATGTGAGCTGTGGCTGGATCTGCGAAAAGCGCCTTATAAAACAAGCGTATTAAAGCAAAATATCAAGATCATCTTAAATTTATGAAATTTGTACCCCGAAAACGCGCGGAATTTTATCGGCGCGGGCTTGGGCGTGAGTTTTAAAATTTTCATATAATTTTTATCAGAGATTCTCAATTGCCGATTTAATCCAACTGCGTAAATAATCTAGCTGCTGCGGCGTATGGAACCAATGCTCGCCGTTTTTCATAACGCTTAAGTCGCAGTCGAACTTCTGCGCAAAATTTCTAACGATACAAAGAGGCGTCATATCGTCGTTTTCTGCATATAGAATTCTACTGGGCGTTTCCCACTTAGTGATCGGATTGTTCAAAACAAAACTCCAATATTCCCAAAAAAGCGGTTGCCAGACAGGGGTCAAAATCATCCGCTCTTGCTTTAATCGCTCCTCGCTGACGCCAGCCTTACGCATAATATTTGAAATAACGTATTTCATATCAAGTATCGGCGAGAGGAAGAGGCAGTCGCTAAGCTTTTCGTCGCGGAAGCTTTGCAGGCCGAGCCATGCCCCTAGGCTAACGGCAAACAGCGCGACCTCGTCCCAGCGCTTCTTTGCATACGATAAAATTTCACGAAATTCCAAAATAGCGCGCTGCGGATCGCAAGAAGTGGGCTCGTGTCGCCTCTGTCCGTGCCCGGGCAGATCAAAGCTAATAACCTGCCAGCCTTGCTCGCAAACAACGGAAGCCAAAAGCTCCGCATCCTCCTTGCTTCCGCATTGCCCGTGAGCGTAGATATAAACCTTTTTCGAGCAGCTCCCCCAAACGGCGGCGGGAACGCCACGTATCTCAATCGCGCTCTTTTGCATTTTTCGTTCCTTTAAATTTTTTGCGTCGATACCCGCATTTTGCGGCAATGCTACAAGAAAAACCATAAATATTGCCAAAAATTTAATAGCACACCCTGCTAGACTGCCTGCGATTAGCGATAAATTTTTAAAATTTTACGCGCGAGCTGCGTCTAGCGCTTTGTTTTAAAATTTAGCCGCACAAAATTTTAAGCGGCGGAATTTTTGCGCTGCCACTAAACGCGCCGTATCCGATAAATGCGCTATGTTCCAGACAACCGTGCAGCGTCCGCAAACGTGCTGTGTTTGCTGCGATCCCCCCAAAAAAAAGCTTAAAAAATCAATCCTGCGGCGCCGAGCTTGACCCCCAAAGAGATAACTATCAAAACTCCAAGTCCTGCGAAAAAGCCCGCCAGCACGTCATCTAGCATCACGCCGAGCCCGCCTGGTACGTCGCGATCCACGCGTCCGATGATCGAGGGCTTGCAGATGTCAAACGCCCTGAAAAACAGCAGCGCCAAAATCATCGCGACGATCGATATCCTGCTGCTCTCAAAGCCCGCGATCAGCTCCCGCAGCGGCAGCGAAAAGATCTCGCCCGCGGGCGCGGCGACGCACATCGCGATCCACACCCCCACGACTTCGTCGATGACGATCTCGCTGTTATCGTGCGAGCAGGTCCGCTTCTCGTAATCGCCTACGATCTTAAGCGAGACGAAAAAGACGAGGCCGGCGCACAAAAACAGCGTCACCTCGCCCGCTAGCATCAAGACCGCCAGCCCCGCTATCCAGCCTGCGATGCTGCCCCAGGTGCCGGGCGCGGGCTTTAGCAGCCCCGCGCCGAAAAATGTAACGAAAATTTTATCCATAATTGTCCTTTTAAATTTTGCTTTTTAAAATTTTACCGCTTATTTTAATTAGGGCATCTGCTCGCGTGCGAAAATTTTAAATTTCGTTCGTGCATGTAAAATTAATTTGCCCACCCGCACAAAATCAGTTCTACCCGCTCGTCACAAAAATTTCGCTCACTAACGTATGAATTTTAAAATTTTAAAATTTTGCTCGCCTGCGTGGAGATTTCAAACCCGTCCGCAAACGCACGGCATTTTGCGCGAGCGAGCAGTCGTTGCGCCTCGCCCAAATTTATGCACTGCGACTTACTGCGAGCATCTGGCTAAATTTAAACTTGCTCGTCGAAAGCTTAAAATTTAGATCCGCTACACTGCTAATTTACGCATATGCCGCACCTTAAAATTTTAAATCCGCTTCGCCGCACGAATTTATTGCGTCGTTATAAATTTGCTACGTACCCGCGTCTTTAAGATTTAAAACCTCTTTTATCGCACCACTAATGCTTTAAAAATTTAGCTTCGTTGCGCCACAAAATTTTACGCCAAATCTGCATTCGCCGCTCTTTATGCTATAAAATTCCACACAGTCCTTTCTTTCCGCACTATGAAATTTTACTTTACGTCTAGCCGCCGTAAATTCTAACGCCGCGAAATTTTACCTTCTGCCTAGATGCCGCGAATTCCTCGTCATTTTTGCGTTGCGCCCTCGAGAGCTACGTCTTTAGCGCGCTGGTTTGGTACAGCTGCATCAGCTGCTCGTAAAACTCGCTCTCGCCGTGGCTCTGCAAGATCCCGCTATTTGGAAAAAGCTCGTCGTAGAGCTTTTGTAGATCTGAAAACCGCGCGGGAAAAAGCTCGCTTAAAATCATCGCCGAGATCTCTTTACGCATAAAAATCGCGGGCGGCAAAATCCCCGCGCGCAGCAGAGCTTTGAGATTTTGAGTGCGGTAATGCACGTGATGATGAGCGCCGTGAGGGCAGTTTTTGGTGCTTACGAGCACCTTGCACTTCTCGCAATAGACGTATTCTGGCATCAGCAAAATCTCTATTTCGCCGCGCTTTTGATACTCGTCCAGCACCGAATGCACGCCGCCGCCTTCGAAAAATAGCTCCATATTTGCGTGATTTTGCCCAAAAATTATTTTGTTTATACCTAAATTTTTTGCGATCGCGCATTGCAGGGCGGGCTTGTCGTCAAAAATCGCAAGCGAGCCCAGATCGATCATCATGGCGCGTTGTGCGACCAAAAAATTTTGCAGCAAATAGCTTAGCGTTTTTTTGCGTAGTTCGTAGGGCAGGGCATCCGCGCTGCTCGTGCCGGTTAAAAAAATCACCACGAAATCCGCCTTATCGATCATATGCCTAATCAGCCGCTCATGCACGCGGTGGATCGGATCAGCGCAAGTAAAAAACGCTGAAATTTTAGGCGCAGCAAGCGAGCTTGCGACTTTTTTTATGCGCGCGATTTGCTCTGCAAGCTCATTTTTTAGCAGCGTGATGCGCCCTTGCACCGCAGTTTGCTCTGCGTACGCGTTTTGAAACACCGAGCCTGCGATCTCGCTTGCGCTTGGAGCATAAACGTCGCTAATTTCTATGCGCGCTACAAGCTCGCAATAGGTGGGATTTGCAGCGGAATTTTTGATGAAATTTTCGGTGGAATTTGAGATAAAATTTCCCGCTGAATTTGCTACGGATTTTGCATCTGCGCTACAAACGCGATTTATCGCAGAATTTTCGGCAATGCTCCGCGCGGAATTTGCCGCAGAATTTACACTGGAGCTTTTCGCCGAATTCAAAGTGGCGTTTTTCGCAGATTTTGTATCTGCGCTGCAAGTAAAAGTTTGATCATAGCACGCAGCAAGACTTTCTATATGGTCTAAGCCCTCGCTTGTGGCGTTTATAGCGCTTTGCGCACTTGCAGTGCGCGCGAAATCCGTGCCGCTTTTCGCAAAGCTCTGCTCGTTTTGCGCCGCGGCAGAAACTCCATCCTGCAAGTTGCGCGATTCTTTAGCTAGCAAATACGCACCACTTTCGCCGCTAAGCGAATTTTTGGCGCATTCGGCTATGCCGTCCTTTCGGAGATAAAGCTCCAAAATATCGCCCTTTTTTGCGTCCGCGCAGGAAAAAACGAAATTTATGCCGCATACGCTTAGCTTGCTTGGGCGCAGTAGCTCGCAGCTCTTGCCGAAAGCGCCGTTTGCGAGTAGGCTCAAGACGTTTAGGTCGGAGCGCGAGATCACTATCTTGCGGATTTGCGTTGCGCTATTATTTGCGCCTTTGCCCTCGCTTCCGGCTTGCTCTGCTTTTAAATTTCTTGCCGCGCCCTTAGCTCGCGCCTCGTCTTTTCTGGCATTACTAGCTTTTGACATTTTTAAATTCCGCATCGTTTTTAAATCACGCTTTGCTTTTGAGTTCCGTGATGCTTTTAAATTTTGCTTCGCTTCTAAATTCTGCGCCGCGTCACTCGAAGCTCTTGCGGCGTTTAGAGTTTTTGTGCCGCTTAAAATTCCTTCACTTTCAAGCGGTTTTATTTCGTGCAAATCGTCCGCATCGTGCGAAATTTCTATCTCGCCTGCGATCCGTACCGGATGCGCGTGGCTATTTTTTTCTTGCGATGCCATATTTTTTCCTTTTCTCCCAAAGCGATTTTCGAGAAATCCCAAGTGCCGCCGCCAGATCGGAGTCGAAATACTCGTCTTGGTGCGCTACGATCGTGAGCTTTACGTATTCTTCGATGCTTAAAATTTCACTGCGTTCTTTGCTGTTGCCAAGCGTAATTTCGTCGTTAAAGCCCTTTTGCGCGCCGATGGATCCGGCAATTAGGCGCATGGATTTGGTTTTGCTTATAAATTTTTCCTTCTGTGCGCCGCTTAGGCTATCAAAATCTGGTGCGTAAAAAATCTCCGCGCCGCGTTCTAGCGGCTCAGGGTCTTGTGCGGATAAAATTTTAAGGCGCGATTTTAGCGCAAGCGCGATCTTAAATACCGCCGCAGCTCGCGCTGCCGCATCGCCGCGCAAAAGAAGCGGAAATTTTATCTGCGCTAAACGCGCGGGCGGTATTTCGCACGAAAGAGAGATCTCTTTAAGCAACGCTTCGTAGGCTTCGTTTTGTGATTTTAGCGAGCGAAACTGCGCGTAGTGCTCGATCTTTTTGATGAGCTCCTCTATCATAAATGGCTTTTGGATATAATCCGTAGCGCCCGCTTTTACGGGGCTTAGCACTGTTTCGCTATCGACGTAAGCGACCATTAAAATTATGATCGAGCGCCTAAATTTCTCGATCAGCGGATAAAAACTCGCGCCGCTCCAGCTCGTAGAGAGCAGTACTGCCTCAAACTCCTCTGCAAGGCCCGCTGCGGCCGCCAAACTCGCCACGTTAGTGCATTCATGCCCCAGCGCGCCCAGCTTGTTTGCGATACTTTGAGCAAGATAGCTTTCGCTTTCGATTATTAAAATTTTCATGCGCCCCGCACCTTTGCTGCGTGCTTTTGCCAGTTGTAAAATTTCAAGCTTACCGCAGCCTGCGCGGCGATGCCTTCGCTTCTGCCCGTAAATCCCAGCCCTTCGGTCGTGGTCGCTTTGACATTGACGCGCGCGCAGTTTAAAATTTCGCTTAAAACCTCCTGCATCTGCGCTTTGTAAGCGCCGATCTTCGGGCGTTGCGCGATGATCGTAATATCGGCATTTACGAGTTCATAGCCGTAGCCTCTGACGCGCCGCATTACCTTTTGTAACAGCTCCTTGCTGTCCGCGCCTTTAAATTTGACGTCGCTGTCTGGGAAGAGCTCGCCGATGTCGCCCAGCATCGCTGCACCGCAAATAGCGTCGATTAGGGCGTGGATCGCTACGTCGCCGTCGCTGTGCGCGATCAGCGCGAACTCACACGGAATTTTCACGCCGCCGAGCACGATGCCCGCGCCTTTTTCAAGCGCATGCACGTCGTAACCCGTACCGCAGAAGATATCACGCGAGCAGGGTTTTAAATTTAACGCCGCTAGATCGCTTACGCGCGTGATCTTAAGCGCGCCCGCTTCGCCTTTTATAAATTCCAACCGCCCGCCCGCGCTACCGACTGCCGCGCTATCGTCGGTAAAAATTTCGCTTCCCTCAAGCGCCTTTTTAAGTAGCGCCGTGCGCGAAAGCTGTGGCGTTTGGATGAGGCGTAGCTCCTCTCGCTCCACAATGCGCTCGCCGAGATAGGTCGTATCATTTACGCCAAGATATGGGCTGATACAGTCCGCACTGCCTAAATTTTGTATCAGTGAGGAGATCAGCTCGGGCGAAATTTGCGCGCGGGCCACGTCGCTTACGAGCACGAGCTCGCTCTCTACGAGCCGCAGCGCGTTTTTTAGCGAGCTTTGGCGATTTGCGCCACCTGGGGCGAAGTGAAATTTTAAATTTGCAGAGCCGCATTCATCTGCGTCGCATTCGACTTGAGCTTTAAAATTTTCCGCGCCCCGCGGCTTGCTTGCGTCGTTTAGATCATCTGCGCCGCATTCGATCCTGCCCTGCTTTCTTTGAAATTTATACTCGCTCGTGTCGTACTCCGCGCTTTTGCCGCGCGCCGAAGCCGAGCTGCACGCATAGAGGCGCTCGCAATAGCTCACGTCCTCCTCGTTCACGGCGATTACGATCTTTTTAAATGGGTGCGCCCGCGCAATGCTCTGCGCGACGTATTGCCAAAGCGGCAGCTCGCCCACGCGCAGCCACTGCTTTTTGACGCTCAGCTCAAACCTGCTTGAATCGCCCGCGGCGAGCAAAATCAGCGATATATCTTTCAAATTTTATCCTTGAAATTTTGTTACGAAATTATACGTATTAAAAATGAAAGCAAAATTAATCGCGGCTTGCGCGCTGAAATATCTTAAGCTTAAGCGTAAATTTACGCGGCGCGGCGCGAAATTTCAGCTTACGTTACGAAAATAAATGGCAAAAGAAAAGTAAGGATTAATGAAATTTGTTATATTATACGCGCATTTTTAAGAAGCGAGGCGAAAATGACCGAAAGCTGCGTAACGCAGATCTATTTTGCAAAAAGAGGCGAAGTGACGCCGCAGATGAGAGAGGTCGCGCAAAGCGAGCGCATGGACGTGCGGGCCTTGTGTGATCTTATCGCGCAAGGAAGAGCGATCATCCCCGCAAACGTTAATCACAAAAGTTTAAAGCCCATCGGCATCGGACGCGCGCTGCGGTGCAAGATCAACGCAAACATCGGCTCTTCGGGCACGACGAGCGATATTGAGGGCGAGCTGGAAAAGCTTGAAGCGTGCTTAAAGTACGGCACCGATACGGTGATGGATCTAAGCACGGGCGGCGATTTGGATGAGATCCGCGCTGCCATAATCGAGCGCTCGCCTGTACCCATAGGCACGGTGCCGATCTATCAGATGGTCCATGAGCTGGGCGATATCAAAAATTTAAAAACGAGCGCTATTCTTAGCACGATCGAGAAGCAAGCGCGGCAGGGAGTGGATTATTTCACGATCCATGCGGGCCTTAAGCTCGAGTTTATGCCGCTGCTGTCCCGTCGCAAGATGGGCATCGTAAGCAGGGGCGGCTCGCTGATAGCGTCGTGGATGATGAAATTTCATAAGCAAAACCCCTTCTACGAAGCGTTTGATGAAATTTGCGATATCTGCGCCGCCTACGACGTATCGCTATCTCTGGGAGACGGCTTGCGCCCGGGTTGCTTATACGATGCGACCGATAGGGCGCAGCTTAGCGAGCTTGAAATTTTAGGCGAGCTAGCCCTGCGCGCGAATGAAAAAAACGTGCAGGTGATGATCGAGGGTCCGGGACACATTCCGTTTAACGAGATTGAGCTAAATATGCAGCTAGAGCGCAAGATCTGCCGCGACGCGCCGTTTTACGTGCTGGGGCCGCTTCCCACCGATATCGGTGCGGGCTATGATCATATCAGCTCGGCTATCGGCGGGACGATGGCTGCGTATTGCGGTGCCAGCATGCTCTGCTACGTAACGCCCAAGGAGCATCTGGGGCTTCCCAATGCAAGCGACGTCAGAGAGGGCATCATCGCGCATAAAATCGCCGCTCACGCCGCGGACGTCGCGCTAGGCAAAGCGGGCGCGATAGAGCGCGATCACGCGATGAGCGATGCGAGGTATGGTTTTGATTGGAACAGGCAGTTTGAGCTTAGCTTCGATCCTGCGCATGCGCGCGAGCTGCATGATGAGAGCCTGGGCGATGAAATTTACAAGGGCGCGGAGTTTTGCTCGATGTGCGGACCGAAATTTTGCGCATATAAAATCAGTAGAAATTTAACCGAAAATAAGGAGAAAGAATGAGTAAAGACGAAGTCTTAAATTTGCTTAAGAGCGTGATCTATCCAGGCTTTTCTAAAAGCATCGTGGATTTTGGATTTGTAAAAGAGGTCGAGATCGGCGATAGAATTTTCGTAGGGATCGAAATCCCCAGCGCCAAGCCGGAGATCGCAGCAGAGCTCAGATCGGCGGTGCAAAAGGCGCTCGGCGCGGACGTAGAAATTTTAATCAAACAGCCCAAGATCGCCGAGGAAAAGAGCAACTCTCGCAGCGGCAAAAATATCGCGCCGCAGATCAAGCATTTCGTGATGATCAGCAGCGGCAAGGGCGGCGTAGGCAAGAGCACGACGACGCTAAATTTAGCCATCAGCACGGCAAAGCTAGGCAAGAGGGTGGGGATTTTGGATGCCGATATTTACGGGCCGAATTTGCCGCGAATGATGGGCGAAGATAAAACGCAAGCAAGCGTCGTTGGGCAGAAGCTAAAGCCGATCTTAAGCCACGGCGTGGAGATGATGAGCATGGGCGTGCTGATGGAGGAGGGCGCGAGCCTCATCTGGCGCGGCTCGATGATAATGAAGGCGATCGAGCAGCTGCTAAAAGACGTGGCGTGGAGTGATCTGGACGTATTGTTTTTGGATATGCCTCCGGGTACGGGCGACGCGCAGCTTACGCTCGCTCAGAGCGTGCCGGTGACGGCGGGCGTGTGCGTTACGACGCCGCAGACGGTCGCGCTGGACGACAGCGCGCGCGGGCTTGATATGTTTGAAAAGCTCCACATCCCGATCGCAGGCCTTATCGAGAATATGAGCGGCTTTATCTGCCCCGATAACGGCAAGGAGTACGATATCTTCGGTCGCGGCGGCGCGCAAAAGCTGGCGCAGCGATACAATACCGAAGTAATCGGCGAGATTCCGATCGAGATCGCTATCCGCGAGGGCGGCGACAGCGGCAAGCCGGTAAGCTTCTACGCGCCGGATTCTTTAAGTGCGAAGCGCTACGAAGAGGCCGCGCGCAAGCTGTGGGAGAAGATCGAGAAGATCGATCGCGAGGAGCTGGCGGATAACTCCGCAATCCAGCCGGTGATGGACGGCAAGAGCGCCTGCTCGAATTAGGACTTTAGCGGGCGCGGCGTCAAATTTTGCGTGGAATTTCTCTTGAATTTTGCAGATTGAAATTCAACGTGGAATTTCATAGTTCGAAATTTCACGCCTAATTTCGCTGTAAATTTTATAATGCTCGCAAAATTCCGATATGCAATCCGTCATAGAATTTTGCCCGTAAATTTCGCGGGCAAAATTTCACGCGGGTTTCGCGGCTTGGGATTTTGCGCCGAATTTTATAGCTCAGAATTCTGCGTTAAAATTTTGCTATAAAATTTTTGTGTATAGAATTTCGTGTAGAGGTTGTAGCATTAAATTCCGAGCTAGAATTTTACCCAAGCTTCGTTGCGTGAGATTTTAGATAAAATTCTAAGCGTGAAATTTTGCGGTGGAAGTTAAATTCCAAACGGACAATTCAGAGAGGTAAAATTTGCCGTAGAACTTCGCTTTGGAGTTTTAAATGTAAAATTTTAAGCATAAAGCTTTGCCGCGGAATTTTAAAATGTGAAATTTTATCGCTAAAACTTTGTTTTAAAATTTTAAGATGGGGCTTTAATATGAATTTTAGGTTTGAAATTTATCGCGCCTAGCTTTTTAGTGGTAGCCGCAGCATTGCGCTGGTTTAAATTTTATTTTGCCGGGTTTCATGGCGGTGGAGTTTATCTGCGAAAGCTTCCGCAAAGCTTATTTAGGATGGAATTTTATCCGTAGCGGTCGCGGCAAGGAAATTTCTCGCGCAGCTGAAATTTAAACAGCTGGAATTTATTCGTATAGGCTGTGGAGCCAAGGCGGCAAAATCCCTAAGCCTAGGGCTTTTAGGTTTAGGAATTTTACTTTTATACGAAATAAGAAAGGTCGGTAATGAGGTTTTTGATTATTTTGGTGCTTGCATTTGCGGCGTTCGCGCAAGAGAGCAATATGCAAAAATGGGCGAAAGAGATTACCGCGGACGCGCAGATCCCGCAGGATAAGTTTTTGGCGTTTTATCTGAATAAAGATGAGCCTAAGAAGGTGATTTTCTCTGAAAACGTCGATCGCATCAGCGTCAATTACGAAGGAAATTCTTTCCATGAAATTCCATCTCCAAATCTTATGGCGTATTGGGTCGGTGAGTTTAATTTCGACGCAGATGTCGAAAAGATGGTGCTAGGAGATTACGGCTGGTCCACGCTGGTAATCGCTGTGGATGGCTCGGACGTGCTGGGTGGGACTTCGAGCAATCAAAAGCGCCCGCTTACGTATAAATTTAGCAAGGGCAAGCACAAGATCGAAGCGTGGTTTTTAAATGACGCGCATTCCAGCGAGCTTTTCGTGGATTTTAAAGACGTAGAGCCCTTTTATCGTCAAAAGGATGCCGTGGCTAAGATCCCTGCGGATAAGGACTACGATCTGTGGCTGGGCGCGATCTACGAAAGCGCGCAGATGAATAATCGCGTCAAGCTAAATTTAGCCAAATCTGCAAAGCCTATCGTGCTACTGCTTAGCTCATATCGCGCCGTGGAGTGGGAGATCTCAAATCCGCAAAAGAATGAAATTCTAGCCGTGTTAATTTACAACCCCATAAGTAGTGTCCGTGGCGTAAGCGGTGCGCTTTACGTCGAGGATTATAGATACACAGAGGCTGCGGATGGGCTTAAATGCGAGTGCATCTCGGGCAATGTCTTTCACTGCGACGGCAGCGAGATTTATGATATGAACGGGCGCGTAAACGGGATATTCGGCAGAGGCCTGGGGGCATTTGCTGGCAAGCACGCCGTAAATTCCTTAGACCTACCGGGGCTTGTTATTACTCCAAAAATTTTAGACGAAAGCAAAGCTCGCCTGCTCTCTGTAGAAGCTGACCGCAAGAAATGCGAAAGCACACCGATGGATGATGTGTTTAGGTAGGATGAAATTTATGAGTGTTTGAAAGATAATTAAAATTTTATAACTTAATTGATTTGTATTTTATGGGAGAAAAAGATGTCAGGAAAATTTTCTGATAAATTAAATGAAATTTTAGGTAAAATTTCACCAACTTTCAATTTGATTTCTTCGCTAGCATGTATCCCTCTTGCAGGCTTCATATTTAACGTAACCTATATGAGAGCTAACGGCTTTTTTAGTTACGAAATTTTTAGTATAAATTTTATGTGGATTTTCTTGCTTATGGGTATATTTTTTGTGTTAATATTGTTAATAATACATGGATTTTATATTCTTGGTGCATATTTACGTATAACCCATCAAAGAACTGAAACAATTCAAATAATTAAAGATCAAATAATTATACCGACCAGAAATCAAAAAAATTGGTATTGCCTTTTATATAATGTCTGCATCATTGCAAACATAACAATAGCTATTATGGCTTTTGCATTTTTGGCATATTGTCATAAGTTGTATAATAATACCATTTTGATAGATTTTAACTTTTTATTTATTTCCATTTTTCCTATTTTTGAAATTTCAATAGTCATAATTTCGTATGTAGCTATTGATATCAAAAGATGGTTTGCAGCGTTTAGCGTGATATTTATTGGTATATTTTATATATTATTTTTATCCGCAATTCTATATCCTGAATTGCTTGGGAATATTTTTAAAAAGGCTTTAAAGTCTATAAGCTTAGCTTCCGATCATGTTGAAATTTATCTAAAAGATAAAAATGAATCCATTAACGGCGAACTGATTTTTGACGATGGCAAATATGCTTATGTGAAATTTGACCGTACGGTTAGTAATTGCGGCGATGTCGGCGATTCTTGCATTAAAACTATAAAAAAGAAAGTTCCTAGCGAGGACGTTAGCATTATTACCAAAGTTAAAAAAAATACTAAAGCAAGTGTTCCGAAATAAAACTACAAGAAGCCAAGCAATATAAAACAAAATAATCAAGAATTTAAAAGCGCGTGTTTTTGCTTTTAAATTCCATTCATGTGCATTTTCAAATCCCCTTTTAAATTAAATTTAGCTATACTCCCGCGCAATTTTGCGATTAAGGATTAAATATGAAAGAGATTAAATGCCTAAGCGAGCTGAGAGCTTTTGCAGATAAAGTTCGCGCCAAAAAGGGCTATCGCGATCCGATCATGTGGGCGGTCGGGCGCGTGTTTAAGGGGCGTGCGGAAGGGCATAAAAGCTTAAGCGTGAATTACGCGCACGTAAATTTTAAAGATGGGCTAGTAAGCGCAGCAGCGCTAATCCATGCTCTAACCGAATGCGGCGAGGTCGTGGATTTTAGCGGTAGTGAGTGCGTCCTTCCGCTAACGCACAAAGCCCTAAAAAAGGCGATCGAGGCTTTAAAATTTCTACAGCCAGACGCCAAAGAGGGCGCGCACAAAAATCTACAGGTGCTGCTTGCGGTTAAAGAGGCGATGAAATCGGACGAGCACGCGAGCTTTTGCGCTAGTTTTATCTTTGAGGATGCCGCGCCAAAAAGCGTCGAGAGCGCCTATCTCAAGCTTTACGCGCTTTCGCTAAATCTCTGCGAGCCGCGCACGCTCAATCTAGATGGCGCATTTAGCGTGCTTCCGAACGTCGCATGGGATGAAAACGCCCGCCCGATCGAGCTTTGGTGGCTGCGTGAAAACGAAATCCATTTAAAAATGCAAGGCCGCTATCCACGCATAATCAGCGTCGATAAATTTCCGCGCTATCTAAGTCACGTCGTACCGCCGCAAAATGTTCGGATTTTAGACGATGCGAAAGTGCGTTTGGGTGCGCATATCGCCGCGGGTACGACCGTGATGCCGGGTGCTGCGTATGTGAATTTCAACGCAGGCACGACCGGCAGCGTTATGATCGAGGGGCGCGTCAGCAGCTCGGTCGTCGTGGGCGAGGGCAGCGACATAGGCGGCGGCGCGTCGATTTTGGGCGTGCTAAGCGGCACCAACGGCAATGCTGTGAGCATCGGCAAGCACTGCTTGCTGGGCGCAAACTCCGTAACGGGTATTCCGCTCGGCGATCGCTGCATCGTGGATGCCAGCATCGCGGTACTTGAGGGCACGAAGGTTTTTATCGCGCAAAAGGATCGCGAGGCGCTAGCAGCGCTAAATCCAGGCTTTGCGTTCGATCGTGAAATTTATAAAGGGCTTGAGCTTGCCGGGCTTAGCGGACTGCACTTCCGTCAAAATAGTCAAAGCGGGCAGATTACGGCAAGCGTTAGCAAGCGTGCGATCAAACTCAACGCGGAACTGCATTAAATTTATAAATTTAAACGGCGGGCGCGGATTGGCTGGAGCTTTTTTTAAACTGCGTTAAATCTATAACTTAAACGGCGAGTTAAAAAAGATTTGGATGACCTCGCTATACGTGCTTCGAGCGATAGCATGTGATCATCACAAAAATTTCCGCTCATAGAATTTACGCGGAATTTAAAGAATTTTTGCCGCGATTTAGAAAATTTCTAGCGGTGATTTATGGAATTTACGCCGCTATTTTAACGTAAGTAATTTTGGCGGCTAGCGGATTTTTGCCGCGCAGAGGGTTCTTAAATTTTAAAAATAGATTGAATTTAAAATTTTAATATGATAGATTTCAAATAAAATTAGGAGGTTAAAATGAAAAAATTTATATTCGCCCTGTTTGGCGTATTTATCTGTAGCGCAGCGCTTGCGGGAGATGCCGATACCGATGCACAGCGCTGCAAATTTTTGGCGGACGCTGTAAATGGGCACAGTCACCCAGAGACTGAAGATATAAAGTTGGGCGCGGCTACGTGCGAAGGCGATAAATTTATAGTTTCCATGACCCTAAAAAACATAATTTGGGATAAAGTAGATCCTAAAATAAAGCAAAATTTTGAGAGAGTTTTGCGCGCCGATAGGCAAAAGGACGTTTGCGCGACGATGAAAGCGGGCGGTCTAAAACGCATAGGCGTGCGACAATTTCTGCAAAGTGGCGAAAAAATCGCCGATCTGACCTACACGCGCAGCGATTGCGGCTTAGAGTAAAATTTCAAAGGAGAGATAATGGAAGTGCCTCAAGCGGCGTATAGCAGGGATAAAATCATCATTCGCACCGGTGCGATCGGTATCGTTTCAAATGTAATTTTAGCGGCATTTAAGGGCGTCGTGGGGCTGATTTCTGGCTCGATCGCGATCGTGCTTGATGCCGTAAATAACCTAAGCGACGCGCTTTCATCCGTAATTACGATCGTGGGCGTACACCTTGCTAGCAAGCAGCCCGATCGCGCACACCCCTTCGGACACGGCAGGATCGAGTATCTAAGCGCGATCGTAATCGCCGTCATCATTCTCTACACCGGCGGCGTCTCGCTCGTCGAATCGATCAAAAAGATCATTCATCCGCAAGCGGCGAATTATAATGCGGTTTCGCTCGTAATCATTGCCGTAGCCGTCGCGGCAAAATTTAGCCTAGGGCTTTACACACAAAAGACGGGCGAGCGCGTGAACTCGGACTCGCTCATCGCTAGCGGCGTGGACGCCAAATACGACGCGCTCGTATCGCTAGCCACCCTCGTAGCGGCTTTGATTTCGCTTATTTTCGGGCTGAGCTTGGAGGCGTATCTGGGCGCGATAATTTCGACGCTTTTGATCAAAACGGCGTATGAAATTCTGCGCGATACGATCAGCAAGCTTTTGGGCTCGCGTCCGAGCTTGGAGCTTACAAATGAAATTTACGACGTCGTGCGCGGCTTTGAGGGCGTCATCGGTGCATACGATCTGATGTTTCATGACTACGGACCCGATAAAATGGTAGGTTCAGTGCATATCGAGGTCGCAAGTGATACGACCGCGGCGCAGATCGACGCTCTTACGCGCCGCATCCAAAACGCCGTTTTTGCGAAATTTAATATCATCTTAGACACCGTAGGAATTTACGCGTTTAACAGGAACGATCCGCGCGCCGCCGAGATCTACGAGCATATCAAGCAGATGGCGTTTTCGCACGAGTTCGTCTCGCAGATACATGGATTTTATCTCGACGAGGAAAAGCGCTCGATCAGCTTCGATGTTATCGTCGATTTCGCAGCGCCCGATATGGAGGCGACGTTTCGTGCGGTCTGTAAACAGGTGCGCGCCGCGTATCCGAACTACACGCTCATCATCACTCGCGACAGCGATTACAGCGGCTAAACTTTGGCGGTCTAAATTTAATCGCACCCGCCCGCGCGCTTTCGGCGAAATTTCAGAATTTTAGGCTACAATAGGAGAAATTTATCGCGGTTCGCCGCGGCGTAAAAGATGCAATAAACCGCGAGATGAAATTTGCGCGCAAAATCCGGCAAAAGTCCGCGCGCAAGCAACGCAAAGAGAAATTTAAAAGGAAAAATATGGTTGAAATCAAAGATCTAACGATGCGCTTTGGCAAACAGCTGCTTTTTGAAAACGTAAATTTAAGCCTCGATAAGGGCAGGCGCTATGGCCTCATCGGCGCAAATGGCGCGGGCAAATCGACACTACTTAAAATTTTAAGCGGACAGATCGAAGCAAGCAGCGGCGAAATTTTAATACAAAGCGGGCTTAAAATCGGCGTTTTGGGGCAGGATCAATTCGCCTTTGAAAGCTTCAGCGTCAAAGACGCCGTGCTCTACGGCAACAAGCGCCTCTATGATGCCGTGCGCGAAAAGACGCGGCTTTACGAAGCGGGCGAGTTTAACGACGAGATAAACGAGCGCCTCGGCGAACTTGAGATGATCTGCGCCGAGGAAGATCCCGCTTACGAGTACGAAACGCGGATCGAGAAAATTTTAAGTTCGCTGGGGCTGGGCGACTTTGATAAAAAGATGAGCGAGATCGAGACGAGCGATAAATTTAAGGTCCTTCTCGCGCAGGTGCTCTTCCCGCGCCCCGACGTGCTGTTTTTGGACGAGCCGACCAATAACCTCGATATCGACGCCATTTCGTGGCTCGAGTTTGAGCTAAATCGCCACGCGGGCACGCTCGTAGTCATCAGCCACGACCGCCACTTTTTAAACCGCGTCTGCACGGACATCCTCGACGTTGATTTTAGGCGAGTGCGCGAATTTAGCGGTAATTACGACGACTGGTTTATCGCGTCCAATCTTATCGCCAAACAGACGCAGTTTGAGCGCGAAAAAAAGCTCAAAGAAAAGGCTGAGCTTGAAAAATTTATCGCTCGCTTCAGCGCCAACGCAAGCAAAGCTAAGCAGGCAACGAGCCGTCAAAAACAGCTCGACAAGCTCGATCTTAGCGAGCTTGCTACCTCTTCGCGCAGAGAGCCTAGCATTTTATTCAAGCCCGCGCGCGAGATCGGCAATGAAATTTTAGAGCTAAGCGGCGTGGATATGAGCTTCGGCGAGATTCAGATTCTGAAAAATTTTAACCTCAAGCTCGCTCACGGCGATAAGATCGGCATCATTGGGCGAAACGGAGTGGGCAAAAGCACGCTTTGCAAGATCATCATGGGCGAGCTCGCGCCGCAGCGCGGCAAGGTTCACATGGGCGCCACGATCGAGTCTGGGTACTTCGCGCAGGATACGAATAATAAAATTTCAGGCGAGCTCAAGCTCTACGAATATTTGCAGAGCCCGCAGAATAGGGATCTGGATGAAATTCGCAAATGCCTTGGGCGCATGCTTTTTAGCGGCGCGGAGCAGGAGAAAAGCGTGGGCAGCTTAAGCGGCGGCGAGAAACACCGCGTGATGCTAAGCAAGCTAATGCTGCAACGCCCGAACCTGCTGGTGCTAGATGAGCCCAACAACCACCTCGATCTTGAGGCGATCATCGCGCTCGGCGAAGCGCTGTATAACTTCGCGGGCTGCGCGATCTGCGTGAGCCACGACCGCGAGCTCATCGACGCGTTTGCAAATAGAATTTTGCATCTCAAAGGAGACGGCGAAATCGTCGATTTTAGGGGCACTTACGAGGAGTATCGCGAGAGCTTGGGAGCGAGCGATGATTGAGATCTGCGTAAACGGCGAGTCGCTGCAGCTCGCGCAGGATATGAGCGTGAGCGAGTTTTTGCGCTCGCGCGGACACGATCTGCGCCTAGTGGCGCTCGAGCGCGACGGCGAAATTTTAAAAAAGGAGGCGTGGGAGCGCACGCAGATCTCAAGCGGCAAAAAATATGAAATCGTCGAGTTCGTAGGCGGCGGCTGAGATCGGAGCTTTGAATTATGTTAAAATTATAGCGGCTGAGGTTTAATCCGCGCGGCGGCCGTTAAATTTTAAGCGGCGTAGCGACACAGCGACTGGGGCTTAAAATTTGCACGCGCGTCGTTAAAATTTTAAACGGTACGGCAGAGCGGAGACATAGCGCGTTTGGGTTTTTAAATTTATGAGGAAGCCGCGGTAGCCTGGTGCCTGCGGCGAGCTTTTAAATTTTGCAAGCGAATTGAGGCGCGGTAGCCTAACGCAGGAGTTTTAAAATTCGCTCTGCGGCGATAGAGTTTAAATTTTATTGCGGCTGCGAAACGTTAATTTGCGCCGCCAGCTGCGGCGGTCGGTCGTGGGCTTTAAACTGCATCGGCGCTGCAAGCTTGAGCGCGGGGCATTAAAATTTATCCCGAAGTTGCGGGATTTGCGCGCGCGGTTTTTAAAATTTATCCCGAGATTTCTGTCGCCATGCACATTGCGATGCATACTGTTGCGTGTCGCTTTTTCGTCGGTCGGGCTTGAAATTTTAAATTTAGCCGTAGCGCGGGTTTATTTAGGCGTTTAGTAGCTTTTAAGTTTGGCGGATCGCTCTAGCGCTTCGCGACTTAAAATTTAACCGACAAGCGGGAGTTAATGCGCTAAATTTGGCTTGCGTTGCGCATTCTGTACGGAGACTGTGCGACGCGCCGTATTAGCCGAATGAAATGCGCGCATGAGACTAAAAGATTACGCGTTAAAAGCACGATGAAATTTGCGGATTAAAATCACTAGCGATGCGCTCGGTGCGCCCCGCGTGCATCGCAACTCGTGCGAGCGTTTGTGCAGTGCGTCTTAGCTGCGTAGATCTCTATCGCGACCGTGCCGCAATATCGCATAGATGCGTACCCAGTTCGCATAGATATGAGACGCCGCGCGCAAGTTGGAATTTGCGCGATAAATTTAGACGGCAAAAAGATAAAATTTAGGATCAAAATGCAGATAAAATTAAACGGCAAAGCTTACGAAACGGGCGCGAGTGATCTTGAGGGGCTGAAGCGCGAGGTTAAATTTAGCGGCGAGATCGCCGTGATAAACGGCTATGCGAGCACGCAGAATTGCGAGCTGAAGGCGGGCGATGAGCTCTTTTTGCTCGCGCGCGGTGCGGAGCTGGCGCCGCAGGAGCTTCGTGCGCTGATGCTTGCTCGCAACGCCCCCGCCGTAAACGAGGCGCTACAAGGCTCGCGCGTGGCGATCTGCGGGCTCGGCGGGCTCGGCTCAAACGTCGCGATCCTGCTTGCGCGCGCAGGCGTGAGCGAGCTCTTTTTGATCGACTTCGACGTCGTCGAGCCGACCAACCTCAACCGCCAGCAGTACGAGATCGGCGATCTTTATAAGCCTAAGACGGTCGCTCTGCGCGAAAAAATCGCGCGCATAAACCCGTTCGTGCGCGTGCGAACCTTAAACGAGCGACTTACCGCGCAAAACGTAGCCGAAATTTTAAAAAACGAGCGTATAATTTGCGAGTGCTTCGACGACGCGGCGGCGAAAGCGATGATTTTTGGCGCATTCGGCGGTACGGATCGCTTTTTGATCTGCGCTAGCGGCATGGCGGGCAGCGGCGACGCCAACGAGATCCGCACGACGCGGCTCGGCAAAAACGTCTTCGTCTGCGGCGACTGCAAAAGCGCCGCAGCTCAAGGCGTGGGACTGCTTGCGCCGCGCGTGGCGATCTGCGCCGCACATCAGGCAAACGTCGCACTTAGACTGATTTTGGGCGAGGAGAGCTAGCTTGGTGCTAATCGCGCGCCTGCATTTCTAAATTTACGCGCCTTGCGCATTGCCGCCAAATTTAAGCCTCGCGCGATTGTTTTGAGAAGCAGGCGAGCGTTTCGGCGGGTATACAGCGTGTTTAAAAGCGGTGTAAAATTTTACCGCGCGCCGCGTAAATTTAGCCGCGATATGCAAATTTAAACCATTTGCCGTGTGCAGCTCGCGGATAAGTAAAATTTTAAAATTTATTCGGCGCGAGCAAGCTACTTTTGAATGTAGGATTTAAAATTTCGTGTAGTAAAGCGAGCCACAGTCTGCGCGTGAAATTTTAAAATTTTGTGTCGTGGCGTAAAATTTGACGAGAAATTTTAAAGCTCTGGCGCGGCGTCGTGCAGCGGTAAAGCGACGAATAGAAGCAAGCAAAGCGCGCATATCTCGCGCTGTATATAATGCACTGCGAGCGCCGATATGCGCCATTTGCGCTGCGCATAAAACGAAAATTTAAACTAAAGAGGATAGAATGGACGATAAACTGATCTTAGGCGGCAAGGAGTTTAGCTCGCGCCTGATAATGGGCTCTGGCAAGTTCGATCACGCGATGATCGACGCCTGCGTGCGGCATGCGGGCTGCGAGATCGTCACGCTTGCGCTGCGCCGCGTGAACGAAAGCAAAAGTCGCAATATCTTGGATTTCATCCCTCGCGGCGTCACGCTGCTGCCAAACACCAGCGGCGCACGAAATGCCGAGGAGGCGCTGCGGATCGCACGGCTCGCGCGCGAGCTGGGCTGCGGCGACTTCGTAAAGATAGAGATCATAGGCGACAGCAAATACCTTCTGCCCGATAATGCCGAGACGATCAAAGCCTGCGAGGCCCTAGCGCGCGAGGATTTCGTGCCGCTTGCCTACATGCACGCCGATCTGTGCGTCGCGCGCGATCTAGTAAGCGCGGGAGCCGCCGCCGTGATGCCTCTGGCCGCGCCGATCGGCTCCAATCGCGGGCTGATGATGCGCGGGATGATAGAAATTTTGCTGGGCGAAATCGACGTGCCGATCATCGTAGATGCGGGGCTCGGCGCGCCTAGTGAGGCCTGCGAGGCGATGCAGATGGGCTGCGCTGCGGTGATGGTAAATACGGCAATCGCCACGAGCGGGGATCTGGCGCTGATGGCTCGGGCGTTTGCGCTCGGCGTGCAGGCGGGGCGCGATGCCTATCTGGCGGGGCTCGGCGCCGTTTGCAAAACGGCCAGCGCAAGCTCGCCGCTAACGGGATTTTTGCGCTAGCGGTTAAAATTTTAAGCGCGCTTGGTTGCGCGAGCCGTGTTTTTTGCGCCGAATTTGCCTTTCTTGAGCCATAAATACATATCGCGCAAGGTTTTTGCGCCATGTGAGTTAAATTTTAGCGCGCTTTGTTAAGCCCTATGCCGAACGACCTAAATTCCGCACTTCGCTAGGCATCTTAAAGTGTAGTGGCGAAAAGTATAATTTGGCAGCGGTACAATGCGCGGCAAGCTCGGCGATGAAATTTTAAAATTTCATCGCGCCAAGTAGCCCGATCGAAAGAAGCCTTATTAATAAGCGGGCTATTTTAGTATGTCGTATTTGTCGCAGAATTCTTGTAAATAGTCTTTAAGGTAGCCGAATAGCCCTGGGTCATTTTTACCCATTTCGCAGGCTTTTTGATAGTATTGCGCCGCTCTTGCTCTGTCACTACCTGCTTCAAGGACTGAAGCGAAATTCCCGCACGCTACCCAGCTCCCCGCATCGCAGGCTCTTCTACCATACCCCATAGCCCGCGTTACATCTCTTTTTACCCCTTTACCATTTGCATACATATAACCTAAATTGTTGCAGCCATCCGCAAACTTACCGTCGCAAGCTTTATTATATAGTTCGACAGCCTTTTTATAATCTTTTTTTACCCCTTTGCCGTCGAAGTACATTGCTCCCAAATCCGAGCAAGCCATATAATCATTTACGTCACAAGCTTTTTTGTAAAAATAAAGCACTTTTTTATAATCCTTATCGGATGCGTTTGCTCCGAATACCGTTGGGTGTTTATAAAGGGTGCCAGCATAACCGCAGGCTTCAAGGTTGCCCGCTTCACATTTTTGCTCAAATTGTTTTCTTAACGATTGAAACTCCGTTTCACTAAAAGCCAAAGAGCCCAACAGGGCTAAACCTAAGATGATTTTTTTCATTCTTTCTCCTTTAAAATTTTTCGTATTATTTCATTTTTCGTAGTCAAATATTGTCAATTTACATAGCTAAAATTTTATTCGCCTCCTCGATTTAAGAAATTTCGCAAAATTATACCCCCCCCCCCTTAATAATCACTAAAATTTAAAATGCGAATAGGCGCCCCTCGTTTTGCAATTTTTTACCTAAATCCTGCTAAAATGCACCTTTAGACCAAATGATGAGAAATTTGCGCGGCAAGAATTTTCGCACAAAAGCGTGCCGCGTAAAATTTAAATGAAAATTTAAAAGGAAAATTTAAAAGATGAATAAAACCGGCTATTTAGCGGGCATGGAGGATATCGGAAGCGAGATGATGGAGCGCACGCTTGCTCTGCGCGAGGGCTTTTGCGAGGAGGCGAGCGAGGCTGACGTGCAAAGGGCGATCAGCACGAAAAACAGAGGTCTGCGCGATTTTGCGGCGCTACTAAGCGTGCGCGCAGGCGAGCATTTGGAGCAGATCGCGCAAGCCGCAGCGCGCGAGAAGGCGGCGCATTTCGGCAGCAACGTTGCCGTTTTCACGCCGATTTACATTTCAAACTACTGCGACAATCTCTGTGTTTACTGCGGCTTTAACTGCAAAAACAAAATCGCGCGCGCAAGGCTTGATGAAGCGCAGCTAAAGGCGGAGTTTGAGGCGATAGCGGCGAGCGGGCTAGAAGAAATTTTGATCCTCACGGGCGAGAGCGAGAAAAACAGCCCCGTACGCTACATCGGGCGCGCCTGCGAGCTCGCGCGGCAGTATTTTAAGGTGATCGGCGTCGAAATTTATCCGATAAATTCCGCTGATTACGCCTATTTGCACGCTTGCGGCGTCGATTTCGTCACCGTCTTTCAAGAAACCTACGATCCCGCACGCTACGCGCAGCTGCATCTTGCGGGCAACAAGCGCGTTTTTGCGTATCGTTTCGCAGCCCAAGAGCGCGCGATTAGAGGCGGTATGCGCGGCGTGGGCTTCGCGGCGCTTTTGGGGCTCGGGGACTTCCGCCGAGATGCCTTTGCCACGGGCGTGCACGCGTGGCTGCTTCAGCGCAAGTACCCGCGCGCCGAGATTGCCTTTTCGGTGCCGCGCCTGCGCCCGATCATCAACAACGACAAAATAAACCCGAAAGACGTCGGCGAGCGCGAGCTACTGCAGGTCATGTGCGCGTATCGACTGCTGCTGCCAAGTGCGCAGATCACGATCTCTACGCGCGAGAGGGCGGGCTTCCGCGATAATGCGATCAGGATCGCGGCGAGCAAAATTTCGGCAGGCGTAAGCGTCGGTATCGGCGGGCACAGCGAGCAGAGGGGCGACGAGCAGTTCGAGATCAGCGACGCGCGCAGCGTAAGCGAAGTCTGCGAGGCGATCCGCGCAGGCGGACTGCAGCCGCTAATGAGCGAGTATATCTATGTCTAAAAGCGCGGATATGCGAGCTTGCGCCGCGAAACTTCAGCACGAGAGGCTTGCTTCGGCGGCGAAATTTTTAGAATTTTATGCGGCGAAATTCTGCGCTCGCATGGGTAAAATTTGCAATGCCTTTTTAAGAGGCGAGATTTGCGGTGCGTTACTTGCGGGCAGATTTGGTGCCGCTAGACGCAGCAAAATTCGTAGCGCAAAATATGGTGCTGAGTTTTGCAGTGCTGCACGCCGCGATAAAATTTATGGCGTTATGGCGGATAATAAAATTTTAGGCACCGCGTTAGCGAACGTTAGGAATTCTGGACTCAAAAATGCGCGTGTAAATTTGAGGCCTAGGAACACATACGAGGATTTAAAATTTAAAGGTAGCGCAAATTTCGAGCCCGCGGGTGACGTAAATTTTAAATTTAAAAACGGCGCGAGCTTTGGGTTCTTATGCAGCGGCAACGCAAAGTCGATAAAATCTAATGGTTCGGCAGATGCTTTAAACCCTAGCGGCGCAAACAAAATTTTAGCCTCTGTCTGGACGGACAGAATTTTAAGCTCCGCCATCTCGGCTGTGGATTTAGTTTTCAATGCGGCGGCGAAGAATTTTATCTCTAGCGCGGAGACAGGGATTTTGGCTTCAATCCTGGTGAATGAGATTTTAAACCTTAGCGCTGCGGGTGAAATTTCAAAGCCAAATGCTACGGGCAAAATTTTAAACCTCAGTGCTGTGCCGCTCGCGGATTTTGGACCTAAAGGAGCGGGCGGATGCTAGATTTTGAGCTTGCTTCGCGCATTACGATCATCACAAATCGCGCGCTCTGCGGCGGCGAGACGGCACTGCTTGCGCGTATAGCGGATTTTGCCGCAACGGGCGTAGGCGAGATCGTTGTACGCGAAAAAGACTTGAGCGAGAAAGCTTACGCAGCGCTGTTTGGTAAAATTTTACGCGCCTGCGAGAACGGGTTTTGCACGGATACGGCTCGCTCGGACGGAATTTTCGCAGAGGAAGTTTGCGCGCGCACGATTCCGCATAAAATTTACGACGATCGAGCCTGCGCCGTCCAAGCCCTCGTAGGCGGATTGAACGCGAGCGCGGCCTACGCGGATAAAATTTCGCTCTACGAGCGCAACGAGGACAAAATTTTATTAAAAAAGCTCCATTTGGGCGGCGGCAGGAGCGAGCTTTGCGCGGATACAGCCTGTAGGCACGGTGTCGCTACAGATGAGATACAGTCTAAAAATTCCGCTCGTGTTTTAGATGAAATTTTGTCTGAAAATTTTACTAGCGCTGCAAACTGCGAGAATGATAGCGCGCCGGGTGAAATTTCGCTTCACGGTGTCGTATGCGAAACGAAATCCGCGACAGAAGGCGTATGGGGCACAGAAAATGCGGAAAGTATGCAGGGTGCGCAAAGTACAGAAAATGCGAATGATGTGCATAGTGCAAAAAATGCGGGGAGCTCGCGGAGCGCGCAGTATACGGAAAGCTCGGAAAGTATAGAGGGCGTAGAAAATTCACAGAGTGTGAAAGAGGCGGAAGGCTCGCAGAGTACGAAGGGCGCGCGGAGCGCAGAGAGTGCAAGGCGCTTGCCCGCGATCTTTGTGCATAATTTCGCGGATTTTGCGCTGAACGCGGGAGTGAGAAATTTATGGCTGCCGCTTGGTGTTTTGCGGAGCTTTAGCGCGGCGCACGGCGCGGAGTTTTTGCGTGCAAATTTCAAAAAACTGGTCGCTTCCTGCCACAGCGAGGCGGAGGCGCGCGAGGCGCTGGAGTTGGGCGCGAACGCGATCTGCCTAAGCCACATATTCGCGACCGATTGCAAGGCGGGGCTAGCGCCGAGGGGGCTAAATTTGATCCGCGCTGTGCGTGGGTTTTATGGCGGCGAAATTTACGCGCTGGGTGGCATAACGCCGCGAAATTTCGCCTCCGTTCTAAGCGCGGGAGCCGATAGGATCGCCGTTATGAGCTCAGCGATGGCAGTGCGGGGCGCGAGCGATTTCATAAGAAAATTTAAGAAATAAATCGATCCAAAAACGCAGTTTGTTTCCGTTGCCGCGCGCCTTGCTGCCGTCATTTCGCGCATGCGGCGCGATGCAAAACACATTTTAAATAAAATCAAAAGCTCACGAAATGGGCGCGATTTATTGCGATTTAAGCCCAAAGTTATAAAATACAAGCGATTTAAGCTTAAGGATATTTTTTGGATAAAGTGCGGCTTGAGGAATCTAAAAAGCTTCTAAACGAACAGCGCCGAAATTTAAAACAAAAGCTGCGAAAAGGCGCTAACGCTGACATCTTTGACGATACGGATTTCAGCGATACGGCGGATCGCAGATCATTAAATTCAAACGATGCAAATTTGAGTAGCAAAAACTTTAAAAATACGAATTTTGATCAAACAGACCCCAAATTGCAACCCGATTATCTTTGCGGCGCAAATTTCCGAGATAGAAATTTAAACGACATGAATTTAAACTCAAAAGATGAGGCAAAATTTCAAAATTTAAACCCGGGCGGTATTTCATCGCGGGGCGCTAAAACTCGTGATTACGACAAAGAGCCGATAATCATAAAAGACTATATGCCGATCGTAAATATTATAGCTATAGTAGCGTTGCTTTGTTTTGCTATGTTTATAAATTTAGTATTTAATATTCCCTATGATAGAAAAGTTGCGAATATTCTGCTTACTGGACCTTTGGTTGCTAGGGCTCTTAAGGGTTTTTCGCAGCATTACGGAAGGAAATTTATATTTTTAAACTCAAGCATAAAATGTATAAAATCAGGCGAGCAGCTCGTAATGAAATTTGATGATATTTTATATTTTAAAAAAACTTTCGCACTTGTTTATGAAAGCGAGACACGAAAATATACGGAAACGGAAAGAATCATAGGAAAAACCTGCCTTGCCATATACGTAATCGCTTATATTTATGGTGCGATATTTGATGATTCTATGATAGTTTTTATAATGTTATTTTGCTGCATGGGAGCGGTTATCTTTCTTTTCATACCGCAAATGATTTTTCATCTGTTTAAGGGCGGCTTATTTTCATGTAGGTTTGTCGATGCTTTAATTATAGACGCGCTTTACAATAAATTTTTTATATTTATCCCCACTAATAAAGAATATAACGAGCTTAAAAAATATATGAAACTAAAATTTAATAAAGATCTAGACGCGCCAAATTATCTTTTAAGAGTTAAAAATTTTTAACTCAGGCATTTTTCGAATTTACGAAGTCTCATTCCACGAGCCGCGCGCGGATGTCGCCGAAGAGCAGCACGTCCTTCAAAACGGCGCGATCGGCGTAACCGCGCTCGTTTAGACTCAGGTGCAGCTCGCCTCGGCTGCTCGAAAATATCGGCTGGTTTATGAAAACCACGTAAATCGCCGCAGCCTGCTTATCCGCGCCCGCGCCGCGCCCTTTAAAATTTGCGTCCGTTGCGCCGGTTTTCGTATCTGCTCCACTAGAGCTTGCGCTTGCCGTTGCGCTGGAGTTTGCATCCGCATCGCTAGGCGGCGCGACGCCAAGCTCGCTCGCGATATTTGCAGCGGCGCTTCCGCGCGGCCTTTCGATGTCGATCCTTCCGTCGGCGCTTTTTGCGCCCGCGGCTCGGACGAAAAATTTATCGCCCGAGTGCGGGATTTTAGAGAAATTGAAAAACAAACTCAGCAGGTCGTTCGTCGCAAAATAGGGCAAAATTTCATCGCTTACGAGCTGTAGCTCGCCGCCCGTGCCCTTGAACTTTTGAAATTTTATCGTTTTGCGCGCATAGTCGAAGGCGTAGGTTTTGCGCTCGTTTTTCGTCGTTTTGCCCTTTTTGCGCGAGACCTCGTGGACGTAGAGATCGGGCATCAAAAGCCCCGCCACGACGCGCCCCTTTGAGCGGAAGCTCTCGCGCCTTTGTCCGCTTAAGCTGCCCGCGACGCCCTGCGCAACGGCATCCATGACGATCTCGTAGCGATCGCCCTGCCGCACGAGCCGCGTGTTTGCGCTGCCGACCGCGCCGAAAACACCGAACGAAATCTCATATTTCGCGCTGATCGTCTCGCCCAAAAGCGCGCTCGCGCACAAAATCAAAGTAGCAAAAAATTTCATCCTTACCGTCCTTTCGCTTTGCGGCGCTCCATCATACGGCGCCCGTTAAATTTACACTCTGCGCCACTCTATTGTATTGTGCTCGTAAAACTCGCGCGATAATCTGCGCCGCGTTCGTAAAATTTACCATAAAAAGCAAAACTCGCGCCGCCTATTTCATTTTCTCCATAGTGCGATTATTGAATATCGGCCACCACCGCTCGCCGTCGTGAAAGGCCGCGCCGTGTGCGCCTAAAGACGCCGACTGTCGCCGCTTTTATATTTATGGCGCGTATACGGCTTGGCGCGCGCTTGCCAGAAATCGGAGCGATTTTATATTTCGTGCAGGCTGCTTCATCGCAAAGCGTGCCTGTGAATAAAATCAAAATTTCATATTGCGGCTATGTTTGTACTTTGCGCTAGCCGCTACGCCACGCCCGTTAAATTTACGCTCTTTGCGCCGCTTTATCGCATTGTGTTCGTAAAGCTCGCGCTTAAAATTTGCGCCCGTTCATGCGCTTGCTAGCTTGTACTTCCGCGAGGCGCCGTTTTGTGCTGCAAATACAGCCTTATCGGTCGTTAGTAAATCCGCTCAAATTTAAACGACTTGCGCGGGTCAAATTTGAAAATTTAATCCTTCCAAAGCCACCATTTCAGCTTGGCTTTGTCGGGACGGGGCGTGCTGGCGTAGTAGCTGGCCTCAGTAAACGTAGAGGATGCATCTGCCGCGCCCGAGCGCCTTTGTACGCCCATACATCTCGTCTGGATCCGCGCCCTTTAACGAAGCGATGCCCTCGTAGCCTAGCGCCAACAGATCTGATTCGGTCGCCTCGCCGACATAGGGGATTTTCTTAAAATCGCTCAAATTTACCTCAATTTTCGTTTAAGCTCCGCCAAACTCGCCGCTTTAAATGAAATTTTAAATTTCATTTGTGCGCTACGAAGCTTGCCAAATTTTATCTCGCCGCCTTGTCGGCTCGCCGCTCAAGCCGCACTCGCGCGATGATTTAATTAAAATTCTCACACTCAGAAAACTGGACTAAAATAATTTGAGACTAATTTTTACGCAAGCTTTGGCGCTAAATTTGATCCAAAATCCGCTCGCAAATTTCGCGCGGGTTTTGTGCCTGATAGATCGGGCGACCGACTACTATAAAATCAGCCCCCGCTTCGTGCGCGACGCCTAGATCCGCCACTCGCTTTTGATCTGTCACGCTCTCGCCAAACGGCCTTACGCCCGGGCAAAGCGTGATAAAATTTGCGCTCGTGGCGTCCTTGATTAGGCGGCTCTCGAACGCCGAGCAGACCATGCCGTCAAGCCCCGCTTCATAGCTCATCACGCTAAATTTACGCACCGCGTCGCTTAAATTTTGCTCGTAAACCGCGCTAAATTCCGCCTGATCAAAGCTAGTTAGCGCCGAAACCGCGATCACTAGCGGGCGCGAACCGAGCTTGTCCAGTCGCTCCATAATCGTAGCCATCGCGCGTTTGCCGCTGCTTGCGTGCACGTTTATCATATCAACGCCGAGTTTAGCGATCTCCTCGGTGGCGTCGGCCATCGTGTTTGGGATGTCGTAGAGCTTTAGATCGAGGAAAATTTTAAAATTTCCGAGTTTTTTTAGCTCCTCAACGAATCCCGCACCGTCGCGCAGATAGGCTCGCAAGCCCACTTTTAGCCAAATTTTATCCGAAAAGTCCGCAAGCCCCTCCGCTAGCTGTAAGCACTGCTGCTTTGAGCCCAGATCAAGCGCGACGCAGAGCTTCACCGTTTATCCTTGCCGCGTACTGCGCCTTTGTTGCCAACGGGTCTTTTCGAGAGAGCGCCTCTGCCGTCCGTAGGTCTTTTTGAGACGGTGCCTCTGCCGTCCGCAGATTTTTTCGGCGCGATAGAGCTTTTGCGCCCAGCGCTACTTTTCGGCGTAGTATTTTTACCAGAAGTGCCCTTTTTTGGTGCAGCGCTTTTGCCGACTCTGAAATTTCTATCCGCGCCCTCTTTTTTTGGCGCGGCGTCTTTGCCTCGTTCGCCTGCCTTAAAATTTTTGCCTCGCTCGCCCGTTTTGAAATTTTTGCCCGTTTTCTCCGTCTTAAATTTATCTCCGGTCTTGAAATTTCTCTCCGTTTTAAATTTTTTGCTCGCGGTGGATTCGGATTTTTTTGCGGACGCGCTGCGAGTTTTCAAATTAGCGGGCTTTTTAGACGGTCTACTTCTGCTCGCCGTAGAATTTTTCAGCGTGCCGCTCCTCTTTGCCTTAGTAAAATTTTCCGTCTCGCCGTCTGAAGCTGTAGGGATGAAATTTTTCGCCGCATCGTTCGTATCTGAAACAGCGGAATTTCTCACCGCAGCGGGCTTGGAATTTTCGCTTGCCGTCGAGGATAGCTCGGAATTTACGCTTGCTGCCGTATTCGGCTTGGAAATTTTATCCGCCGCGATGTTTACGGGGCTATCTTTTAGCGCGTCCAGCACGCCGTTTATAAATCTTGGCGAGATGCCAAGCTCCTTGGCGGAGTTGATCGCTTCGTTTATGACGATGCCCGCGTCCGTGTCCGTAAAGCGCAACTCGTACGCCCCAAGCCGCAGTATCGCGCGCTCCAGAGCCGAAATTTCGGCGAGCTTGAATTCCTTTAAATTTTCATCTATCAGTGCATCGACCGCGGCAAGATTTTCGCTAGCGCCGTGCAGAAGCGCCAGAGTCCAGTTGCGCTGCTCGTTGCGAATGCGCTTTTCTTCCAGATATTCGTCCGCAAAGTCCTCGCTGCCGCCGTTCATATCTTTAGAGTAAAGCAGCGAGATCGCAGCGAGCCTGGCTTGGTGTCTGGTGGCCATTTTACGCCTTTATGTTGCGAAATAGACTTAGAAGCTCGATCGCGCCGCTCATCGCCTCAAAGCCCTTGTTACCGGCCTTTGAGCCTGCTCGCTCGATCGCTTGCTCGATATTATCGGTAGTCAGCACACCGAAAGTCACGGGAGCGCCGTATTTTAGCATGGTATTTGCGATACCTTTGCTTACCTCGGCGCTTACGTAGTCAAAATGCGGAGTAGAGCCGCGGATCACCGCACCTAGGCAGACGACGGCGTCGTAGAGCTTGGAAGCTAGCGCCTTTTCAAGCGCGAGCGGGATCTCAAAAGCGCCCGGCACCAGCATCAGGCTTAAATTTTCCTCCTTGCCGCCGTGGCGCAAAAACGCATCGTGCGCCCCCTCGACTAGGCGATCGGTGATGATGTGGTTGAAGCGGGCGTTGATGATTAGGATCTTTTCGCTGCCCTTAAGAGCAAGCGAGCCTTCGATGATTTTCATGGTTTTCCTTTGCGTTAAATTTAGCGCTAAGCTTAGCTAAATTCGCCAAAATTCTAAATTAATTTCAGCATCGCGGCGCTTGAAATTATGAGAAATAACAGGCGCTTTGCGCGCAGAAATTTTCTCGCGGTGGATGAATACGCCCAGCATCACGGCGCCGATCGTGCCGATACCTGTGCATAAGCTTAGCGTGAATATAAAAAATATGCGAAGCAGGCTAATCTCCAAGTCCTCTTTTAGCGCGATAGCAGTTTCAAGAAAGACGATAAAAAGCGCGCCGAGCCCCGTGTCTAGGACGTATGCGAGCACCGCGCTATGTATTAAAAGCAAGCATAGATATAAAAAGCTCACAATCGCGCAGATGACGGTAAATAGCCGCTCGTGCGCACCGGCAGCGCGCTTAAGCCCGTACGTCCGGTCGCACATAAAAAGCGCTCCGATGAGGATGAAAGCAAAGCTTTGGCGTTAACAAACCGCCTAAATTTTAAATTTAAAGTGCGATTAAGATGGCTTAGATTGAAATTCGTCTTAAAATTAATCCTAAATAATAAATTTTATTATTCGTTTAGAAATTTTAGGCTATAATCGCTTCAAAATTCATTTCAAGGAGAGAAAGATGTTTAAACTTAGAGAGTTGCCGTTCGATGCGGCGCACAACGCGGTCGTAAGCAAAGAAACCTGTGATTATCACCACGGCAAGCACCACGCGACCTATGTGGCAAATTTGAATAAACTTACCGAATCGGGCGAGTTTGCGGGCAAGGGGCTTTACGAGATCGTAACGGCTGCTAGCGACGGGCTTTTTAATAATGCCGCGCAGGTTTACAACCACGATTTTTACTGGGATTGCATCGCAAAGCCTAGCGAGCCGTCTGTGGAGCTAAAATCGGCGCTGGCGGAAAATTTCGCGGATTTTAAAAGCGAGTTTTTGGCTGCTGCTACGGCGCATTTCGGCTCGGGCTGGGTGTGGCTCGCTTACGATCCGAAATCAGGCAAGCTTTGCATCAAAGCGACCCAAAATGCCGCCACGCCGGTGACCGAGGGGCTCGTGCCGCTTCTAGTCGTGGACGTTTGGGAGCACGCGTATTACATAGATGAGCACAACGCGCGCCCGAAATATCTGGAAAAATTCTACGAGGGCATCAACTGGGAGTTCGTCTCAAGCGCCTACGAATGGGCTAAAAAAGAGGGTCTCGGCTCTGTGAAATTTTATATGGGCGAGCTTCACGGCAGAGATTAAATTTTAAAATTTAAGCGCACGCGGCGAGGCGATGCTACACAAAGCCAAAACCGCCTAAACGCGCTGTAGGTTCGTTGCGGACGATAATTGCCGCGACGTTTAGCGTACGCGATCGATCGCTTAAAATTTTAACTCAAAGCTAACGGCTAAATTTCGGGATTTATTCTCGGAATTTAGCCGCAGCAATACCACTTTTCAATCTATCTTTTAAATTTAAAAATTTCATCAAAGCTCGGGCGCTAAATTTAATCAAAATTTTAGCCCAAAATCATCCACAGCCCGATCGCACACATCAGTACCGAGCAGAAAATTTCGAGGTATTTCAAATGGGTTTTCAGAAGATTTTTTAGCACAGCTCCGCCCAGCGCGTAGATGCTAAGGCAGATACTTTCGCTTACGCACAGCGTAGCGACGAGGGCGAAGGTGCGCGCGCCGAAAAGGTTGTCCGCGTCCAAAAACGGCGGAAAGAGTGCGGTGAAAAATATCCACGCCTTGGGGTTTGAGACTGCGACTACGAAGCCTTGTAGGAAGATATTTTCGCTGCGCTTTTGTTTTTGCAGCTTAAAATTTCCGCGCGCTAAAAAGGTCGCGACGCCCAGATAAAAAATATACGCGCCGCCTAAAATTTTAATCGCGCTAAGCGCCGCAGGGTGCGCAAGCAGAATGCCCGCGACGCCGAATATACACGCAAGCGCCACGAGCGTGACGCCCAGCACCTGCGCGAGTAGCGCGGGCAGCGCCTTAAGATAGCCGCGCGCGATGCCGAGATTTAGCGCGTAGGTCATGTTGATGCCCGGCATCAGCGATATCGGAAAGATCGTAAGAAAAAATAGAAGCATTGCAAACCCCTAAATTGCGGCTAAATTTTAAATTTTATCTCTCGCGATACGGCGCCGCTGCGATAGATTTTAAAATTCTAAAATTTAACGCGCTGCGCTGAGGCGAATAAAATTTTAAAATTCCGCCGCGCCGCCCCCAAGCTTTTCTTGGGGCGGGAAGGGGGCTTGGATTGCGAGATCGCTCCCCTTCCCGTCCCAAACCCCACCTAACCCCCGACGACGCTTTACAAGGGGCAGGCTACGCCTGCGCTGAATTTATATTATAACTGCGGTGCGGTGTCTCGCACCTAGTCGCAAGACCGCCGTGCCGCAAGTTTCAATACAATGTGCCGCACCGCGTAAAAACCCACGCCGCAGTGTGTGGTGTAACAGAGCGAATGAAAATTTAAAATTCCGCCGCACCAGCCGCGGGTAAATTTAAAATTTAAAACTCTCGCGGTTTTAAATTTAGCCGAAAATCCCGTATCCGAAGATCACCGCGATGATAAGCGGCAGGATAAATTTGACGTACAAAAACCAAACTCCCGCGAGCCTCGCGCTCAAATCGCCTTCGTTGGTGAGCTCGTAGATCGCGTCCTTTTTCAGCACCCAGCCCACGTAGATGCAGCACAGCAGCGCCGTTAGCACGAAAAATACGTTTGCGCTTACGAAGTCGAAGGCGTCAAAAACCGAGCGCCCCAGAATTTTAACGTCCGCAAGCACGCTGCTTGAGAGTATGCAGGGCAGGTTGCCGAGCACGAAGACGCTGCCGAGCGTTAAATTTACCGCCTTTAGCGTTGAAAAGCCGAAGCGCTCCTCGACGAAATTTATGATGACCTGATAGATCGTGATCGACGTCGTAAGCGCGGCGATGAGCAAAATCGAGAGAAAGACCACCGCGACGGCGTTGCCGAACGGCATGTGCGAAAACGCGATCGGCAGGCTCTTAAAAACCAGCGACGAGCCGCTGCTCGGCTCAAGCCCCGCGCTAAAGAGCGATGGGAAGATCATAAAGCCCGCAAGCACGGCGATGAGCGTGTTTACGACCGCGGTGATGGTGGCCGTTTGCATCAGCTTCTCGTCTTTATTAAGGAAGCTAGACAGCGTGATCATCACGCCGAATCCGAGCGAGAGCGCGAAAAAGACCTGTCCCAAAACGTCGATCAAAAGCTTAGGCGTGATCTTTGCAAAATCAACGCCGAGATAAAATTTCACGCCCTCCTTTGCGCCTTCTAGCGTTAAATTTGTAAGGATCACCGCGATGAAGCACAAAAATAGCGCGGGCATTAGAAATTTTACGAATTTTTCGATCCCCTCGATGATGCCGTTTTTCAAAATGTACCAGTTGATCGCTATGAAAACGATCGTGTAAGCTCCGACGCCGAGCGGGTTATTTTCGATGTGATCTGCGTAGAATTTCTGCGTGAATGCGGGGTCTGTGATCCGCGCGGAGAGGTCGAAGTTACCGCTTACGATGTTTACGATGTAGGTTAGCACCCAGCCGCCAAGGACCATATAGTAGGCCAAAATTCCAAACGCGCCGATTACGCCCATGATGCCTACGATCTTCCATACGGGCTTTATGCGTGAGCCGTCCTTTTTAGGCGCTGCAAAGGCATCGACGCAGTTTCTTAGCGCGCGGCGTCCGATGACGTTTTCTACCAAGATCATCGGGATTCCAAGCACGATCATCGCGATGCAAAATATGAGCACATAGGCGCCACCACCATTTTCGCCGACTAAATACGGAAACCTCCACGTACAACCAAAGCCGATCGTGGCGCCCGCGACGGTTAAAATATATGTGAGCTTGCTGCTCCAGGTCTGTCTCGGCACGCTCCCTCCTTAAAATTGCTCTTTTTTGAGCTTGTCGAGGAAGTCCTCGATATTGTATTTGGCGCGGTAAGTCTCGCTGATGAGATGGACTATGATGTCGCCGAGATCGACGACGCTCCACTCATCGCCGCTTTCGATAGCCAAAAACTCCTCCCCAAGCGGCTTGAGCACGCTTTTTAGCTCCTCGATGAGCGAGGCTGCGTGGCGGGCGGTCAGCATAGTGGCGATAACTACGAATTTCGCAATATATTCGCGCCCCTCCATATCGATGATCTGGACGTCTTCGGCTTTCTTTTCGTTTAAAATTTCGGCGATCTTTTCCGCCCTTTGCTTTGGATCTTGCATATCTTTCCTTTTATAAAATTTTATGACCTCTGCTGCGATCTTGGGCGGGATTTCGCCTTTGAAATCTCGCCTAAAACCGCTTGAGCTCGCATCTACGGCAATCTCGATCCGCTTTAGACCCGTCCACTGCCGCGGGATCTCGTAGCCGGGCCGCGTAAGCACGACAAACTCCGCCATTTTCTGCAGCTCGCCAAAATCGCGCCATTTATGAAGCTCGGCTAGGTTGTCGGCGCCCACGATGATGTAGAGCTTTGAGACTGTATCCGTGCCGCTTGCACTATTTGCTTTGCTTGCTTCATCTGTACTGCTCACATCGCTCACATCGCTCACATCGCTCACATCGCTCGCGTCATCTGCGCCGCCTGTGTCACCTGCACTATTTGCGCTACCCACGAAATTTGCGCCGCCTGCGTCAGCCATGCAATTCGCATTGCCGCTTGAAATTTCGCTTGTGCTTGGAATTTTGTCCGCAATGGCATTTAAAATTTTGCTCACATCGTTTGCGCTACCCGCCTTATTTCTACCGTCGGCCGAAATCTCACCCGCCTTGCTTTGCGAAATTCCGTCCATTTCGCTTTTGCTACCAACCAAAATTTGATCCGCCATTCCGCCCTGCAGAGCTTCGTTTTTTGCGTTGGCAGAGATACTTACTCTATCCGTATTAACGGCGGTGCAGGCATCGTCGCTTGAAATTTTAGCTATGCCGCACGGCAAAACCATATCTGCCTTGCCGGGTAAAATTTTGCCCGCGCTGCCCGAAATATGAGTATCGGCGCAAATTTCTCTCGCGATATTTGCGCCGTTAGATAAAGCCCTATCCGTTACGGCTGTCGGGGTTTCGCTTGCCGCGGCTGCCGTCTCCGCCGCGATTTTGCCGTTTCCGCCGTATTTTTCGAGCAGAAATTTCACGCTTTGTATCGTGGGTACCGAGTGGTTTTGCGAAATTTCATAATCGCTCACCTCCACGTGCGGGGCGTCGCTCCACAGCGCACGGCACCATCTAAGCCGCAGCTGCGGCGGCGCCGAAAAGCTCTTTTTAAACGGGTTTAGAAATGACGGCATTATGACCAGCAAATCGGGCTTTAGGCTTGATAAAATCGCCCTTACCGCGGCTTCGTGTCCTGCGTGCGGCGGATCGAAACTGCCGCCGAAAAGCGCGATCTTCACGCGTCCGCTCCGTGCCGTTTTGCGCCGTAAAGCTTCTCATCCTTCGCCGCAAATTCTGCGGCATAAAATTTTGCGCGGCACAATCTTGCTTTATGAAATTTCATGTCGCAAAATCCTGCTTCGCTAAATTTTGTTTCAAAAGATCCCGCATTTTGCGGCGCGGTAAATTTAAAGGGCGCGGCGCAAAGGCTAGAATCGCGCTGTAGCCCTTTTGCGGCGACAAATTTGAAAAGCGCGCCGCCGTGGAATTTTACCCCGCCGAATTTCGCTGCGTCAAATTTCATTTTAAGCTCTAAATTTGGCGTCCGGGACCTCATCTCGCTAAATTTCGCGCCGTGAAATTTAGCCGCATAAAATTTTGCGGTGCGAGCTAAAAAATCGGTCTCGCGCAATTCTGCTTTGTAAAATTTGACGCTGCGCTCCCTAAATTTAGACTTGCAGAATTCCGTGCCGCGAAAGGTTGCCCCTAAAAATTCTGTTCCGCAGGTCGCAAAATTTGCACCATTAAATTTCTCGACATTAAATTTAAAATGCGAGTACCGTGATTGTGGAATTTGTCGCGCATGAAGAAGCCTTTCATTGCGAAATTTAAAATCGCGAAGCTTGGCATCGTGCGCCTCAGGTTTTGCGCCGCAAAATTTCGTGCTACCAAATTTTGTTGCAAAAAATCCTGCGTTTTGCAGCGCAAAAAATTTAACGCCGCGATCCATAAATTTTACCGCGCAAGACCCAGCGGCTGCGAAGCGGGCGTTAGAATTTGGGTTTTTCCAAAGCTTTCGCACGGGCCGCCTACATATATTTTTCTAAAACGCGCGGAATTTCGATGCTGCCGTCCTTGCGCTGGTAGTTTTCCATCACCGCGATCAGCGTGCGGCCGACCGCGAGCGAGGAGCCGTTTAGCGTGTGAACGAGGCTGTTTTTCTTGCCGTCTTTGAAGCGGATCTTGGCTCTGCGCGCCTGAAAATCGCGGCAGTTGCTGATCGAGCTGATCTCTCGGTATTGGTTCTGTCCCGGTAGCCAAACCTCCAAATCCACGGTCTTTGCGGCGCTAAAGCCCAGATCGCCGCTGCAAAGCAGCATATGCCTGTGCGGAAGACCTAGGCTAGCTAGCAGATCGCTCGCGCATGAAATCATCTCCTCAAGCATCTTTGCGCTATCCTCTGGGCGCGTGATGGCGACGAGTTCGACCTTTTCGAACTGGTGTTGGCGGATCATGCCGCGCGTATCGCGCCCCGCCGAGCCCGCTTCCTTGCGAAAGCAGTGGCTGTAGCTGGTGAGCTTGATCGGCAGCTCCTCGCTGCGTAAAATTTCATCGTTAAAGAGATTCGTCGCCGTAACCTCGCTCGTAGGGATGAGGTAGAGGTTTTGCTCCTCGTCGTCAACGCGGTAAAGATCGTCTTTAAATTTAGGCAGCTGACCCGTGCCGTAGAGGATCTGATCGCGTACCAAAAACGGCATATTTACGAGCTCGAAGCCGCGCGAGTTGTTAAATTCGATCATGTAATTGATGAGAGCCATATTCAGTTTTGCGCCAAGACCTCGGATCGCGGTGAAGCGGCTGCCGCTGAGTTTGACGCTGCGCTCGAAATCAAGCCATCCCAGCGCCTCGCCGAGCTCGAAGTGCTGCTTGGGCGCGAAGTCGAACGTGCGCGGCTGCAGGACCTTTTTGATACAGACGTTTTCGTTCTCGTCCGCACCGATCGGCACGTCGTCGTCGATGATATTCGGCACGCACGCGGCGATCGCTTCTAGGCTCTGCTCGCGCTCGTTTACGAGCTCGCTTAGGCTTTGGATCTTTTGCTTGTTTTCCTCAAGCTGCGATTTTAGCGCGCCTACGTCCTTACCCTCGCGCGCGGCGAGGCCGAGCTCCTTGCTCTTTGCGTTTTGTACGGCTTGAAGGTTTTCAAGATCGCTCTTTTTAGATTTTAGCTCGTTGTAGGCATCTAGCAGCGTTTGTAGGGTCTGCGGCGGGACTTTTTTGGCGATAAGTTTTTTATTAAATTCGTCGAAATTCGTCTCGATAAGTTTTAAATTTATCATTTTCTGCCTCTTTTTGGTAATTTAAATTGCGACATTTTAACCAAAGTTTGCTTTAAATACTCAAAATAAACCCACATTTAAGCAATACGGATGAAAAAAAGTGATACAATTCCGTAATATTTTATTATGAAAGGTATTACATGAAGGCAAAATTTGCTTTTTTAGGAATTTTCGCGGCGAGCCTTGCGTTCGCACATTTCGGCGTTCTTACGACGGATAAAAATGTCGTAGAGGATCAAAAAGACGCTATCGTGAAGCTAAATTTGGAATTCTCCCATCCGTTTTTGCAGGAGTCTATGAATCTACAAAAGCCCGCAGAATTTGGCGTTTTTATTGATGGTGAGAAAAAATCGCTCCTAGGCAGCCTAAAAGAGCAGAAAAAGAGTGAAAATTCCTATTTCACGGCGGAATTTAAAGCTGACAAGCCATCGCTTTTGGCGTTTTATTTCGATCCGAAACCCTATGCCGAGCCGGCTGAGCGCAAGATGATCCGCCATATCACCAAAACCTACGTCGATGCTTACGGCGCGGGCGAAGGCTGGGATAAGCCGCTCGGGCTAGAGGCGGAGATCGTGCCGCTAGTGCGGCCTTATGCGCTGTATGCGGGAGAGATATTTAGCGGAGTTTTTTTACTGCACGGAAAGCCCGTTCCGGGCGCGGACGTGGAGATCGAGCTATATAACGATAAGGGCTACAAAGCCCCTAGCGAGGCGCATGTCACACAGGTCGTTAAAACCAACGGCGCGGGCGAGTTTAGCTTCGTAATGCCGGTTGCCGGCTGGTGGGGCTTTGCGGCTCTTAGCGAGGAGGAAGCCGCCAAAGGAAGCGAGCAGCCCGTAAATGAGCTGGGAGCCGTGCTTTGGATCAAAGCAGACGAGTTGAAAAAGTAGGGGAGCGGCTCGGTGAGATCTCTTTTTTTGGGCGAAATTTGCGTCGCTGCGGATAAATTTAAATTTACGCTTGAGCGGAGCTTTGAAATTTTATTTTCGCGCGTTTTGCTTGGCGACGTAAAATTTCCATCGAATTCTGCAGTTAAAATTTTAAATGGCAAAATTCCGCCGTGTAAAATTTTAAGTAACGAAGCTCTGCTGCGTAAAATTTCATATCCGTGGTTTTATGAGCGTAAAATACCCACGCGCAAAATTTCGTTTTTTGAAATTTTGCAAACTCCGACTTTTAAAATTTCGCAAGCTCTGTTTTACCGCATAAGCATCGCACCAAGATCGCTCGGAGCCTCAAATTTTGCGTCGCGAAATCCATTTGCCGCTCCTGCAAATGTAGCAAACGAAAATTTTTGCGCCATGCGAGCTGTAAAATTTATCAAATTTACTGGTTCCGCAAGCAGCTCCGAGACCGTTCCGAGTCTTGCGCTGACAGCCGCCGCAGATAGGACGCAAGCCGCGAGTTTTACAGCCGCAAATTTTGCCGCGACTAAAGCTGCAAAGGAAAAACCTGTAGCAATCAAGGCAATTATCGCAAAGGTCACAAATGCCTTAAATTTAACTAGCTCCCGCGTTTTTGCGCGTCTAAAAAACGGGAGCGATTTAAAGGAGGCGAGCCGTGCACATTAGCGAAGGAGTTTTGAGCGCGCCCGTGCTGCTTGCCGGCTGGGCGGTTACGACGCCTGCGGTAGCGGCGATTTTATGGCGCGTAAGGCAGTCTGAAATCCCTAGGATCGCATGTTTTAGCGCGCTATTTTTCGTCGCCTCTTTCGTGCACCTGCCCGTGGGCGTCAGCTCCATGCACCTGATGCTAAGCGGGCTCGTGGGCGCGTTTTTGGGCTCACGCGCGATCTTGGCGATTTTCGTTGCGCTGTTTTTGCAAGGGGTGTTTTTCGGCTTCGGAGGGCTTAGCGTGCTAGGCGTAAATACCACAGTCATCGGCTTTCCAGCGGTTTTGGGCGGGCTCTTTGCCGCCGCCGCAAAAGCGCAAGAGCTAAAAGTGCGCACGCAAAAAATTTATCTGTTTTTAGCGGGTTTCGTGCCGATCGTCTGCTCGATGCTGCTTCTTGATCTCGTGCTTTTCATCAGCGGGCGGGAGTTTTTTGCTATCGCGACGCTCATCTCGCTCGAAGGCGCAATTCTAGCTGTTTTGGAAGGGATCATCACCCTTTTTGCGCTTAGCTTTATTGCGAAATTTTACGGCGGACAAAGGCGATGAGAGCACTATTTTTCTTAGCGGTTTTGAGCTCTTTTGCATTTTCGCATGCGCTTCATCTTTTCGCGACGCAAGAGGGCGATAGAGTGGCGATTTATAGCTATTTTTATAAAAATTCTCCCTGCATGGAGTGCGAAGTTTTAATCAGTGCGGACGGGCGCGAAATTTTGCGCACTAAGACCGATAAAGAGGGACTTGCGAGCATACGAATACCCGCTAAAAATTTTACTATTCAAATTTACGGAGGTGCAGGGCACGGTGCACAGATGGAATTTAGCGCCGAGGACTTTACACCGCAGGATTCCGGTGATCCTGAAAATTCCACGCCACAAAATTCTGACGTTTCTGAAAATCCTATGCCGCAAAATTTGAACGCCGCTAAAAATTCCGCGTCCGAAGACAGCGCGTCCGAAAATATCGTGCCGAAAGCTAGTACGCCTGAAAATAAAATTTCAAGCACTTCCGAGCCTTTGGAAAATTCCGCCTCGCGAAGCATCTTGCCAAAAGAAAGCCCTAAGGGCGATATTAGGAGCCTGGCGTTTCAAAGCCAGTCCGCCGAGGCGCCTAAAATCGCGCTTTGTTTGGCCTTGATTTTCGGCTTTTTTGGCTTAATGTGGCTAGCGAAAAGAGCGCGCAAATGAGCCCCGCCGTATCACTGCTCGCGTTTTTCATCTTCAGCTTCGGCGTCGGACTTAGCGGACAGCTTTACGCAGCGTTTTTTGCCCCGCCGCTACTTCTTTTTGCGCTTAAAATTTCGATTGCGCGTGCGGTCTGCACAAGGCTTGCAGTATTAAATATCTTTGCTATTTTAAGCGCGTTAAGCCCCGCCATAGTCGGCAACTACGAGCTTGCGGGTGTGATATTTTTGCGCGCGAATTTGATAATGGCGTTTGCGATTTTGCTATTTTACGGCAAGGATGAATATTTTTTCGCGCGCGGATTTTACGGGCTCGGGCTCGGCGAAAAGCTAAGCTCTTTGGTGTATTGCTGCGGGCGATTCGTAAATTTTTTACGCTCTGATCTAGCGAGGCTGCAAGCACTTTTGCGGATGCGCGGATTTGTAGGGACGAGCGGAATTTTCACCTATAAAATTTATGCAAATTTAGTTGGGATTTTAGCGATTTCGGCGCTTGAGCAAGCAAGAAATTTAAGCCTGGTGATGAGCGCGCGAGGGTTTTGCGGTAGGCTATTTTACGAATGTCGCGAGGGCTTGAGCGTCTCGGAGGCCTCGTTTTTGGCGTTCGTGCTGGCGTGCGTATCTGTTAAAATCGGAGCTATCTTATGAGCTGCTCGCTTAAGGCGCTGGATTTAAGCGCTAAAAACGGCGAGCGAGAAATTTTTCGCGGTGTAAATTTGAGCGTAGGGCATAAGGAAAAAGTGGCGATTTTGGGCGCGAACGGGCAGGGCAAGACGAGCCTGCTTCAAATTTTAGGCGGCCTAAGGCAATGGGGCGAGGGCAAGATCGAGCTTTTCGGAGAGAAGCTTGAGTGTGTGGAGGATTTTGTAAAATTTCGCCACGAGATTGGGTTTTTGTTTCAAAACAGCGACGATCAATTCTTGTGCGCGAGCGTGTTTGAGGACGTCGCATTTAGCCTGCGTGCGCAAAATGAGCGGTTAAAACGAGCACGAAATGTGGAGAAAAGACGTGGAATTTTTTCTAAATTTTTTGGTCGTAAGGCGGAAATTTTAAGGCAGGGCAGCGAAAACGACCATCTAAAAAAGCTTGAAATTTTAAGCGAAGAGCAGATCGAGCGTAAGGCGCTGGAGACGCTACGGCGCCTGGGAATCGAGCATCTGTGCGAGCGGGTGCCCTTTCATCTAAGCGGCGGCGAAAAAAAGCTGGTGGCGCTTGCGGGCGCTCTGGTGTGCGAGCCTAGGATACTGCTACTGGACGAGCCTACGACGGCGCTTGATGAAGCGATGCAGGAGCGCGTGGCGGGGATTTTAGCGGAGCTTGACGTAAGTGAGATCATTGTCTCGCACGATAAAAGTTTCATCGATAAAATCGCGGATAAAATCTATTATTTGAAATCGGACGGCTTGTATGAAAGCCCATGATAAAATCATAGATAAATTTATCGTTTAAAATCAAGAGGCTTGTATAAGTCCATAATGGCGACCCTTGCGGGATTTGAACCACGCGTTTTCGCACTGAGAATGCAACGTCCTGAGCCACTAGACGAAAAGGTCAAGAAGCCGCATTATAGCGACAAAAACAAAATTTTAGATAAAATGCCGGCGGCGGTGCAAGCATAAATCGCTTGGAATTTTAAAAGCCGGCGCGGCATAGAGTAAAATTTGCAACGTAAAATTTTATGATTTGGCTGAAATTTTATATGCAAGACGGAGTCTAGCCGATCTTTTCCATCGCCTTGTTTTTAAACGCTACAGGATTAGCGATAAATTGGAAGCTAACCGCGGTGCCGCCGGTGCCTCGCACCACTATGGTGCCGAATTTTAAAATTCGTCCCAGGATACTCTGCATTACGGAAATGCTTTCGATTTTTTCATATTTTAGTTCCACCGTTTCACGGCTAATAAGACCCTTTTTGCCGATTATACGTTGATTCGTGATAGCGAGCTCGTTTGTTTTTAAAACAATAAACCCGTGAATTAGCGCCGCTATAAAACCGCCAAAGCATATGAATGAAAGTCTATCGTCTTTATTTATGATTCCAACTATCGCGGGAATCAATATGACGATAGCGGAGATAAAAACCGCCCAGTGAATTTTGGCTTTAGCAATCACATTTTCGCTATTTAGAAGGTTAGACTCTACGTAACCCATAAATATCCTTTAAAAGAATTTTAGGCTTGAATTATATCCCCGCCTCATTAATCTTGACTTAAATTTTATGCGGCGGCAGCTCGTGTAATGCGGATTGGGCAATCGGAATTTGTGCGTAAATTTAGATTAAATTTTACTTTGTCGGCTGCGAAATTCAGCGCAAAATTTATGGTTAAATTCTGCGCACTAGGCTTTTAAAATTTTAAATTTAGCGCAGCGAAATTGCCCCGCTCGCGGCCTGGCGATCGCCCTATGCCGCATAAATTTTATCAAAGCCCCCGAAGTTTAGTGAAGCTCGCAGAGTAAATTTATAAATGCGCTAAATTTTATCGCAATACATTTGAAATTTTTAGCGCGCGATATGCAAACTCGCTGCGCTTGAAGCACGCCCTTGCATATAGAATTTATTAGCGCAAAGTACGAAAATCGGCTAGCGTGCGCAGCGAAGCGAAATTAAAATTTAAACTCGCTAGCCTAAATTTGAAATTTTGCAGCCGCCCACTCTAAAATCCGAGTGCTTTTTGAATCGCGAGCGTCTGCGCTACGACGCGCTCGAGCTGCTGCAAATTTAGCATATTCGGCCCATCCGAAAGTGCGCGAGCGGGATCAGGGTGCGTCTCGTAAAAAAAGCCGTCCACGCCCACGGCCGCCGCCGCTCGTGCAAGGTACGGCACGAAGTGCGAGTCGCCGCCGCTCGTAGCGCCGATACTAGGCATCTGCACGCTGTGCGTCGCGTCAAAAATAACCGGTGCAAACTCGCGCATAATCGGCAGCGAGCGCATATCGACGATCAAATTTCCGTAGCCGAAGGTGCTGCCGCGCTCGGTGAGCCAAACGCCGTAGCGGCGCGCCAGATCGTGCATCCCTTCGTCGCTTGGCTGCGGGGCGCTTTGAGTAGAATTTACGGCGTTTGAAGCATCGCAAGCATGGGTGGAATTTTGCGCGTTCAATCGTGCACCGCAATAATTTTGCGCGTCTAATGCCGAAGATCCGCTATCTGTACTGCTTCGAGCATCGCTTTGCGCGCTGTAAATTTCGGTATCGCTAGAGCAGGCGCTGTTTTGAGCGGCCTTTGTATCGCTAGATGCCGCGCCGCTTTGCGGGGTATAAGCCCGCGCACCGCGGGTTTGCAGCACCTTTTCGACGCTGTGTTTCATCGCCTGCGGCGATAGAAACTGACCTTTTTTGATGTTTACTACCGCTTGCGTGCTGGCTGCAGCGACGAGCAGGTCGGTTTGGCGGCACAAAAACGCTGGTATTTGCAGTACGTCGGCGACGCGCGCGGCGGGCTCTGCCTGGTAGCTTTCGTGGATGTCGGTTAAAATTTTATAGCCGAACTTCTCCTTTACTTCAGCTAAAATTTCGCAGCCGCGCTGCAGCCCCGGGCCGCGGAAGCTTGAGATGCTGGTGCGGTTGGCTTTATCGAAGCTGCTTTTGAAGTAAAATTCCACCCCGCTCATTTCGTTAAATTTGCGCAAACTTTCCGCGACTTGCATTATTAGCTCGCGACTTTCGATCACGCAGGGTCCTGCGATCAGTATCATGAAATATCCTTTTTTAAAATTTGCGCGATTTTAGCGAAATTTTACTAACTCTTAATAGGGCTTGCCGAAAAATTTCTCGTAATGCTCGTAAAAGCGCTTGTAGTAAGGGTTTGAGTAGCGCTTGCGCATGCCGTAGTTGTAGCACTCAATCGTGTCTTTTATATTTTTATTTTTGGCGTTCCAGCATTTGCGCAGGATTTTGGCGCATTTGGTGAGGTTGTACATCGGGTTGAATATATAATCGATCTCATTTTGGCTGAAATTTACGGCGTTTAGCTGCCCGAGCCCCACGTCGATGCTAAAGCCGTCCTCGTACAGATACTTGGCGATCTGCACGGCGTAAATTTCGTTTGCCGGTATTATCGTAACGACCCATTTGCTGGAATTTAGGCTATAGTTGCTCGTTTTGATGCGGATATTTTGATTGCGCAGGCCTGCAAAATAATCGGCATTTGCTTTATTTGTCAAAAAGGAGATCGTGTAGGGCTCGAAGTCGCTTTCAATTTTGACGATGGTGTAGAGGATCTCGGGCTTGACGCCTTCATTTTGCGCTACTGCGGCGATGGCGTTTACGATCTCGTTCGGCGAGTAAGCGGGGGCTTGAAGCGCTAAAAACAGGGCGAAAACCAACTTTTTCATCTAAATTTACCGAGCCTTTGATAAAATTTTATGTCGCAAGTATAGCACAATTTCAGTCTTTTCATCATTGTTTAAGTGAAAATTAATCGTATTAGATATATAATTACATTTCTTTTTTAAACCCAAACGGTCGCTTAGCTCAGCTGGTAGAGCGCCACCCTTACAAGGTGGATGTCGCAGGTTCGATCCCTACAGCGACCACCATTTTGAAATCCTTGGATTTCATGCTTCTTTAGCACTTGTGTTGCGAGTGTGATTTTTGGTGCGACGGTAGTTCAGCTGGTTAGAATGCCGCCCTGTCACGGCGGAGGTCGTGGGTTCGAGCCCCATTCGTCGCGCCACTTCTTACGATGTCTTGCTAGCTCAGTAGGTAGAGCATCTCACTTTTAATGAGGGGGTCGTTGGTTCGAATCCAACGCAGGACACCATCTATCAAATTTTCCCCCTATTTTTAGTTTTTTGATTTTTTTAAAGGCCCTGTTTTACGGCTTTTTCAAATTTTTTCAAAAAAATTTCAAATGCTAAAAACGCTAGATTATACAGGTAGTTTAAGAGAAACTACTATATATTAAAAAATGTATAGTAGCTCTTAAGCTTGTTAAACTCTTTGGAAACTTTTATAATTTGTCCTATGAAACTATATGAAATTTTAAAGGACAAGCAGTTATGAAGGTTTTTTCTAAGATTAAAGACGATCCGGCTTTTAAAACAGACCCCGATAAAGTTATCAGAAATTTCTCCCTGCCTCATCGCAAAAACACTATGGTAGAAATGATAGATGAGCATATAGCAGTTAGATTTTACCGCTCATTTACTAAAAAGGGAGAGCAAACAATCCATAGGCACTATCACTATTGCATAGGCGGCAAGCTGATTAAGTCTTTAGGTAATGCAGATGAGATAAGCTTAAGTGAAGCCAAAGAAACTCTTAAAGGTTTAATGATAGATAATTCTGCTAAGCTGACTCCTGCTAAAAATACTCTGGCAAGCGTTTATAGACAGTTTCGTAGACATAACGGCAATGTTGCATTAGCAACCTCTAAAAGACGAGATATGAGCTTTAAAGCTTTAAAGGATATTTGCGACAAAGATATAAACAAGATAAGCAAAAAGGATATTATGCCGATACTGGATTATTATTACGATAATGAGAAGTATGCCTCCTTAGAAATTTTATTCAAACTTATTAAAAGACTGTTCCGATATGCTCGCATAAGAGATATTTCCAAAAATCCATTATTTGCAGAAGAGGTGTTTAAGGACTTTTATAATATACCTCGCCATAGCGAATACCCATATATAAAAGATGACTTGGATTTAACCGTACTTATTAAATTTATCATGAACTATCCTCATCAAATAGGTGTTAAGAATGCTTTGATCT
>NZ_CALIMS010000059.1 GCF_938045345.1 uncultured Campylobacter sp.
ATTAAAGATATAATTAAAATTTTACAAATTATTTTACTCGCTGATATTTTTTATCCTTAAGATAAAATTTAAAACAACTTAAACAAATATTGTGTAATATTTCAAAAGTATCTTGACCTAAGGCGAAATATGGAAAATATATTTTTAGAATCTTACGACGTATTTAAGGTATCGAAAAACGCGAGCAAGCTAAAAATTTACAACGACTTTTTAAGAGACAACAAAAGATACTCCGTAACGCGCTGCTATTATGTCATAGTCGTGGATAATACCTTTTTGACCTACTCGCATTTGATGATTTATGAAGAGCTGCTTTATCTTCTGTATTCACAAAATAAGCTAAAAAACGGCGATTTTTCGCTGACGCTCAAAAAATCGGAGCTAGCGAAAAAATTTAAGACCGATATCACAAAAAGCGCTACCGAGACGATAAAGCGCTTTTATGAGATGCAGCAGGTCAAAATCACTATTTTCGTAAAAGACAAAGTCGAAAAACAGATGAATATCATAGAGCGCATCGACGCACCGCAAAGCGAAAAATACGGCGACATCCCCGACGAGATCAATATTTCGCTAAATTCCGAGTTCGTGCGACTTTACCGCTGCGCGTATCTGGATAAAATCGAGTATTTAAATAGCTTCGATATCGAGCAGGGCAGCTTCATCCGCTACTTCATGCAGCACGAGCTGGACGGAGGCGTCAAAAGCTCTGCAATCATCGATAAAATGGGTGTTACGACCTATCTGCCCTTCACTTATAAAAAGCGCTTCGAGCAAGAGATCGCAAGAGTGAGCTTTTACTATAAAAACGAGAAATTTTGCATAAAAGACGGCTTTGTTGTCATCGAAAACCACGAAAACAAGGCGATAGATAATCAAAACGCGTCGATTGAGCTTTTCGGCGTGATATATGAGCAGATGACGCAAAATTGCACCAAAGCTGTTACGCTAAACGAGCAAAATTTAGCGAAGTATTACGCGCGCTTCGGCAGGTTTGAGACGAGCCAGACGATATTTAAAATTCTAAGCAATATGGAGCTCATGCTAAATCAATCGATGCAGAAAGAAAACGCGAAGATCGCCTGCTTTTCGCACTTTTTCGAAAGTATCGTCTGCAAAAACGGCGAGGAATTTGAAATTTTGATCGAGCTAAATCAAAAGGGCTTTGAGTATATCGTCTCGCGTAGCGCGAATTTGGACTTTTGGAATGTCGAATCCGCAGACTATGGACTCACGCCGTATCCCGTAAATAGCTGTGCGACAAACGGCAAACTGGGGTAAATTTAAGTCGGTAAATTTTAAAATCTATCCGTAAAATACGGGAGTACGCCCGCTGCATCAAGGACAAAGCGCGGGCAAAATTTTAAAAATTTACTCCTGCGTCCTTAGCTCGGCGATGAGCCCGTCAAGCTCGCCGTTATTTTGCGCACTCAAAAGTCGCTCGTTTATGAGCTGCATTTGCGCCGAAAATTCGCTACCAAGCATATCTGCGACGAAATTTTCACTCTCGCTCTCATCCGTCATCGGATACATATCGCGCCAGATGTCGGTTATCCACCAGCCGCACTTCGAGACGCAGGTAAAGTCCTTCAAAACGCCCGTTTTTAGCTTCATCATCACTTCGTCGGTTTGCTTGATCTCGCTTGCGACGAAGTCTTTATGGATGCCGTCTAGGCAAGTGAAAATGCGGTGCCCTAGACTTTGGACGCTGTTTTCGGAGCAGATCCTAAACTGAAAGACGCTATCTTTAAAATTTAAATCAGACAAGCAGATTGGATGCTTTTGAGTAAAATTCGGAAACGAATCAAAGCTCCTATCGTCGATGCTAAGCGCCCAGTTAGAGCTTGGATTTTTGCGGGCGAACTCGCCGAAACTTAGTCTGATAAATTCTTTATGGCTTAGCTCTTCGGCGGTGAAAAAGTCGTAGTTAGCGCAGTTTGCAGCTTTAAAATCTCTAAATTTCATGATCCCTCCCGTAAAATTTCGCTTCAAATTTACTCAAAACAGCATTTTATCATTTTGCGGGATTTATTTTTATTAATCCGAATAAATTTAATCAAGAATTTGCCAGGTTTAAACCTCGCAAAAAGCGTCTAGTTATATTTTGAGTGAAATTTATGCATGCCGAATAGTTAAATTTGCTGAAATTTAAAATTTTTGAAAGATTTCGCCGCTTGGAACTTCGCATCGCAAAATTCCGAGAGCGGAATTCCAAAGTAAAATTTTACGCCAAACCCATACGCGCAGAATTTTGCTCGCGAGAGGGCTTCGCCAAATACGGCATGGAATATCTATCTAAAATTTCGCGGATTTGGGGCGTCTAAATTTACGCGCCGCACACGAAGTTAAATTTTGTATTTCGCGTCGCAAAATAAACAATCATCACATTATAGAAAATTTGCGAATTTATAAAATTCGGGCTTTTAAATTTACTTCAAAAGCCCGAATTCTAATTTACTTCACCAGTTCGTAATTATATTCTTTCGTGCCGTCGAGTAAATTCGTGACGTTGTAGCCTCGCTCGTTTAGGGCTTTGGCGAGCTTGGCGCTGCGGTTGCCGCTGTAACAGTGTGTGATTATTCTTTTGCCTTTGTTGGCCTCAAGCACGTCCTTGTAGTTTTCTAAAGGCTCGCCGTATGGGATATTTATCGCGCCTTTCATATGCCCCGCGTCGTAGTCCTGCTTCTGCCTAGCGTCGATGATCAGCACGTTCGGCTCATTTGCTATTTTCAAAAACCCATCTGCGTTTATGCTGCCGACCTTATACAGCTCGTAGTCGTACTGCTTCACGCCGGGCGCATTCATAAGCATGCTAAAGCCCTTTTGTTTAAGCAGATCAAGCGCCTTGCCGCTGCGGTTGCCGGTGTTACAATAAAGCACGACGTTTCTATCCTTGTAGGCGTTTATCTCATCCAGTCTGCTTTCCAGCTCTCCAAGCGGGATGTTGATCGCGTGCTTCACGTGGCCTGCGGCGTACTCATCCGCGCTTCTAACGTCGATGACTAGATAATTTTCTTTCGCCCTGTTATCCTCCTCTATTGCTGATAGCGCCGCGCCGCTTATGGCGTAGCCGTTAGGCTGTTGCATCTCGGCGTAGCAAGTCGCAAAAGATCCCAATGCCGCCAGCAAAACCGCGCTTTTTAAAATTTTGTGAGAAATAAATTTCATATGTTTCCTTTGAATTTTAGCTTTTAAAGCGGGAGATTATATCAAAATTTTATCTAAATAGTGTGAATTTGTGCGGAATGTGATAGGTTATGCTGATACGGATTACCGATGTGAAAACGCGAAAGAGACTCGAATAAAAAACTTTTGCCAAAATATCTTAAAGGCTCGTAGGTAAAGATACTTTGCGTAAATTTATCTTTTAGAGACGGAGCAACAAATTCAAAAAAACTCACATTTGCCCGAAGGTAAATTTTATGCTTTTGCCAATTTTCATTATTTTTCAAGTATAAGTAAGATATAATCTCTAACTTTTTTGAGACGCTGTATGCTCTTAAAGGTAATTTGAAGATGGTGTCAAGAGAGAGACTTGAACTCTCGACCTCCGGCTTATGAGACCAGCGCTCTAACCAGCTGAGCTACCTTGACACGTGAAAAGAAATGGCAAGTATAGCTAAATATTCTTATTTTTAATTGAAACGCTTTAAAAGGAGAGAAAATGAATGCGGCTTTGATTTTATTAGTTGTCATAGTTTTGTTAGTTTTGGCGCTAGTGGGCGTTTATAACTCATTCATCGCCAAGCGCAACCAGGTGCGAAACATCGCTTCCACCGTCGATACACAGCTTAAAAAGCGCTACGACCTCATCCCCAATCTAGTTAGCGCTACGCGCGAATATATGAGCCACGAAAGTGCAGTGCTAACGCGCGTTAGCGAGCTTCGCTCACAAGCGATCAGCGCAAGCTCTAACGCCGATAAATTTAGATTAAATAGCGAAATCTCGGCTCTTTTGGGACAGATCCGCATTGCGGTAGAGGCGTATCCAAACCTCAAGGCTAACGAATCGTTTGCTAAGCTGCAAAACGCGTTAGGCGAGTGCGAAGAGCAGATTAGCGCCGCACGCCGCGCTTATAACGGCGCTGTTACGGTCTATAACAACGCCTGCGAAATGTTTCCTACTAACATCATCGCTAGCGTTTTTAACTTCGTCAAAGCGGAATTTTTCGCCGCTAGCGAGCAAGAAAAGCAAGCCCCGAACGTCTCTGAGCTTTTCAAAAAATAAGCGCGAGACGTAGAAAATTTGCGATGAAATTTTAAAATTTCATCGCAAATAATGTCGAGCGTCGCAAAGCTAAATTTTATAGCGAGCAAAACAGATTGCGCGCAAAACACGCGCTTTTAAAAAAGGTTTGCTTCGCTCCCCCGCATACTCGTCATCTCGTTTGAGATATTTTGCGGCATGCGGTACTGAGAATTTTAACAATAAAATTTTACGGTGCAATGCCAAATTTTAAAAGTCTAAATTTCGCAGTGTAAATTTTAACTAGCTTGCCGCCGGAGTTACTTACGCAAGCGGCGGTGATATATGCAGCGTTAGTCGTGAGTAATTTTGCAAATTTGCGCTTCGGTCGCAGTTGCGAGATCCTTCGGCGCGAGAGCAATCTGTTTTCCGCGCACACCTGCGCTAACGTAAATTTTCTCCTGCGCTAGCGCTCGCTCGTCGATGAAGGTGCGGAAGTACTTTTTCATCCCAAGCGGCGAGCAGCCGCCCCTGATGTAGCCCGTTACCTTTTGCAAATCCTTCAAATCCATCAGCTCGCAACGCTTCGCGCCGCAGATGTGCGCGAGCGCCTTGAGATCCAGATTTAGATCGCCTTGCAGGCAGGCTACGACATATTCGTGATCCGCCGTGCAAACTATCGTTTTATAGACCCGTTCGATCGGCTCATTCACGCTATTTGCCACGTGCACCGCGTCTAAATTTAAAGGATCAACCGCATATTCTTTGATCTCGTAAGGGATTTTCAGACCGTCCAGTACGCGTGCGGCGTTTGTTTTTGAGCTCATTTCGCCTCCTTAAATTTAATAGCGGATTTTGTTTTCTTTCAAAAAATCGCGTAAATCTTCGTATTCACTCTGATCGAAATAGCGCCATTTGCCGGGCTTTAGCATCCCGAGGGTCATTCTGCCGAATGCCGTGCGCTTAAGCTCCACGACATCCAGATCGAAATAGCCGAAAAATCTACGCAACTCGCGGTTTTGACCCTCGTTGATGATCGCTTTTATTTTCGTATAACCACCGCTGCTAGGCATTATGCGGTAGCCCAAAAAGGGTTTAAATTCCATCGATTTGATCTTACTTTTGGCGTGCGCACCTTTGCTCGCATCTGCAGCAAAAAAGCCCTCGCGGATCGCCGTTACTACCTCCTCTTTCACCTCGCCTTTTACCTTTAGATAGTACTCTCGCTCGATGTCGCTGTTCATCAGCGCCGTAGCGATCGCGGGCGCATCGGTCAGCAGCAAAAGCCCCTCGCTTGCAAAATCCAAACGCCCCACGCTAACAAATCTGCTAAATCCCTCCGGCAAGCTATCGTAAATCGTCCGCCTGCCGCGATCGTCCTTTTTAGTAACTAACTCGCCTTTCGGCTTGTTATAAACGATCATCGTAAATTCCGTCTTAGGCTTGATGAGGCGCGAGCCTATGCGGATCTTCTCCTCGCCGCTAACTTCGATGAAATCGCTAACGACGCGACCGTTAATGCTAACTTTGCCTTGCTTGATCAGCTCATCTGCCTCACGGCGTGAGTAGCCGGTGTTATGGGAGATAAATTTATTCAGACGCATCTTTTGCATTATTTTAGCCCCAAGCTCGTTAGATCGTGAATATGCAAGATCCCAACGGGCACGCCATTTTCGACTACGGGCAGGACCTGGATTTTAAATTGCTCGATCAAATTTAGCGCATCTATGGCTAACATATTTTTATCGTCTAGCATTTTAGGATTTTTGGTGGCATATTTTAGCGCGGCGTCATTGATGTCAAAATCCTCTCGCATCAGTGCGCGGCGCAGATCGCCGTCGCTTAGGATCGCCTCGAGCGTGCCCTTTTCGTTCACTAACAAGACGGTGCCGAGCTTTCCGTGCGTCATAACGTCGATAGCTTGTTTTAGGCCGGTATTATGCTTTACGACCGGTAAATTTTTACTTTGCATTACGTCTTTTACTTTGACGAAAAGCCGCTTACCGAGGCTTCCGCCGGGATGAAAATTTGCAAAATCCTCCCTGCCGAATCTGCGCTGCCTCATCAAACAGATAGCTAACGCGTCTCCTAACGCAAGTGTTAGCGTCGTAGAAACCGTCGGCGCGGCGCCTAGCGGGCAAGCCTCTTTGACGATATTTAGGCTTATAAACTCATCGCTAACCTTGCCGAGCGAGCTATTTTTATCGCGCGCCATCGCGATGATCTTTACGCCGAAGCGTTTGAGGTGAGGCAGAATTCTAACCAGCTCCTCACTCTCGCCGCTAAAGCTGATCGCAAGCACCATGTCGTCCTTACCGATCATGCCCAAATCTCCGTGCAGTGCCTCGGTAGGGTGGACGAAAAACGACGGCGTGCCGGTGCTGGCAAGCGTCGCGGCGATCTTAACGCCTATGTGGCCGCTCTTACCCACGCCGGTGACGATTACCTTGCCCTTGCAAGCTAGGATCAAGTTTACAGCTCGCTCAATTTCGCCGCCGATAAGATCCACATGCCGCAAAAGCTCCGCTCCTTCGAGCCTTAGCACCTCTCGTGCCGTATCTAAAATTTCACTCATTCAACCTTCTTTTTAAAATTTGCTTTCATTTTGCGCCTCTTTGCGCCACGCCTAAATTTACGCTAGCTGAAATTTCGCGCCTTTGAAATTTGCGCCATAAAATTTTAATCCGCGAAATTCTGCGCCGCTTCGTTCGTATAGCTGCTGGCTTGCTAGATGCTCTTTAAATTTTGCTTTACGCCGAAATTTGCGCTCAAATTTTACTAGCCGCTTTAAAATTCCGCGTCGCAAAAGTCACTCACATCGCAAAATTCCACACCCAAAAGCTCGCAGGCGCCATAAAATTTCATTCGTCCGCCGCAGATCAAATCCGCCTCGCACGCTAAATTTAGCCGTGCTTACATCAAATAAATCACCGGCACTATGGTCGGATATTTTTTGATCTTTCTAAAGATGTGCTTTCGCACGGCCTGGCGGATCTTACCCTCCAGCGCCCAGTGATCGAGTAAAATTTCATCTTTTAAATTTGCTAAAAACTGCTCGATGATGCCCTGCATCTCCTTGGTAAAGTGCGCCGTTTGGTTATCGGCGACGAGCCCGTAGGTGATGACGCGCGTCTGAATGAGCCTCTTTTCATTTTTGTCGATCTGCGCAATGATGACCGCGACGCCCGCATCGGCTAAATTTTGACGGTGCTTGACGATCTCGTCGGAGATCTGCTTGTTGATCTGATTATCAATAAAAACCTTACCCGTCTTGACGGTCTTGACGCGCTTTAGATATTTTTCGCAAACCTCCATCTGATCACCGTCGTTCATTAGATAGATATTTTTCTCCTCGATGCCGCACTCCATCGCAGTCTCTTTGTGTTTTACGATATGATTATATTCGCCGTGCACGGGTAGGAAAAATTTCGGCTTTATCAAGCGCAGCATGAGCTTTTGCTCTTCGATCGAAGCGTGCCCGCTTACGTGTATCTCGCTGAAGTCCTGATACGCGACCTTTGCGCCGCTTTTTAGAAGGTAGTTAAGCACGGTCGATACGCTGCTTTCGTTGCCGGGGATCGCTTTGGCGCTGATAATTACCTGATCGGTGGATTTGATCTTAATGTATTTGTGCTCGTCCGTCGCCATGCGGTACAGCGCACTCATCGTCTCGCCCTGCGAGCCGGTAGTAACGATTAAAACCTCATTATCCGGGTATTTGGAGACCTGATCGGCATCGACGAAGATCTTTTTGTCTAAATTTACGTAGCCAAGCTCCATCGCGGTAAATAAATTTCGCTCCATACTTCGTCCGATGACGCAAACCTTGCGGCCGTATTTTACGCCGCGCTCTATAGCCTGATATACGCGGTGGATGTTTGAGCTGAAGGTACTCATTATCACGCGCCCCTTACAGCTCGAAAATATTGTATCAAAGGTCTTTCCTACCGAGCTTTCGGACTTTGTGATCCCCTCTTTGTGCGAATTTGTGCTATCGCTCATCAAAAGCATAACTCCGCTATCGCCGTAATAAGCTAGCCGGTTCAGATCGGTCGGATAGCCGTCGATCGGCGTGTGGTCGATCTTAAAATCGCCCGTATGGATGATCGTGCCCGCCTTAGTCGTGATCGCAAGCGCGCTCGCATCGATAATCGAATGCGTTATGTGGATAAACTCGACCTCAAAATCACCGATCTGATAAAGCTGGCGCTTCTGCACGGGCCGGAAGTAGCTACGCTCGGCTTTAAGGCCGTGCTCTTCAAATTTATTGCTTATCATCCCCAGAGGAAGCGGCGTAGCGTAGATCGGGAATTGAAATTCTTTGAAAAAATATGGCATCGCGCCGATGTGATCCTCGTGCGCGTGGGTGATGAGAATGCCCTTGATCTTGTTTTTTATCTTGCGAACATAATCGAAGTCGGGGATTAAAATGTCCACGCCGAGCATGCTCTCCTCCGGAAAGCTCATGCCCACATCGACGATGATCGCACTCGTATTGGTCTCAAAAACGGTCATATTCGCGCCGATCTCGCCCAGTCCGCCAAGCGGCGTGATACGCACCGTCTCATCGCTGCGATTAGCGTCTTTAAGCGGGTGCAGGCGCTCCTCGTGGATCAGCTTGTTTTGCGCGATCGCATCGTCCATCGCCTTTTGCCACGGCTCGTTGCCAGTAAGACTTTTTGGCATATTTGAGCGTTTTTTGTGCTTTTTCTTTTTCTGCGAGTCCGAAGAGCTATCGTCCGCAGCGCTAGAATTTGCGCCTTTTGCGTTATTGCCGCTTGGCTTTGCACGGCCGTCGCGGTTTAAATTTGAACCGCCCGCGCCGTTTTCGTTGTTTTTTGGGTATGCGCCTGCGAAATGCGCACCATTCGCGCCGTTTGAATTGCCGCTTGACGAACCGCCCGAAGAATTTGATCCGTTGCGGGAGGCGTTTTTTGAACCCTTTGAACGAACGGAATTTTGCCCGTTTTTCGCGCCTTTATTTTTGCGAGAGCCGTTTTCGTGCTCGCCGCCGAATTCCACATCGCCCGCAGAGCTCTCGCTCGCGATAGATTTTTTTAGATTTTCCTTGCGTTTTTTGTAGCGATTGCTTTTTTTGAGTCGTTCGACGCCGTTTTCATTTCTGTTTTCTTCCATCTTTTACCTTTAAATTTTTAAAAATTTCTAAAAAAAGGGTGGAATTTAACTCGTGCGCCCGAACTGTAGGCGGAATTTTCAAATTTAAAAAGATCTCTTCGGCTAAGCCTCTATCAAATTTTGCACTTAAATTTTTAATAAGCGTCTTTCGCGGCGCGCTGAAAGATACGCGCAAAAAGCTTTTAAATTTCTCGTGTTCATCGAGATTTTGGAGCTGAGCGCAACTTTTTACGCCGAGGCTATCTGCGTTTATCTCGGCACCGGGCTTGAAATTTTTGCCCTTTACGAGCCTGATCACCGACGAAGTTACCTTCGGCGCAGGCTCGAAGCAGCCAGGCTCAACGTCGAATAGAAGCTCGCAACCGCCAGCGAGATCGGCTAGGATCGAAAGAGCGCTAAAATCGCTCTGCCCGGCTCTAGCGCAGAATTTTAAAGCGACCTCCTTTTGGATCATCACCAAAAATCCGCCGCATAGCTCATCGTCGATCGCCTGCAAAATCATCTTTGTAGCGATGTAGTAGGGCAAATTTGCGACCAAAAAATATTCGCCGCAGCCAAGACCCCGCTGCTGCCAAATCCGCAAAGCATCGCCCAAAACGAGCTCAAGCTCGCCGCTAGCGATCTGCTGTGCAAATTTAGCGCTTAAAATTTGATATAAATCTTCATCTATCTCGAAACTCTTTAATCTGTAAAATTCCAAAAGCTTGCGAGTCAAATCACCTAAGCCAGCCCCGATCTCAACGACATTCTGTACATTCTCGGGAATCGCTTGGATGATCTTGCTTAAAACGGCTTCGTCTTTTAAAAAATTTTGCCCGAACTCTTTTTTCGCCCTAATCATCGAGGAAGCTTAGCCAAATTTTACTTATAAAGTCATTATATTAAGTAAAATTTGGCTAAAATCATAAAAAATTTTATTCCAAAGGGCCGCTTTGAATAGATTCGCAAAACGCATAATCCCATGCCTAGACGTCAAAGACGGATGGGTGGTAAAGGGCGTAAATTTCGTAGGTCTCGTGGATGCGGGCGATCCGGTGCAGGTCGCCAGACGCTACAATGAAGAGGGTGCGGACGAGCTATGCTTCCTCGACATCACGGCGTCGCATTTGGGGCGCGATACGATCGTGGACGTCGTGGAGCGGGTCGCTCGCGAGCTTTTTATCCCGCTGACCGTGGGCGGCGGCATCCGCACGATCGACGATATCTCGCGCCTGCTAAACGTCGGCTGCGATAAAATCAGCCTCAACTCTGCCGCGATAAAAAATCCTGATTTGATAGACGAGGCGGCGAATAAATTCGGCTCGCAGTGCGTCGTAGTCGCGATCGACGCAAAACGAAATTCGAGTGAAATTTCGCGTGGCAATTTATGCGACGTGACTCAGAATTTGAGCAGAATTTCAAGCGGTTCGCAGGATGAAATTTTGACTGGGAACGGCGAGCTTTGCGGCTATAGCGTTTTTATAAACGGCGGTAGGCTGGATACCGGCAGGGACGCGCTTACTTGGGCAAAAGAGGCGCAGGAGCGCGGTGCGGGCGAAATTTTGCTCACGTCGATGGACTGCGACGGCGTTAAAAACGGCTTTGAGCTAAATTTGACGCGGATTTTTAGCGCGCTTGATATCCCAGTGATCGCAAGCGGCGGTGCGGGCAAAATGGAGCACTTTAAAGATGCATTTTTAGCGGGCGCGGACGCATGCCTGGCGGCATCGATTTTTCACTTCAGAGAAATCGAAATCAAGGCACTAAAAGCGTATCTGCAGGAGCAAGGCATCGAAGTGAGACTGTAAATTTAGTCAGATTTATACCGCAGGGTTGAAACTTAGCCGCCAAAGCGACCAAATAATTAATTTTATTTCAGCCTTTATTATCTTGCAAGTTTTTTGCAAGCATCGTTTTTGCTTAGATAAAATTTATTCGTTTTAGCTAAATCATAAGCTTTTTTTATGATACTTTTACATCTTCTACCCGCCACCTGCACTGCTACCATTATGAAAGGTAAGAGTACAGCTCTCATAGATATTTGCTCAGATTGATTTTAATTTCATCCGATACTTTACGACGAAAAAATTTCAAAATTTAGCCTTAAATTTATCGTCATTTTGCTATGATTAGCGAAAAATAACGAAAGCGTAAATCCATAAATGATAATCTCTGCCGGACGAAATGAAATTTTTGATTTTGCCCTGCCTATGGGCGTAGGGCTAGTGGATATGAGTATAAATTTGACTAAATTTCTATGCGAAAATAGGCAAAGCTTGCCGAGTGAAATCATTTTCGTGGGTTCTGCAGGGCTATACAAAGAGGGTAAAATTCTAAAAATTTATGAAAGCAGATCGGCTGCAAACTGTGAGATATCGGCGCTTTATGAGCTTTCATACTCTCCGATTAGCTATGAAATTGCAGCTAGGAATTCTACCAATGTTTCATATGAAACAATAACTAATAGCTCAAATTTTATCACGACCGATAAAAAATCTGCGCTAAAATTCTTTGAACGAGGTTATTTTTTAGAAAATATGGAATTTTTTGCGGTTCTTAAGGTAGCTCAAAAATTTCAAATTCCCGCTTACGGAATTTTTTGTGCGACAAATTTTTGCGATTCAAACGCTCACGCAGATTTTTTAAAAAATCACGCCGCTGCAAAAGAAAATTTAACTAAATATCTAAAAACTAAGGCATTAATTTGAAAAATATCTTTGATTTTACGATGAAAGAGCTTGAAAATTTCGTCGAACCAAAATTTAGAGCCAAGCAAATTTACGAATGGATTTACAAAAAGAATGTGGATGACTTTGCACAAATGCCAAATCTACCAAAAGAGATCCGTCAAAGTTTAGCTCAAAATTTTTATTTAGACCCGCTTAAATGCATCAGATCCGAAACAAGTAGCGACGGCAGTATCAAATACCTTTTCGCTCTCAAAGACGGCAAGACGATAGAAAGTGTCTTATTGCCGATGAAGGATGAGCTGAGAGATGAAAACGAAAAAATCATAAGACACGCGCGCTATTCAATCTGCGTAAGTTCGCAAGTAGGCTGCAAAATTGGCTGCAGCTTCTGCTTGACAGCAAAAGGTGGCTTCGTACGGAATTTAACTCCAGGCGAGATCGTGGCTCAAATTTGGCTCATCAAGAAAATGAACGCGATCCCGTACGAGCGCCGCGTCAATGTCGTATATATGGGGATGGGCGAACCGCTTAATAACCTAGACAACGTTGCCAAAGCCGTGCAAATTTTAAAAGAAAACGACGGACTCGCAATAGCGCCGCGTCGCCAAACGATAAGTACGAGCGGACTTTCTACGCAGATAAAAAAGCTTGGCAAAATGGATCTTGGCGTGCTGCTTGCAATCTCGCTGCATGCAGTGGATGACGAATTGCGTGAAAAACTAATGCCGATAAATCGCGCCTACAATATCGCATCGATTATGCAGGCGGTGCGCGAGTTCCCAATCGATCTGCGAAAACGCGTGATGTTTGAATATCTAATGATCGATGGGATAAATGACCGCTCAAGCGATGCCAAAACGCTAGTGAAGCTTCTGCACGGCATCCGTGCAAAAGTAAATCTGATCTATTTTAATCCGCACGAAGGCTCGAGCTTTGGCAGACCAAGCCCCGAAAATATGGTGAAATTTCAAGACTATCTCTGCGCGCACGGCATTACTTGCACGATCCGCCAGAGCAAGGGGCTAGATATCAGTGCGGCGTGCGGACAGCTCAAACAAAGAAACGAGCAGGGTAAAATTTTAGATCAAAATGGCGTCAATATGGATAAAATTTTAAAAAAATAGAAAAAATTTGGCTAATATTTCCAGATCATAAGGCAAATCGGCAAAAAATTTATAAAGGAGTAGCAATGAACACGCAAAAAATAGTGGATGAGATCGGCATCTTCTTAGACAGATCGCTGCTTAAAAAATCCTAGATTACAAAGGCGGAGATTATCCGCTTTATCGAGGCAAAATGGGTGGAGACGGACGATGAGAAAAACCGCGTCTATGCCTCATACATCTACGCGGCGCGCATGGTGAATGAGTACAAATGGGCGGGCGACGCCTCAAATATGCTGCGCTGGCTAAGCGAGATGGACAAGCATACCAGAAGTAATGAAAATCCGCCCTGTGTGAGCGATTATTATAAGGGCGAATGCTGCTTGGAGTGCGGAGCGGAGCAGGAGGCGCTTAAATTTTTGCGCAAAAGCTACGAAGCGAATGAGGAGCACCTTTTCACCCGTAGCCCAAAGGTCGCGGAGTTTTTTAATGCACATCTTGCGGAGCCTAAAATTTTTCCTAAATTTGAAGATGAAGAATACGAGGACTTTAGTTTCCCGCTGCGGCTGGAGTATTTCGGTAAAGCTTTAGAGCAAGAAGGCGAGTTTTGCTGCACCTTTTTAGATGAAGACAGCGAAGAGACGGACGAGTCAAGCCGTATGCGCTCAAACGCAATCGAGTTTTTAAAGCAAAATCAGGAAGAAATTTTAACGGGCATCTTAGCTGAAATTCTAAAAAACTACCCAAAATGGCAGAAAATTTACGACTATCCGAGCGAGACGAAAAGCGATTTCATGCCAGGCATCAGCACGCCGCAGGAGCTTAGCGAACTATTGGAGCTACAAAATATCTATATCCTAGACGGCGCGAAAATCGGCTTTGAGTTTAGCTGCTCGCGGGATATGGGGCACGGCCTAGGCGTGATGACGCGCAAAGGCGAGGTCATTAATATCGGCGAAGCAGAAGTAGCGTTTATGGCTATTTGAATAAAATAAACTAAATTTTAAAGCATAAAACAAATTTTTATAGTTACTTTTAGGCTAAATTTTACGCATTTTTTTATCACTTTTACCATATGCAAATACAAGAAGCCAAAATAATAAAAATTAACTGCCGCGTCTTAATCTTACACACATCTTACCGATCAAATTTCGCACTAATTTGCAATTACGATTGTATAAATGAATGGGTGTAGAATTTTAGCGATACAATGAGAAATATTGCATTTCCTCTCTCGCTTTAACATTTATAAAGTTTCTCTCATATTGGTTATACCGCTATTCCGAATTTTAAATTTACATACTATTAAACTCGCGATTATGCTAAAACAAACTCTGAAATCATCCGCGAATTCCTTCTTATCTACCCTTAACATTTCGAATTTTCATAGAAATTAACAATTACAATCCAAGTCTCATGCCAATATCTTGCGATATTTCTATTGTTCGTTTTTGTTCTATGCTACGGTCTATGCCCAAACCAAGTACCCTCTTGCAATATTCCCCAAAAGAAGCAACTACCATTTTGCTCCCTATGCTTGCTATCAATGCCGAGCTTTCTAAATTAACAGAGCTTCCCACCCCACCCTTTTGCTTAAATAGAAAATTAGCGTATTCGTCAAATTCTTTTTTAAATATTCCATGTTCTTGATTGTATTTTTTAAAAGAATCAACACCAGATTTAAAATCTTTTATACTGCCACCCAACTTATCTTGAAGCATCCAATATTTATGCGCTCTGAGCTCAAATTTACCGTAATCTTCGCTACCGAAAATAAATATATGAAACCCGCTGTCTAGCCAAGTTGAATTATATGCTTTTATGGCCTTAGCGCTCTTTTCCCAATCTGCATATTTTCTCTTTTCTGAGGATAAATTCTCGAATGCCCTTTTAAACTCTATAAGTAAAAACTTCCCATTGTTATGAGTTAAAGCATCACCTATTTTTTCTATATCACCATCAAGTGGAGCTATATCGATATCCAACAAACACTGCCTTACAAAATAATACTCCACTGTTTTTTCCCACCACAACATTTTCATCCTTTATTCACAATTACTAATATTCTAATTATGAATTATAGCCATCGCAAAATAAAATCGTCTTAAAATTTTCAAATAACTATAGATGAGAAATTAATAAATTAAACACCGTTATAACCATAAAATTTTATAAAAACCGGCAAAAGCAAAATCCTGGTCATAAAAATAATCGTCGCCACTTCAAAATTTTATTGAGTTGCTTAAATTTTACCGATTTTAGCAAGATTATAAAACTCTCTCGCGGCATCGAATTTGCTTTTTATCTCATATCGCTCTCCGCTCAGTTCGAAGCAAATTACATTCGCGTGCAGTAGCAATCTAGGCGCTCCCGTCGTCTTGACCCGCTCCGTCTCATCCATCTTTTTATCCAATATCCGCTCCGCTTGCTCTCGCGAAAGCCCATACAGCGGCTCTCCCAATATCGGCGCGCCCGCGGCAAATAGATGCAGCCTGATCTGATGCTGCCTACCCGTCAGCGGATAGCACTCAATCAGGCTAGCGTCCATGTCCTCAAAATATCGCAGCGGGCAAATCAGCGTGATCGCCTCTTTTCCGTCGCGCGATATTTTCATACGAATTTTAAGATCGGCGAACTCGCCGCTAGGGGCGATCGGAGCATCGATCACAAACCCCTCAAAATCCTTTAAAAATTTCAGTTTCTCACTAAATTTTGCGTATTTTGCAGGCTCAAATTTTTTAAAATTTACGCATCCCGTAAAAGTAGCCGGCATAGATTTAGCCGCAGGTAAGGCGCAAGGTTTATGTCCGTTATCCGCGCTACTCATCGCGATAGCGGGTTTAAGCTTATCGCTCACTCCGCAGGATAAGGCATCAAATTCAAATTCGCCGCCAACATCGCCAGTAGGAGCACCAGATTTAAATTTAGCCTGCGCGCCGCCAGATAGAGTGCTGCACCATAATCCCCTACTCGCACCATTAGACAAGATATTAAATCCAAATTTATCGCCTGCCCCTTTTAAAGCTCGCATATCGCGCAGATCCGATACGTTATATGGTAAGCTCACAGCATCGCCCGCAAATTTTGATCCGCAAATTTCATCAAAGCCTAGCGCATAGCAATCCTCTATCTCACCATTGCAAGCGGCACCTTGCAAGCTCTCCCTCAAATCTCCTCGCACGAGCGCTAAATAGCTTTTCATCACTCTACGCTGTTCGAAGCACTCTTTAAGCTCGCGCGCCGCGTCTTTATCCTTAGCGACGATAAGAATTCCGCTGGTTTCTAAATCAAGCCTATGCGCCACGCACGCGTCCTGCCCGTATAGCGACCAGATCTCGTCATACATATTATAAGGCGAGTTACGCCCGCTCGGATGGCTTAAAATTCCACTCGGCTTGTCAAATGCCGCAAACGCATCGCACTCAAAGATCGGCTTCAGTCCACGCGGCTCGCATTTGTAATCGATCAAAAAAATTTCTCCGTGCGCGACGGAATTTTTATGCAAATTCTGATCCTCTGCATCGGTTACGCGATGCTTGTCACAGATGCGCTGCGCGGATTTCATATCGTATCCGAGGCTAAGCAGAATTTCATAAATTTTGCGCCCCTCAAAGCTTCCCAAGCTTCTCTTCTCATAACCCATATTAAACTTTCAGCCCCATTTTTATATAATTTTTACCGTCATTATACAAGAAATTCTAACCGAAAGGCTGCTAAAATGGTCGAAAGATACGCAAGAAAAGAGATGTCTGAAAAATGGAGCTTGCAAGCCAAATACGACGCGTGGCTAAAAGTCGAGCTCGCGGCGGTTAAAGCGTGGAATAAGCTAGGTCTAATAAGCGACTGCGATAAAGATAAAATTCTACAAAACGCAAGCTTTAGGATCGAGCGGATAGATGAGATCGAAAAGACCACCAAGCACGACGTGATTGCATTTCTAACGAGCGTGAGTGAGAGCCTTGGGCAGGAGAGCCGCTTCATGCATTACGGAATGACTAGTAGTGACTGCATCGATACCGCCGTTGCGCTGCAAATCAAAGAAAGCATGGAGCTCATCATTGAGGATGTGCAAAATTTAAAAGCCGCGATAAAATCTCAAGCCATGAAGCATAAAATGACACTGATGGTCGGACGCAGCCACGGTATCCACGGCGAGCCGATCACTTTCGGACTCGTGCTCGCGGTCTGGTATGATGAGATAAATCGCGCGCTAGAGCTTTTGCAACATGCAAAAAGCGTCATCAGCTACGGCAAAATAAGCGGTGCGATGGGAAATTTCGCGCACGCTCCACTAGAGCTGGAAGAGCTGGTGTGCGAATATCTGGGGCTAAAGCCCGCCCCCGCGTCCAATCAAGTCATCCAGCGCGATCGCTACGCGCAGGTAATGAGCGCACTTGCGATCCTAGCTTCCAGCTGCGAAAAGATCGCCATCGCAATCCGTCACTATCAACGCACCGAGGTTTATGAGGCGGAGGAATTTTTTAGCCCAGGTCAAAAGGGCAGCTCTGCGATGCCGCACAAACGAAATCCTGTGCTTAGCGAAAACGTAACGGGACTATGTCGTATGATCCGTAGCTTCGTAATACCTGCGATGGAGGACGTAGCTCTATGGCACGAACGCGACATCAGCCATAGCTCGGTCGAGCGATTTATCCTCCCCGACGGCTTTATAACTGCTGATTTTATGCTAAATCGCTTGACAAGCTTGATCGAAAAACTGCTCGTATATCCCGAAAATATGATGAGAAATCTAAATTTAACCGGTGGGCTCGTGTTTTCGCAGCGAGTACTACTAGAGCTGCCTAAACGAGGAGTTAGCAGAGAGGATGCTTATAAAATCGTGCAGCGTAATGCGATGAAGGTCTGGGCAGATCTGCAAGAGGGCAAAAAAGCTATAGATGAGCAAGGGCATAGCCTGTTTTTGCAAAATCTGCTCGCAGATACAAAGCTACGAGAAAAGCTAAGTGCAAGCGAGATCAAAGAGTGCTTCGACTACGGATATTACACCAAAAACGTGGACGCGATTTTCGCTAGGGTTTTTGGCAAATAGCAGGCACGGCGACTTGCTATTTTAAAGCTCCGAACGGGCCTACAAAATGTAGCGAAGCGGCTAGAAATTTATGTTTGCGCCGAAGCATTTTAATAACCGCGATTGAAATTTTAAAATTTTGATAAAGATAAAATTTTAGTAAAAGCGTAGCGCTTGCGGATTAATATAGCATCTAAATCCGTACGACAGGCGTCACTGCTTTTACTATGAATTTATAAAGGTAAAATTCTACGCTTGCGGCTAACATTAAAATAGTAAAAATTTAATGCTTTAAAACGGTAAAATTCTTAGGTGTAGTAGTTTTTAAAATTTTACCGCAAAATTTAAGTGCTAATCCAGAAAATGTAAATGCGAGATTTCCATAAAGCAAACAGGACCAATTCGCCTCTAAATCAACTGCCATTAAAGCGCAATCCTTTTACGTGCTCGCTTAGCATTTTGCCTATGGCAACCAACCAAATTTTAATGATTTTATGGTGCTTCTGCGTTGGCTCAAGCTAGGGGTCGTGAGATATTCGAAGCAATTATGAAACAAATTTAAAGTGGCAAATGGAGACATTAATAAAATTCCGCTTTTTTAACTTGAGATTTTAACGATTCTTAGAAAAAAGAGGATTGAGTAAAATTTCATAAATTCCATCAATTTAAGCGCTTAGCAGATAGCACTAAAAATAGGAAATTAAGCTTGCGTAATGATATTTTTAAAAATTTTAAAATTTTATACGCGTAAGCGGGTAAAATTTGACGTCTAGTACCGGCAGCATCCTTGATTATCATATAATTGCATCTGAATTGCTCGCAAATTTCGGATTAAACAATCCTGCGATTTGACGTCTAATAATTATTTGGAATTTAAAACGGATGGAGTGGGAGTTCGTTCGCTCCATCCTGCACTAGTACGTTAGAATTTTTAGAATTTAAAGTTATACCCCAGATAAATTCCATGGTTAGTCTCATACACCTTGTCTACGCCTTCTCCAAGCTTACTAGCCTTGTATCTCGTATAGTCCGCTTTGTAGCCAAACTCGATCTCGTTATGCTCATCAAAGCTATATAAACCGCCCAATCTTGCGCCAATTACCCAACCAGGCAGAGTCTTTGAAAGCGAATCGCTGCTTCCGTCAGATTCGTCATATGAATAAATTTTATATTTCAAAAATGAAACTCCTGTATAGGCGCCCGTTACGAGTTTAAAGCCGTTTGTAATCTCGGGCGTAAAATCCCCGCCTACGAGCAAGCTATGCTTATTCCACTCGTGTTTAAATATGATGTCCTCCTCGTCAGTGCCAGTTTTCGAAGCTTTGAAATCATACAAGTACTCGCCGTACGCCCTAGCTATACCAAAATCATAGCCGCCTTTAAAGCCGAGCGCAGCCTGCCCCTTATTATCTTTATTCGTGCCAGAATCTTCCTCGTCAGACCATTTAGTAGTGATGCTGGATTTAAAAGAATAATCTCCCTCGATACCTAAAAATATCCCCTCGCCGAAGCTTGAGCTCGCGCACACCGCAGCGGTAAACGCCGCGATTAAAATTTTATTTTTCACATTTTCTCCTTACAATTTATAATTTCGGGCTTTCCGCCGCCGCCGCTTTGCCATTTTACCGCTTGCTATCTTTAAGCGTCTTCCGCCAAGCTCGCTCATAAGCGCGTTTAAAATTTGCTGATTATAATATCCTTTTTTTGAAATTTCTATGAATTTCGCGACAAGACTTGGAATTTTATCTCACTCGCCTTGGATAAAATTTTATCTCGTTTGCTAAGGACAGAATTCTATCTCGCTTGCCAGCACGGAATTCGACGAAATTCTACGCCACCTCCCCGTGAGCAGTTAGCAAATTTAAACACCGGACACCATTAAAAAAACAATCTGTGATAAAATTTAAATCGCCTATTTAGTTGTTCGTTTTTATGTATAATTTAAAATTTACACACGAGATAAGTGCCGTGTTACCGATAGTAACTGCACTTTTAAAAATTTAAGACGATTTGATTTGGAATTTATAAAATTCCCGCCTCATTTTTGTATCATAAGCCAAATCCAAAAAAGGAGTATCTATGGAAGAAAACAAAGTGGAGTTACACAACTCCCGCTTACAAGGGCCGCTGGACTCGGACGTAGACGAGCTGGGTTTAGACAGGCTCACCGACACCGTGCCGTTTCCTAAGCGCGGCGTCATCATTATGACGATTGCCGCTGCAGTAGGCTTTGCTCTATATACCGCGTTACCATTTGAGCCTAATGTCAAAAAAGGCCTTGCGCTACTTGCTTTTATCGCGATTATGTGGCTTACAGAGGCCGTGCATATCACGGTAACCGCGCTTATGGTGCCGGTGCTTGCGGTAGCTATAGGGCTTGGTAAATTCGCTAAGGACGGCACTTTCACGGCTGCCACCATCAAAAGCACGCTTGCAAATTTTGCAAACCCTACGATCTTTACCTTTTTCGGCGGTTTTGCTCTGGCAACGGCTCTGCATATGCAAAAGCTCGATAAAAAGATCGCGATGTGGCTAATCGCCCGCGCAGGCGGTCGCTTGGGTGTAGCTGCGATTTTAATCTGCCTTGCTACGGCAATCCTTTCGATGTGGGTTTCAAACACCGCAACTGCTGCGATGATGCTTCCGATCGCGCTTGGAATTTGCGCCAACATGGACGAAAGCAAAGATCGCGGCACGCTCGTGTTTTTGCTTTTAGGCATCGCGTATTCTGCAAGCATCGGAGGTTTGGGCACGCTCGTGGGATCTCCGCCAAATTTAATCGTGGCTCAAGCCTTGCACTACAGCTTCGCAGACTGGATGAAGGTGGGTTTACCGCTAATGTGCGTGATGCTACCAATAATGCTTATGGTGCTTTATATAATTTTCAAGCCGAATTTAAGTCATAAAATAGAGATGGATCTGGAGCATATCCCTTGGACGCGCGAGCGCATTATTACGATCGTCGTATTTGCTCTAACAGCGCTTGGCTGGATATTTTCGAAGCAAATTTCAGCCCTTGTGGGCTTTAAAGTGGATGATGCTTACGTCGCCATCTGCTCGGCAGTCGTAATCGTCATTCTAGGGCTTGCCAAGTGGCACGATATCGCCGAAAACACCGAGTGGGGCGTGCTGCTGCTTTTTGGCGGCGGACTTACGCTAAGTGCGGTTTTAGGCGATTCCGGAGCTTCTAAGGTGCTTGGCGATCTAGTCGCGCATACTTTCGGTGGAGCGCCTACTTACATCGTACTTTTGGTAACAGCAGTTTTCATCATCTGCCTTACGGAATTTACAAGCAATACCGCCTCTGCTGCGCTTTTAGTGCCCGTATTTGCGGGTGTAGCGGCTCAGATGGGACTACCGAAAGAAACTCTTACGATCATCATCGGCGTGGGCGCGAGCTGCGCTTTCGTAATGCCGGTAGCGACGCCGCCAAATGCTTTGGTTTTCGGTACGGGACGCATCCGACAAATAGAGATGGTACGAAGCGGCGGAATTTTAGCGATATTTTCCGCGATTTTAGTTTCGGGGTACGCGTATATTTTTTACTCGTAAAATTCCGTCAAAATTCTATAGTCCGGGTATCTGCTCGGACTAAATATATTTATAAGATATATTTTTGAACTCCTAAATTTTCGGAATTTTTATAAAAAAATTATAATTTAATACTATTTTAATCAGTTATCTGTATAATACGCATATTTTATGGAAAGAAGAATTTATGGATTTTGATTTTATAGCTAAATTTAGCCCGATGTTTGTAAAGGCGGGAATTTTAACGCTAAAGCTCGCATTTTACGGGATTTTACTATCCATCATCATCGGTTTTATCTGCACTCTGATAAAATATAAAAGATTGCCGCTGCTAAGCCCGCTCGTGGGCGCATATATCGAGCTATCGCGCAATACTCCGCTTTTAATTCAGCTATTTTTTCTATACTACGGCCTGCCGAAGCTCGGCGTTCAAATTTCGGGCTTTACCTGCGCGATCGTAGGTCTTGCGTTTTTGGGCGGAAGCTATATGAGCGAGAGCTTTAGGCTCGGTTTTGAGGCAATAAAAAAATCCCAGATCGAAAGCGCGATGAGCCTGGGCCTTAGCGAGGCGCAGATAGTATTTTACGTCGTGCTGCCACGCGCTTTTGCGATCGCCCTGCCCTCCATCAGCGCAAACATCATATTTCTACTCAAAGAAACTTCGATCGTTAGCATAGTCGCACTCGCCGATCTCGTTTATGCCGCAAAGGACGTGATCGGGCTGTATTACAAGACGAACGAAGCGCTGTTTATGTTAAGCGTTTCGTATCTGATCATAATCTTGCCGCTTTCGCTAGCGCTTACGCTGCTTGAAAAGCGCCTTGCGTATATGAGAGGCTAGCGATGGAACTCTTAAGCGGCGAAAATTTAATCAGGCTTCTTGGCGGGCTCGGGGTCACGCTGCAAATCGCGTTCATCTCGATCGCGGTTTCGCTCGGCCTAGGCTTGGTACTTGGAATTTTAATGGCCTCCGGGCGCAGAGCCTTATACATCCCGCTTAAAATTTGCCTAGAGATCGTGCGCATAATGCCGCCCATCGTTTGGCTATTCATCGTATATTTCGGCGCGAGCAAGGCATTTGGCATCCACATCTCAAATATCGCGGCTTCGATCATCGTCTTTAGCATCTGGGGCGTTTTTGAGATGATGGATCTGGTGCGTGGCGCCGTACTTAGTATCCCTAAGCATCAGTTCGAAAGCGCCGAAGCGCTCGCATTTAGCAGATCTCAAATTTATCTCTACGTCATCCTGCCGCTTGCAATGAGGCGGCTAGTGCCCGCAACGATAAATTTATTCAGCAGGATGATAAAAACAACCTCGATCGCCGTGCTAATCGGCGTCATCGAGCTCGTCAAGGTCGGACAGCAGATCATCGAAGTGAATGTCTTCCGCGACAATTACGCGCCACTAATCATCTACGGAGCGATATTTTTCGTATATTTTTTGATCTGCTATCCGATCTCGGCGCTTTCGAAAAAATTAGAAAACAGGTGGAGCTGATGGAAATTTTAAAAATCGATAAAGTCAATAAATTTTACGGCGAGTTGCACGCGTTAAAGGACGTCAGTCTTGACGTCGCGCAGGGCGAGGTCGTGGTGATCCTAGGTCCTAGCGGCTGCGGCAAAAGCACCCTACTTCGCACAATCAACGGGTTAGAGCCGATACAAAGCGGAAATTTTATAATTGAGGGCGAGCGGATCGATCAAAATTTTAAAGAGTGGCGCAGGATCAGACAAAAGATCGGTATGGTCTTTCAAAGCTACGAGCTTTTCGATCACCTTAGCGTGCTACATAACATAATCCTGGGCCCGATGAAGGTACAAAACGTCCCGAAAGAAGACGCGATAGCTTTAGCTCGCGAATGGCTAAAGATCGTAGGTCTTGCGGATAAGGAAAACTCCTACCCCAAAGAGCTTAGCGGCGGGCAGAAGCAACGCATCGCAATCGTGAGAAGCCTTGTGATGAAGCCAAAGATCATGCTTTTTGACGAGGTTACCGCGGCACTTGATCCAGAGATCGTGCGCGAGGTGCTCGACGTAATGCTAAATCTTGCCAAAGAGGGGCAAACGATGCTAATCGTGACGCACGAGATGGGCTTTGCGCGCGCCGTAGCCGATCGCATAGTTTTTATGGACGAGGGAAGCATCGTGGAGATTAACGAACCGGAGGCCTTCTTTACCGCTCCAAAGAGCGAGCGCGCGAAGAAATTTCTAAATATGTTCGAATTTAAAAAATAAATTTTAATAAAGGAGAAAAGATGAAAAAAACGCTAAGCACGCTTTTTATCTTAGTTGCGTTATTTTTCGCAGGTTGCAACGACGAGGGCAAAGGCTCCTCAAATTCCGCACAAGGTTCCGCCGCGCCGCAAAGTTATATCGACGGGATTAAAAAGCGCGGCGTAGTAAGGATCGCGGTTTTCGGCGACAAGCCGCCGTTTGGTTACATCGACGAGACGGGCAAAAACGCGGGATATGACGTGTATTTTGCAAAACGTATCGCAAAGGAGCTTTTGGGCGATGAGAGCAAGGTTCAGTTCGTGCTCGTAGAGGCCGCCAATCGCGCGGAATTTTTGGCGTCGGATAAGGTCGATATCACGCTTGCAAATTTCACCGTCACGCCAGAGCGTAAAGAGGTCGTGGATTTCGCACTGCCGTATATGAAGGTAGCTCTAGGCGTCGCGAGCCCGAATGGCGATATTACCGACGTTTCGCAGCTTAAGGACAAAACGCTTTTAATCAACAAAGGCACGACTGCGGATCTGTATTTTACGAAAAACCACCCCGAGATTAAGCTTTTAAAATTTGACCAAAATACCGAGACTTTCGGTGCGATGCTGGACGGCAGGGGCGACGCTATCGCGCATGATAATACGCTTTTGTTTGCGTGGACGAAATCAAACCCTGGTTTTAAGGTAGGCATTCGCTCGCTCGGCGATCAGGACGTCATCGCGCCTGCGGTCAAAAAGGGCAACGACGAGCTTCGCAAATGGCTTGACGATCTAATCGTAAAGCTTGCGGGCGAGAAATTTTTCCACGCCGACTACGATGCGACGCTAGCGCCGGTATACGGCGACGACATCAAAGCTGACGACGTCGTAATCGAGGGCGGGAAGCTATAAATTTAGATTCGCCGTCTAATTTAGCAGGGCAATTATCAAGCCCTGCAACTTCGCAGCTACGAGCCTGCCGTATCTTTGCCGAACGGCGGCTGTAAATGTCAAAAGTGGCGGCGAGCGCTTTTATAGGTAGCTAAATTTATCGATCTAGCGGTAAAGTTTTGCTTCCGCACAACAAATTTAGCCGCGGAGTAAATTTAGCCGAACCGAAACACAGCCTAGCGCAGATCGTCTCGGCAAAATTTAAGTCGCGCGCGGCGGCATAAATTTCAAGCGATAGTAGAATTCTAATACAACCCGCTCGTGCAGTAAAAATTTATACCGCACAAGCAGCAATAAATCGCAAGCGGCCGCGCATGAAACGAATCTGAAATTTATAAAAATTTTATAGACGACTTGCAAAATTTTATGCGGATACTAACCGCACACCCATCCTGTCTTTTGATTAGAGCTCAAAGCAGCTTGTAGGCTCCGCGCAGGTAAATTTGCTCTACCGATTTAAGAGCCAAACGCATAAGCCGCGCAACGCATCCATTTCCACACTCAGCTACACAACGCATCCGCGCCGCTGCCACCAAAGCCTACGATCCCGCGCGCTTTGTCCTATCTGTGCGCCGCCACGGCCGTATGCAGCCGCCTCTGCCATACTTCACCGCGCTGCCGCCCACTTCATTCGCTCCAAATTTTACGGTTCAAATTTAGCTCGCTCACGATACCCGCAAGCGCACCGATCTCATCTACGTAAAGCGCCATAGTAGCGTCCTGCTTTAGCGAGCAGTCGATTCTAGGCTCGAAATTATCGCGCCAGGTCTCGATCGCCACGTAAATTTTATCCTCCCTTAGCACCGCGTTTATCTGCGAGCCCAGCCTTAGATAAACCTCCGTCAGTCGCTGCATTAAAAGCGGCGTAAGAGCGTATCTGGCGCCTACCTGATCGGTCGTATAGACGTCAAAAAATTCCTCAAATTTCACGTCGTCCATATTCGCTCGCTGCCCGTATTTGCGCAGATTTCGCGAGTTTTTATGACATACGCGCACCTCGCAGTTAAGCCTTTTGTGAAAGTCTGCGACGAAAAGCACTCCTTGAAATTTTACGTCGGTGCGAGTGCCGTTTTTGGTGCGCACCTTTTCGGCGGCGTAAAAGTCGCTAAACCTCACTGGCACGCCCTGCACCTCCCCGCTCATCATATCCTCGCTCGATTGTTCGTTTATGTAGCAGTCGTAAATTTCAAAAAACTCATCTGCTGTAAGCCCGCCGCTTTCATCGTAGCTAAGCCCGAAGCTTTTTGCGATGCTCGCGACGATCCTGCTTTTGAAATTTGATCTAAAATTCCGTTTTTTGCTCGCCGTTAAAAGAGCGCCTACGACGCCATAAACGGAGATGCCGAAAAATACGCCGGGCGCCACTTCGTCCCAAAAGCGCGCCACTAGTGCGCCCACGCTGGTCCCTACGACAGCGGCGATGAGACCGGCCTTTTTCACCGCTTTTTGCAGCGCCGCACGCTCATCCTCTAGGCTCTGTAGATCGGCTAAAAAGTTAAATTTTGATCCGCCCGCGCCGTCTTTTTCGCTCCCGCCCTCACCCACTTCAGCTTTTAATACCCGCCCCTCTTTCGCATCGACACTTAAAATTTGCCCATTTTGCGCCGTGCTCTGCCCTAGCGTGCCCCTATTTTGCGCCGTATCGGAGCCGCTAAATTTATCGAAATTTGCGTGCTGCGTGCCGCCGTTTTTGCCAAAGCTTAGGCTGTAAAATAGGCGGTAGAGCAGCCCGTTTAAGAGGGGAAAGATGATGAAAAGCGCGACTATGAGCCAGTTTGTATCAAACGAGACGAGCTCTGCTCTGGTATTCAAAAACACGTAAAGCCCGAGCAGCAGCAGGGTTATCAAAAATGAGGCGAGCTTGCTAATGCGCGCGAGCTTTTCGCGCCGTTTTTCAAGCAGGTAAAGCTCCTCTAAATCGCCGTTTCTATCCATAATCCGCCTTTTGTAGCGCATTTAAGCGCTAGTTTTTGCCGCGCGTAAATTTAAACGTTCGCACGCCGCCGCCTGATCGCCGCTAAATTTAGCGCCCTGCTGTGATAAATTTTAAAATTTACTGCGCCTGCCTTAGATTTAGCCGTTATAAATTTTAAATTTCGTCCTTGCCGCGCCGCAGCTTGCTTAATGCGGGCAAATCTTTAGCGCCTCTTTCAGCCGCCCTAGCCCGTCTTTTAGCAGCGCCCTAGAAGTCGCGATATTTAGGCGCAAAAATTTCTCGCCGCCCTTGCCGTATTGCGCACCGCAGGAGAGATACAGCCCCGTTTTTTCGCGGATGAAGCGCGCAAGCTCCGCGCTATCCTGCGTGTAAGCGCCCGCGTCAAGCCACATCAGATAAGTCGCGTCTTGCGGCACGACATGCACCTGCGGAAGCTCACGCGCGATAAATTCCGTCGCGAATTTGCGATTTTCGCTGAGGTATTCGCGCAGCGCGTCCAGCCACAGCGCACCCTTCGTAAATGCGGCGATCGCTCCTTGGACGCCGAAAAAATTCGGCTCGGCGATGTCGTCGGAATTTAGCGCCTTTGAAATTTTATGACGCAAGCGCTTATCCGCGACAAAGACCGCCGCGCTTTGCAGCCCCGCGATGTTAAACGCCTTGGTTGGCGCGATTATGCTGGCCGAGATCCTCTCGCAGCTCTTGCTTGCCGCAGCAAAGGGCGTGTAGCGCACGCCCGGCTCGGTCAGATCGCAATGCACCTCATCGCTAAGCACCGTCACGCCGTGCTTCTCGCACAGCTCACCGATGCGGGCAAGATCTTCTCTGCTAAAGGTGCGGCCGACCGGATTGTGCGGGTTGCAAAGGATAAAAAGCGTCGTCTGCGGATCGGCTAGCTTAGCCTCCAAATCCGTCCAATCGATGCTATAATCGCCGTTAGCATAGGCAAGCTCGTTTTCTATCGGCACGCGGGCGGCGTTTTTGATGCAGTAGTAGAAGCAGTTATAAACCGGGCTCATCAGCAGCACGTTTTCGGCGGGCGAGGTGAGCTTGCGGATGATCGAATCGATCGCAGGCAGCGTGCCGCCAGCATAGATCAGCCACTCCTTTTGGATTTCATAGTCGTGGCGCGCGAGCCACCAGCCTTGATACGCGCTGCGCCACTCATCATCGATAATCGAATAGCCCAAAACCCGCTCGTTCAGCCGCTTTTGCAGAGCCTCGATGATCTCGGGCGCGACGGCAAAGTCCATATCCGCGACCCACATCGGAAGCTCATTCTCTCCAACATCCCATTTAAGCGACTTCGTACCGCGGCGGTTTGGCAGAGTGTCGAAGTCGTATTTCTCCTTGCCACTTATAAAATCAAAAAGTCCCATCTTACGCCCTTAACTCAGTGATGATCTCTATTTTAGACGCGTCGGTCGAGCCGTCTAGGATCAGCTCGCCGATGCTTTCTGCGCGGATCAACCCACTGCTTGGATTTTTGACGCTATCGATCGCGCCTTTTACCTCGGCATGCACATCGCTGTATTCAAACGCTAGCGTCGTATTTATAAGCTCGCAGTCTTGCAAGCGTAAATTTTGTATATAGCAAAAGCCCTGCAGGCTCTCGATCTTACAGTTTCGTAGCGTTACGTTTTTAGAATTCCACCCGAAGTACTCGCCCGCGATGAAGCAGTCCTCGATGAGGATATTTTCGCAGTTCCAAAACGCGTCCTTGGAGAGGAGTTTGGAATTTTTGATCGTTACGTTTCTGCAGCCGTCGAAGCAGTAATCCCCAAAAAGCGATAGATTTTCGATGCTTAAGCTTTCGCAATCAAGCCCAAAATACGCGCCCTTTGCGGTGACGTTTTTTAGCGTAACGTCGCTGCAGTGCCACAAAGTCTCCTGCGCGTCGTGGAATTCCACATTTTGCAACGCGGCGTCTTTTACGCGGCGAAGCCCCTTGGGCGCGCCGTAGAGGCAGTCTTTTAGCACCACGCCACGGCTATACCAGATCCCTGCGCGCGCGATCTCGTCGAAGAAGCAGTCCTGCGCGCGGATATTTTCGGCATACCAAAACGGATATTTCCACTCAAATTTACAGTTTTGCGCGACGATATTTGCGCTGTGTTTTAGCGGCGACTCGCCCTCGCCGAAGACGGAATTTTCGATCCGCAGATCCTTTGCGCAAAACAGCGCGCGCTCGCCGCTAAAGTGCTTTTGTCTTAATATTTGCATGGCTTTCCTTAGATTTAAAATTTGCTTCAGATTATACAAGGAATTTCAAAATTCCGCGTAGCTTAGGCGTATGAAACGCAAGCGAATTTTAAAAATTTTAAAATTTTAGAGGCGGCGAGGGGCTAAATTTGATGTGCCTCAGTAATGGTTACGAAACATATGCGGCGAATGCGCGGCAAATCGCAGGGCTTTTTATAATGGCGTGCTTGCAAACGCCCATGAAGCGCGCCCAGGTCGTTATGGCGAGCCACACAGGCGCCCGTATCCACTCGCGACGTGCGTCGCTCGAAAGATACATAAAATTTATCGCAAGCGGCGCCTTATAAAATTTGTAAAATTTTCTACAATCAATGTGCAAGTTCCTCTAAAGCGTCGTGCCTGAAAAGCGCAAAATTTTACCCCGCGCATAAACGGGGTGCGTCTAATGCTCGTGGTGATGCGAGTGCGCGTCTTCGCCGCGGTCTCGATCCGTAGCACGCTTTCGTAGATCAAAATACACAAAAAGCCCGCTAGGCTCGCCATCCTCGTAAATTTCAAGCTTGTAGCGCATTACGGCGTGCGTGCACACTGCAACGTCAAGCGTCGCTTCATAGCCGTCTGCACTGCGCTTTAGCGGGAATTCCGCATTGCCCATATTCATACTCACGCCCGAAATTTTAACGCTCGGATTTTTCAGCTCACGCGAAATTCCGCTTATTTTTAGCTCGTTTGCTCCCGCTTCGATCGGATGGCGCGCCACGCTAAAGAGCGCCTTCTGCCCGCCCGCGTTAGTCTCGCAGTCCTGTGCGGCTAGATTGCAACCCAGACGCGTCCTTATATCCTTAAATAATGCATCGCTCTCATCCGCGCCAAATCCTAAAGTAGCAGCGAAAATCAAGCTAAAACGTAGAGCCTTTATCATTATGATCCTTTGTAAATGAAATTTGTGCGCAATTTTAGCAGAAAATTCCGCGCCTATTAAAAATATTTATTAAAATTTTAGCTAAAATAACGATATCTTCTACGAAAGGATGAAAAATGGCTGAGTTTTTAATCAAAGACGCCAAGGACGGCTGCAAATTCGATCTACTCTATGACGGACACGTGCTATGTACTTCGGAGGTTTACACGAGCAAGGCCGCTTGCAAAAACGGTATCGAAAGCGTCGCAAAAAACGCCGCTCTAAATAAGATCGAGGATCAAATCGCGGGCAGAGAAAAGCTAAACAATCCGAAATTTGAGCTTTACACCGATAAAGCAGACAAGATTCGCTTCCGTCTAACGGCCAGCAACGGACAGATCATCGCCGTTAGCAAAGATTTTGAAGCCAAAGCGGATGCTCTAAAAGTAATAGAGCTTATCGTAAAACAGGCTCCGAAAGCCAAGATCAAGGAGGCGTAAATGGACATAAACGGACTTGTAAATATGGTCTCGGCGCTCAAAAGCGATGATAAAAATTTAAGAGAATTTCAAAGCGGTCCGGTCGCTTTTATCGAAAAATTTCTAGGCGTGGACCTGCCCGACGACCAGATAAATGCGATAATTGCGGGCATCAGCTCAAATTTTTTAAGCAAAAACGAAAGCGGCGGATCTAGCTCGCTAGGCTCGATGCTGGGCGGACTTTTGGGCGGCGGCGAGGACGTGCAAGCAAACGCCGTCGATAGCAAAGGTGTGGATTTTAGCGCGCTGATCGGCAAAATCGCAAGCGCCAAGCTCGACCTTAACGGCGACGGTAAAATCGATATCAACGACGCAAGTAGCTTTTTGGGCGATCTTTTAGGAGGCGGCGCAAACGGCGAAGACAAGGGGTTAAGCTTAGGCAGCCTGCTAAAAACGTTTAAAATTTAAACGAGGCTAAAATTAAAATGCAGGCCGGATTTTGCGCGACGATGTTTAAATTTGCGCGCGTTATTTTAATCCGTTTTAATCCGTGCCTGCAACGTTTAACGCTCGCGTGAAGGGTTAAATTTACGCTGCATTGCGCGCAAAAACCTCGCGCTTAATTAAGGCGGATTTAAATTTAAAGCAAAAAAGGCATTGAATTTAAGCCGCTTCTTTGCAGCATTTTATTTATGCTGCCGCGACATAGCGCCCTGCTCCGCTCTTTTGAGCGTCTATATTGAGCCAAAATAACCAAAAACTCTGCTTTAAATTTTATCTTTGCCATTTAGCGTCCGCTTCAAATTTAATCACTCTTTGGCTCGATTTCATTTCGCTACTCATTCAAATATCCGCGCAGCGCGTCAAAGCATATAGTCAAATTTCATCAAAATTTTAAAAACGGCTATAAATTAAGCGTGAAAGAGTTCGCCTAAAAAGGATATATTTTATTTCTATTTACTATTTAGGTAGTATAATCGTTCTCGTCCGACAAGATAAAACCTCCTTTTTGTATGAAGCCCGAGTTTAAAAGCTCGGGCTTTTTTTATGCCCGAAATTCTGCTATAATCCCGCCAAAAACTGCAAGGAAATTTTATGCTTTCACATATCGACGAAAACAATATGCCGCGCATGGTGGATGTCGGCACTAAGGATGATAGCGAGCGCGTAGCCACCGCTAGCGGTATCATCCGCATGAGCGCGGAGGCGTTTGCCGCCGTCAAGCAAAACACAGCGAAAAAAGGTCCCGTACTTCAAACCGCCGTCGTTGCCGCGATAATGGGCGCTAAAAAGACGAGCGAACTCATACCAATGACCCATCCGCTTACGATTACTTCGATTAAAACCGATATTGAGGAGCTTGCGAGCGAGTGCGCGTTTAAGCTTTTCGTAACGGTAAAAATCACAGGCAAAACCGGCGTCGAGATGGAGGCGCTAACGGGCGTGAGCGTGGGGCTACTGACGATTTATGATATGCTAAAAGCGATAGATAAGTCGATGCAGATCACCGACGTCGTACTGCAACGCAAAGAGGGGGGCAAGAGTGGCGTGTATATTAGGAGCTGAAAAGCCAAAAATCGACTATCCACTCTTTTGGGAATACAAAGTAGTCCTAGACACGACTACCCAAAAGCGCGAGCAGATCGATGAAATTTTAAAGGGCGAAGATTACAAAATAGACTTTTCGCGCTTTTCAAACGGCGGCAAATACATGAGCTTCAACGTAAGCGTTTTCGTTAAAGACGACTTACATCGAAACGAAATTTTCGAGCGCTTAAAAGCCCACTTTAAATATGTATTGTGACAGGAGATGAAATGAAAGAAGCAATAATCAAAAAATTCGGCGCCGATCTCGCGCAAATTTCACAAGCCGAGCTAGCCTCATATGTGCAAGAGCTCGCCTTGCAAGAAGCCACGAAGGCTTTGTGTGAGCTTGACGACGAGAGTAAAAGCGCCAAAAGCACGCAATTAACCCTAGACTTCGCAGCCGAGTTAAAAGACGCGGGCGCGCTTAGCGATGAGACGGCAGAAGCCCTACTTAACGGCGTTAAAAAGGCGCTGTGCGACGAGGACGAGCAGGCTCTTTACAAGCTTATCTACGACTACGACGATCTGCGCAAAAAGATCGCTTGTAAGCAAAAGGCGATTAAAACCCTTGTTCTGCGCAGCTACGACGATCTAGAAACGGCGCTGCAAAACGCAAGCGAAACAGAGCTAAAAGAACGTATAGGCTCGGCGCTACAGCGAGCGATCGCGAGCAAACTGCCGCTTGCGGACGTGCTGAAAGAAGCGAGCGAACTGGCCTTCATAAGCGTGCTCGAAAGCGGCACCGACATCGAGGACACCGCGCACGAGACGGCGAAAAACATCGCATTTTCGGCTATCGGCGACGGGGAATTTACGAAATTCCGCACTAAAGAAATTTCAAAAATCATCATAAATCGCGCGATTTTCGTCGCAAACGAGAGCAAAAATACCGCCTCTGCGCTGATTAGAGGCGCGATTTTAGGCTGCTACGACGGCATAAACAAAGCCGCCGAAAGATACCGCGACGAGCTAAGTTTCTCGCCAGTAAGCGACGCACAGAGTCTAGAGAACGAAAGACTTCAAATTTCGCAGATGAGCGAGCTATTTAGCGCGGTTTTAAGCGATGCGGTCGCAAGCTCGGAGGAGCCCGCTAAAAGCGAAATCGCCAAGATCGCCGATGAAGAATTCGGCGGCTACCTGGCTAAATTTAGAAAAATTTCAAGCGATCTTGCCGAGCAGCTAAGCGCCAAAATCGGCGAAATTGAGCTTGGCGAGCGCGCGAAAAAGGCGAGCGCCAAAGCGCGCGAAATCACTCAAGAACTGAGCCAAAAAAGCGCCAAAATCATCGAAAACCTCGATCTGGACGAGAAGCTCGACGCAATCAAAAAAGAGCTTAGCGAATTTGAAAAGAAAATGAGCCAAAAATTTGCCGAGCTAAAAAGCTCCGACGTCGCTAAAAACGTAAGCGAAAGAGCGCGCGAAATGAGCGCTAAGGCTTACGAGGCCGCAAAAGAAACGATCGCCAAGCTAAAGTCCAAAAAGGACTAAATGGGCGCCGCAGGCGCAAAATCCCTAGCGGTAAACACTCAGCGCTCACTGCTTTGCGCTGCAAAATTGACTAGCATGCCTTAAAGCTCGCGTGCCCTAAAAGAAAGGAGCTTTCGTTAGAGTTTGCGAGGCCTGCGCAGAATTCTTTATGCGCTTTAACGGCGCTGTAAAATTCCATGCCGATAAAGAATTTTACGAATTTTGCATAACTAAATTTAGATGCGCGCTGTAAAATTCCGTGCCGCCAAAAATCCTACGGCGATGCGAGACCTCGGTCCAACCAAATCTTGTCGCAACGATAAAATTCTAAGTGTAAGATTTTATAGCTGACGTGACGAATATAAAATTCCAAAGCCGGCGCGGATTTTCAAGCTTGAAATTTCATCGCGTAGATTTGCGTAGCCGAATTTTAAAATTCTAAACGCGTAAAATTTAAAATTCCATCCAAAATGATACGGTGCGACTTGCAATTTGAAATTTTATCCTGTCGCGCACAAATGGAATTCCGCTAGATGAAATTCTACGAAAAGACGTCTGTGGCGTTTGACATTTCTGTGATCATTTCAATTCTAATAAAACGCGATTCCGCTACAGCGTAAGATGCGATGTGAGGAGCTACCACTAAGCTAACAATTAGAATTTTGCATTGCAAAGATTAGCGCGACTCACCTCAAATCATAGCGACATCCGAGCCCATTTTATCGCACGATTTGATCGCATAAATTTTAAACCAATCTTGCTGCGCCCGGGTCGAGCGCCTGGTGTAAATAAAATTCTACCGGATTTATCGTTGCGTAAATTTAAAACCGCACCCCCGCTCTATTTGAGCGCAGAGGCGCCTTATTTATACAACGTCGCACTTGGATTTGGATAAATCCACTACTTTCACATAGCAATGCCTCGTTTACGCCACGATAAAATTCTGCGAAATCACCGCTAAATTTTATCGCTAAATTACAAAGCCCAATCCTATTTTAAAGGCGACGGCCGTCCTTAAATTTTACGACAAATTCCAAATAGATCGCGCCTGCAAAATCCGGCAATCCAAAATAAAATTCTAAAAATTTAACCAAATTTCGCTAAAATCGCCGCAAAATTTCAAGGAGAAAAGATGAAAAAATTAGCTCTTTTAATATCCTTTGCTGCGATGATGATTTTTAGCGGCTGTGCGAGCACCACGCAAGGCGGCGCCGTAGGCATCGACCGCTCGCAATTCATCACCGTAAGCGAAGCTGAAATGGATCAAAGTGCCGCGCTTGCCTACAAGCAAATTACCGCCCAAGCAAACGCCAAGCACGTCCTAAATACTGATAAAAAGCTAACTGATCGCGTTAGAGGCATCTCGAGGCGCCTAATCGCTCAAGTCGGCGCATTTCGCAAAGACGCACTGAAATGGAACTGGCAGGTAAACGTCATCAACGACCCTACGATCAATGCTTGGTGTATGCCTGGCGGTCGCATCGTCGTATATACGGGCATCATCGAAAAGCTTAAACTTACCGATGCCGAGCTGGCTGCTATTTTGGGGCACGAGATGTCGCACGCACTGCGCGAACACAGTCGCGAGCGAGCCTCGACTGAACAGATGAAAGATGTCGGTATCGCCGTAGCAAGCTCTGCAGCAGGGCTTGGAGATCTGGGCTCGGCGGCTTTGAACATGGCGGCGCAGTACACTTTCACGCTGCCGTTTTCGCGCACGCATGAGACGGAGGCTGATCTGATGGGCGTTGAGCTGATGGCGCGCGCGGGATACGATCCGCGAGCGGCGATAAACGTCTGGGAGAAGATGAATAAGCTAAATGAGAGCCATCCGCTTAAATTTATGTCCACGCACCCTTCAAACGAAGATCGCATCGCTGATCTGAAAGAGGTGATGCCGAAAGTCTTGCCACTTTACGAGGCTGCCACAAGAAATAGATAGTCTTGCGATTTAAAATTTCGCAAGAGTTTGTGCGCTAAGGTTTTTTAAGTAGCAGGTTTTATCGTCGCATTTAAATTTCTCAATGGGCTTGCGCGCAGCGCTAGGATTATCCGCCGCCGCGCATAAGCTCTATCGCGATAAAATCTCGCCGCAACAAAGGTCTGCCGCAACGCAGAATTCTAAATCACCGCAAAATTCCATTAGCACGCCCGATAAACAAAATCGCGCCGAGATAAAATTTCATCTTTTAAAACGCAAGCGCCGGACGGAATTCTGCCGCATAGGAGGCCGAAATGCCCGTCGATGCAGAATTTTACGGCGCGAAATTTTATGATTTTAAGCGCGACGAAATTTGGAGTAAAATTTTGCCCCTTCGGGCGCAGATGGAATTTTGCTATGGTCGTATGCAAACAAAATTTTACAACCACAGTCAGGCATGAAAATAAAATTTATTCGACTGGGCGGCAGATTTTAGCGCTATTTTGCGTAGCGAGAGGTTTCGCGCGGGCAGATGAAATTTTACGCGATAAAAGAAGCAAAATTTCAACTCCGTAAAATTCTACGAGCGGGCGAGAGGCATTTTCCATATCTTTTGGATTTTAAAGAGTTTTTAGATATAATCATAAATATTTATTTTTAAATTTCAAAGGATAAAAAATTTGGACACGGACAGTTCGGTTTTAATGTTAGTTTTAGCTTTTGTATTCATCTTTATGAATGCTTTTTTTGTTCTTTCGGAATTCTCAATCGTCAAAGTAAGAAAGTCTCGCCTCGAAGAGCTTATCAAGGATAAAATTCCAAACGCAAAGCTCGCTTTTAAAATTTCAAACTCCCTTGACACCTACCTCAGCGCCACTCAGCTAGGCATTACGATAAGCTCGCTCGCCCTCGGCTGGATCGGTGAGCCAGCAGTATCGAGACTGATCGAGCTGCCGCTAAGATCCATCGGCATAGGCAGCGGAGCAGCGGCGCATACGATCGCCTTCGTCATATCTTTTACGCTCGTTACGCTATTTCACGTTGTGCTCGGCGAGCTAGTGCCAAAATCCATCGCTATTGCCAAAACCGAGAAGATCGTGCTTTTTATCTCCAGACCGCTTCATATTTTTTGGATTATGTTTTTTCCGATCATAAAAGCGTTTGACTTCATCGCTGCCGTCTCGCTTAAAATCATCGGCGTAAAGCCTGCCAAAGAGAGCGAGCTTGCGCTTTCGGACGAAGAGATCAAAATCATCGCAAGCGAGAGCCTAAAAGGCGGCGTACTCGATAGCCTCGAGACCGAGATCATCAAAAACGCCGTCGATTTTAGCGACACGGTCGCTAAAGAGATAATGACGCCACGGCGCGATCTCATATGCCTAAATAAGCAAAAAAGCTACGATGAAAACTACGCAACCGTATTGCAGTCGAAATTTACGCGCTTTCCGTATATCGACGGCAGCAAAGATAACGTCCTAGGCCTCATCCACATCCGCGACATCATCCAACAAAAGGGAGATAAAAGCTTCGATAAAATCGTGCGCAAACTCATCATCGTGCCTGAAAACAGCCCGATCTCTAAAATTTTACCGATGATGAATAAGCAGCGCATTTTTGCCGCGCTCGTCATCGACGAATACGGCGGCACTGCAGGATTTTTGACGATGGAAGACATCATAGAAGAAATTTTTGGCGACATCAACGACGAGCACGACGCGAATGCACAAAATTTCAAACGTATCGACGAGAATACCTTTGAGTTTAGAGGCCGCTTCGAGATCGAAGGCGTCGAGGAGGTGATGGGCATTGACTTTGATGAGGAGACCGAGCAACTAACGATCGGCGGCTACGTCTTTAATCTCTTTGGTAGCCTACCTGAAATCGGCGATAAAATAAGCGATGAAAACTGCGATTACGAAGTACTGCGAATGGATGGCACGAGGGTCTCGCTCGTAAAAGCGATCAAAAAAGTAGTCGCGCAGCCGCAAGAAAACGAAGAGACTGAGAAAAATAACTAAGCCAAAGTGCGGGTTAATAAAATTTCACTTTGCAATGCTGCGCGCCGGAAATTTCAAACATGCTGCCGCTTGCGACGCTCTCAATCCCCATATAGGGCAAAATTTATTCACCGCTCCCGTATAGATGCCCTAATAGCGGGCGCAGGAATGCCACTCGCCTTGTAGAGCGCCATAAAAGTGCTATTTATAAGTCCTCTTCATATTACAAACAAAAGGCGAAATTCTACCGCGAAAATTCTGCCAGAGCGACGCTAGATAGAATTTCTTGATGAGCCTATTTTTAAATTTTGCGAGATCGTAAATTTTAAAATTTCGCGGAATTTTAAAATTCTAATTGATCTAAATTTCTCGCCTAATTTAAATAGCAAGCCCCACTACAAGCCCAGACCAAGCGAATTTTAAAGCCAAAGCCTAAGCGCAAAATTTTCTAAAATTATAAAGATAAAATTTTACCGCGCAGTATCGCAGAATTAACTCTATCGATTTTGATCATAAAATTTCACCAATCTTACTTTAAAACTTCGCGGCTTTAAATTCTAAAAATTCCTCAGTAATCAAGTTGGCACGCCTTAAAATTCCGCATAAATAAATCTTAAATTCCTTTTTGCTACCATAACGAAAATTTTTTGCACGGATGGCTTTATGACAAAACACAAATTCTCATCGCGTTGGGCTTTTATCATCGCTTGCGTGGGCTCTGCTGTAGGTATGGCAAATGTCTGGGGCTTCCCTTACAAACTCGGCACGAACGGTGGCGGCGCATTTTTGCTAATTTACGTTTTTTTTGTAGCGCTGTTTTCATACGTAGGCCTAAGCGCCGAATATGCGATCGGTCGCCGCGCCAAAACAGGCACGCTAGGCTCATACGAATACGCGTGGAAAAGCCGCGGACTGGGCGCTATCGGTAAGGTTATCGGCTGGCTACCGCTTGCCGGTTCGATGTGTATCGCAGTGGGCTATGCCGTCATCATCGCCTACGTTTTAAAAGCGCTAGTCCAAGCCATAGACGGCTCGCTAATGAGCGAAAATACCGATACGTGGTTCAACTCTTTTGCCCTGACGCCCTACTCCGTGGTGCCTTATCACTGTATAATCGTCGCAGGCACGTTGCTGACGCTGTTTTTCGGCGCCAAAAGCATCGAAAAAACGAATAAAATTATGATGCCGCTATTTTTCGTGCTATTTACAATTTTAGCAGTTAGAGTGGCGACACTGCAAGGCGCCGCGGGCGGATATGCCTTTCTTTTTGGCGCCGATTTTACTAAGCTAGCAGATCCGATGGTTTGGATTTCTGCGATGGGACAGGCATTTTTCTCGCTATCGATTACGGGCTCAGGGATGATCGTCTATGGCGCGTATCTATCCAAAGACGAAGATGTGGTATCTGCAGCGAAAAATACCGCGCTATTTGACACGCTAGCCGCGATGGTAGCTACACTAGTGATGATCCCTGCAGTATTTGCTTATGGAATGGATCCTGCGGCGGGGCCTAAGCTACTTTTCGTAACTCTGCCTAAAATTTTGCAAGATATGGCAGGTGGTAGAATTTTTGCGGTGATTTTATTTACCGCCGTGATTTTTGGTGGAATTTCATCGCTTCAAAATATGTTCGAAGTAGTCGCCGAGTCGCTAATGCATAAGTTTCCAAGGCTAAGCCGCGCCTTCACGCTTGCGCTATTGTGCGCGATCTGCCTGGGTGCGGGCCTTGGTATGGAAGCGATAAGCTCATGGGGTCCGTGGATGGATTTCGTATCGATTTATATCATTCCGATCGGAGCGGTAATCGGCGCGATATCGTGGTTTTGGGTGATTAAGCGGAATGAAATTTTAGATGAGATCAATCTGGGCGCAGAGAGGGTCCGCGGCAAGCTCTGGTATGATATCGGGCGCTTTGTCTATGTCCCACTGGCGCTACTTTTATGCATAATCGCGCTTAGTATGCATATTTCGTTTTGAATTAAAATTTCGCTAGATTTAGCATTAATAGTATTCTCTCATAATGGAGTTTTAGCAAATCACATTTATAAATCATTGCATTATCCATATAAATAATGTATAATGCAATCAAAAAGGAGACAATATGACGCGATCTATAAACGTAAATTTTAGAATGGATGCCGAGCTTAAAAAAGGATTGGAGGAAGTATGCACTGAAATGGGGCTAAATTTAACTACTGCTTTTACAATATTTGCTAAAAAAGTATTGCAAGAACGCAAAATTCCTTTCGAGCTGACAGCAGATCCCTTTTACAGCCACGAAAATTTATCTCATCTTAAGCGCTCTTTTGACGAATTAAAGGAAAATAGCGGGATTGAGCACGATTTGTTAGAAGCGGATCAATGAAAAAAATCTGGTCGCAAGAAGCTTGGAAGGATTATCTGTATTGGCAGGAAAATGATAAAAATATTCTAAAGCGCATAAATAAGTTAATCCTAGATATAGAGCGTAACGGCTACGATTGTATAGGCAAACCCGAAGCGCTAAAGGGCAATTTATCGGGGCTTTATAGTGTTAGAATAGATGGAAAAAATCGGCTCGTATTTAGAATATCTAATGGCGCCATAGAAATAGCTCAGTGTAAAACTCACTATGGAGATAAGTAAAATACGTACAAAAGCATCAATATCAAAGCGGTAGTATTTGTCCCAAAATAAAAACTTTCACACCAAAAAAAAGGCGTGGAATTTTAAAATTTTATCTTATTTTATGGCTTAAAATTTTGAAATTCAGTGCAGATTTAAAGCAGTAAATTTCAAAATTTTACCTTGGCTGCTAAAAAGAAATTTCGTCGTTAAATTTAACAACAGAAATTGCTTTTTAATAAATGCCGTATCTGCAAAAGAATATCATGAGCTGCTGCAATATTTCAAGGCGCTAAACGTAAAAATAGAAGATCGGACCGACTTTATACCGCAGGCTCAAAATAGCGGTTATTTCACCGATAAAAATGAAATTTACAGCGACAATTTTAGCGATACGCAAATTCCGAAGAAAAATTTTAAATGGAAGCTTAGGCGATTTTTTAGTTTGGATTGAAATTTTAGTCCAAACGGCAAGTTCTTAAATTTGGCGAGAATTTCACGAGCGAATGGAGAGTAGGACGGCGAGGCAAATACTCGCTCGCCCCTCCTCTGGCTTGCCGCATTCACAAAGCTATGGCGGGTAAAATTCACTCAGCCCGTCGCCAAGGTAGAAAAGCTTTGGGCAATTCAGAATTTAACCCCAGCCCATCACAGCCGTAAAGCTGCGGCAAGCCAATCGATCCGACTCGTCGCCGTAGCAAATCCTCGGCGATCCGAGGATAGAGCCTCGCCCTAAAACCCCAGACCGCCCCCAATCTTTACTTCGCCCCTTTAGGCGGCATAAATGCGGTTAGTTTGATGTCCTCGCCCGCCTTGTGTTTATAAAGCTCGATATCTACCAGCGCCGTGTGGGAGATGTTGCCGTTGGCAAGCTCGCTCGTAGGAAGATCGATCGTAAGTACGTTCGGATTTCCGTTTTTGCAAAGCCCCTCGGCGTTAGGATCGTACCACGCGCCTTCGAAGATCTGCACCACGCCGCGCATTATGTCGTCGCTTACGTTCGCACCTGCTAAAATTTCGCCGCGAGCGTTATACACGCGCACCAGATCGCCCTGCTTGATGCCGAGCTCCTTAGCGTCCTCGGTATTGATCAGTACCGGCTCGCGATCTGCGACGGCGTATCTCTTACGATTTGAAGTGTTGCTCTGCTGCGAATGCAAGCGATCGAGCGGATGCAGGCTAAGCAGGTGAAATTTCGCAGGCTTATCCTTCATACCAAGCCACTCAATGGGCTCGAACCACATCGGATGCGCGCCGCAGTCTTTGTAGTTCATCGCCTCTATCGTATCGGAGTAAATTTCAATCAGCCCGCTAGGCGTTCCCAAAGCCTCCAAAACGGGATCGTTTCTAAAATCCTCAAAGCTCACGTACGCAGCACTCTCTGGCGTTTCGTAAAATTCCGTCGGCTCGTTTTTCTCCCACCACTGCTCAAAGCTCGGCATCTGAATGCCTAAAGCCGTGTTTGCATTCACGGCGCTAGCTGCCCCTTCGTAAAATTCTTTGATCCAGTCCATCTCTGTTTTGCCGCCGTCCGTATAAACCTCGGCAAGCCCGTCCGCGTAAGCCTTGCAAAGGTCGGTAAAAATTTGATAATCGTCCTTCGCGCCGTGCTGCTTGGCGACGACCTGCTTCATCGGGATTATATGCATATTGGAGTAGTCTCCGCTCATCGTGATGTCGTTGCGCTCATACTCCGTCGTGGTCGGGAACACGATGTCCGCCATCTTTGCAGTCGGCGTCCAGTAAATTTCATTCACTACGATGGTGCGCGGCTTGCGCCAAGCCTTGATATTGGTGTTAGTATCTTGATGATGCACGATAGGATTTCCGCCGACCCAGTAGATAAAATCGATCTTCGGATAGGTGATCTTTGCACCATTCGCGTCGATCGTCTTGCCTGGATTTAGCAGCACGTCCGCGATACGAGCTAGAGGGAAGGCGACCTTCGCCGTATTTACCAGCCATGCTTGAGTAGCTTCGCCGCCTTGCTTCTGATCCTGCGCAAGCCCTAGGAATTTGCCGTCCTTAACGACGCCGACGCTTGCCGCGTTCATTCCGCCGATCACGCCGCCCGCGCAGGTAGGCGCGCCGCCGTTAGCGTAGTGGTAGCTAAAGCCAAAGCCCCCTCCGGCAAGTCCGATCTGCCCCAGCATTGCGCATAGAGTTACGATCATCCAGTGCGCCTGCTCGCCGTGATGAGCGCGCTGGATACCCCAACCCGCCATTATCATCGTGCGATTTTCGTAAAATTTTATCGCAAGCTCTTTTATCACATCCGCGCTAATGCCGCAAATTTCACTAGCCCACTCGGGCGTCTTGGCTACGCCGTCGCTCTGCCCCGTAAGGTACGGCACGAATTTTTCAAAGCCCACGGTGTAGTTTTGTAAAAATTCCTTATCGTACTTGCCCTGTGAGTAGAGATGCTGCGCCATGCCTAACATCATCGCCACGTCGGTGTTCGGGCGAGGGGCGATCCATCGCGCCTTGCCCTCGAAATACTTGCCGCTTACGGTTTTGATCGGATCGATGATGATGATCTCTTTATCGCTGTTTTTTAGCTGCTCGAAATACTTAAATCCCTGCTCGTCCGAACTCGTCCACGCCACGCGAAGCGTAGAGATCGGATTTAGCCCCCAAAAGACCACGACTTTGGAGCTTTCAAGCACCACCGGCCACGAGGTTTGCTGTTCATAGACCTGGTTTGAACCCGTTACGTGCGGCATTATTACCTGCGCCGCGCCCGTAGAGTAATCGCCCGTGACGCCCGTAAAGCCGCCGCTTAAGTTCATAAATCTATGAAGCAGCGTCCTTGAGACATGCACGTTGCCCGTGCTCTGCCAGCCATAGCTGCCCGCAAACACCGAACTTGCGCCCTTTTGCTCGCGCGTCTTTTTTAGCTCGCGCGCGACGAGTTTGATCGCGTCTTCATATTTTACCTCGACCCATTCGTCAAGCCCGCGAAGCTCGGGTTTTGGATTATCGGGATCGGCGAGGTAAGATTTTCGCACCATCGGCGCCTTGATACGCGTGTTATAAACGAGATCCGCCATCGTATTTTGAAGAGTATTTGGAATTTTAGAGGTAATCTTCCACGGCGCGGATTTTACGATCTTGCCGTTTTTAACGCTCGCTTTTAAAATTCCCCACCGCGCCGCGGTTAAAATTTCGCCGTTTTTCTTAAGCGCGGTAAGCTTATCCGCCGCAAGCATCGAGCTTGGAATGAGCGGAAGCGCCGAGACCGCCGCGCCGAGCTTTAAAAAATTTCGTCTTTTCATTTCATATCCTTTAAATTTACGTCCTTGGAGTGCTTTTGCAGATACTGCACCACCGTCCAGCTCTCATCCTTGCTAATAGGCGTGCGCGAAAGCATCGATTTGATGTAGCCCGGCCATCTGTTGGCTTCGTAGCTGACGGGCTGGTGCAGAGCGTGACAGACGCTACACGAGGCTTCAAATTTCTCCTTCGCGCCCGCGAAAATTTTATCCACGTCGCCGCTTAGCGCGCCCTCGTCGGTGTAGGCGGTTATTTTAACCTTATTAAAGCCGTCCTCTTCGCCCAAGCTCTCGCTTTGAAATTTAGCCTGCTTCGAAAACGCCACCGCGATTATGCGCGCTTTAGGCGTGAAATAAATAACATTGGGCGCCTTTGGATTTTGATAGCCGATGAGCGAAAATTTCACCACTCCGTCCTTGACCTCCAGCACCTCTATGGCATTCGTAGGCAGCAGCCTGCCGTCCTTATGCGACAAATCGCCGCTTACGCTTACCTGCTTTAGCACCGTGCCGTAAAGCGTCTCGCCCGCCTTAACCTCGGCGCCAGCGTAGCTTGCGATCGTAGCCGCAAGAGCCGCCGCAGCCGCAAGAGAATTTAAAAACTTCATGCTTATCCTTTCTTAAAATTTTAAAAACTTCTCGTAAATCTGCCGTATAAAAAGCTCGCAAACATCACAGCCAAAACAGCCGCAAATGCCGCAAACGCTACCTGCGCGCACTGCGCCGCGTCTGCAAATTTAATGCTCGGCACGAGATAAAATCCCTCGCCGTAAAATCCGCCGAAAAAGCTCTGCACATCGCTAAGCGCGGTGCCTGCGAGGAAAGACGGGGTGCCCGTGCAGCTTGCGGGACGAAATAGCTCCGGCAGCAGGCTATCAAGCGGCGCCGCAAAAGGAAATGCAGGCGCTGCGAGGCAATTTGCGATATCTGCGGCGGGGTGCGGCGCGGAGCTTTGTAAATAGCCGTATATCGCGCCTGCAAAGCCAAGCAGGTAAGCAATGAGCCTTGCTATGAAGCTAAACGGTAGCAGCAAGCCGATAAGCGCGCCCACGCCCGCCACGGCAAAGCCCAGACGCACGAGGGTGCCCATCTGCGTAGGCGACATAAAAAGGCAGCGCTGAAAGAAAAAATATGATACCGCAAGATAGCCTGCGCTTATCACAAAGAGCCAAAACCACAGCGTAGCGGTATTTTGCCACACGTAAATCTTTAAGATCAATCTATTCAAGATCTCCTCCATCTTATAAAATTCTTAAGAATACTTTTTAATCTTAAGATTTAAATTTATGAAGGAATTATAGCAATAAAAGATAAAAATTCGAGTCTGTATTGCCCTAAATATCGGAGTTTTATAAGCTTTAAGCTTGACGTATAAAATTTCAATTTTAAAATTTGACGCTTCTTGCGCGGCAGCGAAACGTTTTTGAGATATGAAATTAAAATGGTAGATTTTATAAAATTTTATCTTTATTCGAGCCTGTTTTGATAAAAAATATATCGATTTCAAAACTCCGTAGCTCCAGCACCCAATAAATATTATGAAGATGATATAATGAGCCGAAATTTTTAAAAATATTTAACTTCATATTCAAGGGCGGGGCGCTATATGAAATTTAACATAAATGCCGTTATCGGCGGGGCGGATGATGTGCCGATCTATATGCCGGATATTATAAGAGCGGTAAGGCAAGAGATTAAAAGGGTTTTTAGCGATTTTGAAATGCACTCGCTGCAAAAGATCGATATTTGCCTTTGTTTGAGCGGAGAAGTATCGAGATATTTTCCCAAATCGGGAATTTATCAACCGAAATATTATCTTAAAAGCAAAAAAATTATCGCGTATATTCATTTTAGCTCAGACGAGTGGAGCTCCGATAAAAGGGCAAATGCAGATAAATTTTTAGAAAAGTTCAAGCAATATCTTATGGAGCTTGGAGATATTACCGGGCGGAAAATTACGAATAATAATTTAGAATTTGACGATAAGCAGTACAAAGATAATATAGACCTAGTTTTTGAAAATTTAGTAGTAGATTGTTGAAATAAAATTTGAAAAGAATATCTATCTGAAGCAGCAAAATTCCGTTTCAGATAAGGCAGACGCTAGCCCGGGCTAGTGAAATTCCAAACGCCCTTAAGACGCAAAATAGCGACGAGGCGAGTTTGGAATTTCATCATCAACGATAATTTAAAATTTTGCCTGAAAGCTTATTGGCTAGCTTAAAGCGCCTTGGTTGGCACCCCGTAGAATTTCAACGCGCTGTTAAGCAAGCGATGAGCGAGCCGCGCAAGGCGGGTCTTGCGCGAGCGCATAGAAGCGCGCGAGTGTTATTTCACAGTAGAGCTTTACGGATTTGATCTCGCGCGTAAAGGGCGAGATCAAGCCCAAATACCCGCGCAAGGACAAATTTTACGCAAGCCGCGCAAGATGGGCCTTGCGCGAGCGCTAAATCGCGGCTTTTAGCGCTTCGAATTTCGCGTCTTGCTCGGCTAGCAGCTGTCCTTTCTCATCGCGCGAAACGTAAATTTTAAAGATATTCTCGCCCGCTTTGTCGTAAAAGCCCACGAATTTCGAGAGCATCCCCATAAAAGTCTGCGTCACAAGGATGATCTTATCAATCTCATCCGTCTTTAGATGACCCCCCAAAATACCCAGCCCATGCGCCTCATCGCCGTTTGCGCCCATACCGAAATTATAATATCCCTGCGCATTCTTGCCGCTTGGGATCTTGGTTTTAAACTCGATGATGAAGCTCGGCGTATTTTTTACGAAAAGCACCTCGCCCCAACTCTCAAGCTCCCTAATGACCTCGCCGAATTTATCGCCGCCGGCGCTCTTTCCGAAGCGCTCGGGCAGGTTTAGCAGTACGTCGATCTCCTTCGCGCCGAGCTCCTTGCAAATCTGCGCGATCGAAATTTTAGGGTTTTGCGCAAACAGCGCCTCGATTCTCTCTTTCATTTTTATCCTTTCTAAAATAAAATTTTAAGAGCCATTATAATATAAAAATTCTAAGTTACAGATAACGGCAATCAATTAAAGAGGATTTGAAAAGCTTATTCTAAGAAAAATTTAGCGCTACACAGTGCTTATGCGTAGAATTTTAAGTGATAATACAAAGAATTTTATCTGCACGGAATTTTAGAATTCTAAAATTCCGCAAAGCTTTAGAGCTTTATCATAGCGGATCGTATCCGAAGCGATTGGACCCGCTATCGCCGCGCTGCACGAAAAATACAAGCAGCACTATCCAACCCACAAATGATACCAAAAGCCCGATATCGCCGAAAAAAGCACCCACTATCGGCGTTAAAATAAGCAGAAAAAACCAGCCGCTTCTATCGGTGTCATGTAATCGCCTGACTGATACAGCGATGGCTGGCACTAGCATGGCTAGCTGAAAAAGCGCATCTATAATGCCGATTTCTTGATGGACGATTTTGCCGGCTATTATTTGATTGTACCCTATCGTAGTGCCTAAAACGCCATCTATCAAGCTCAAAACAATCCCGCCAAGCACGGTAAATAGAAAAAACCACCAGTACTCCGACCTCGATGCTCGCCCGCTAAATGCGGCGTATTTTTGCTTTACGCAAGTTTGCACGGACTCCATAAAAGTCATTTTAAACTCCTTTTTTAAAATAATGTAGGATTATACTAATCGCCCCTTAAATAAATGTCTAAAACTCCCGCCTATTCATCTGCCTTACGTGATATGCCAAATGCGCTAGATCGTAGCCGCCTTTTGAAGCGGTAACCTCTCTGGTGCCATGAACCGCCGAAACATTTAGAACTGCTGCGACAACCTGACCTATGGTGGATACTAGAACTAAAAGCTGCGAGCCAAGTATCGCAAGAACTAGAGTTATCATCTCCGTAGCTGCGATAACATAAAACGCTCTCAAATAGTCTTTCTCGCCACTACAATCATAAAGCTCCTTGCTAATTAATAACCGATAAATCAAATATACCAACATGCACACGCAAGAAACACACAGTGCAAAGACAGAAGGCTTAAAAAGCCCAAAGCCTATAAATACGATGATTAACGCACTTATAGTCGAAAAAACTCCAGCAATCGCAGCATTTGATAGCAAATCCGTGCTGCGTATTGCGCGCGCTAAAAAATATAGCCCTACAGCTAAACATATTACCAAAATAATCCCGATACCTTGTAGTGCACCAGCCTTGTCCGCATTTTTAATATATCCACTCACTGCACTTAGTACCTCAAGTCCAAATGCTATATAAAGAGCGGTTTCGGCATTAGATAGACTCTCGCCACATTCCATAACATCGTCCGCATAAAGATAGGTAATATCTCCCACACCCACGGAGGCATTTAGCTTTCGCACCATATCAGGCAACCTAAAAAAGTCGCTAATAAGCCAAATTAAAAACAAAACATTGGGCACCGAGAAAATAACCATAAAATGAAAAAAGCCCTGTTCTATATCTTTTAGGTCTGATGCTTGCACACCCAAATCCGGACGAGACGAGTTTATAAGCGCTAACAGATCGTTACCTTCTATACTCGTCCACATGACAGCAACCACTACTAAAAAAAGCCAGATGAGAAATGGTAGCCCGCCTAAAAGCTGAAAAATCGCGGAAATTATACGCCCAAGATAAAATCTATGCGCGCCGAAAGGCCCTAGGAACATATAAAATACGTAGGCTTTATTTAGATCGTAAGCCTTAGCTGAGCTTTGCGTAGAGCTAATTCTATCGGAATTTGAGGAAGCTGAATTTTGCCAAGTGGAATTTTGCTCCACAAAATTCTGCGAGCTCGCAGCATCTTCGGTAGAATTCAAGTCTTTCGCGTTAGAATCTTGCTCGCTAGAGCCTGTCGCGACGGAATCTCGCAAAATAGAATTTTCTTCATCCAAGCCTTGAGCTTCAAAAGCTAAATTTTGCTCCGTAGAATTCTGTGGCGTAAAATTCTGCCTTGTGGAAGTGGAATCTTGCTCTATAGAATTCTGAGCCGCGAAATTTTGCTCGCTAGTATCATCCGCCGCAAGAGCTTCTTGCGCTAAATCTAAACTCTCAGATTGCTCCTGTGGTTTCTCATCCAGAGGCTTTTTCTCTTCGCCACTTTTACGTCTTATACTGGCTAGCGACGCAGGATTGCTGCTGCCGCCCCAAATATCTTCGCCCATCTGCTCTCCTTGATTTTTAAAGCAATTTTACCTGAAATTTAAGGAATTTTTGTATATTCGCCGCTACAAATTCAAAACAAAGGACAAAAATGCCAACAGTAACATTTCAAGGAAAGCCCGTAGAGTTAAGCGGGCAAGAGATAAATCTAGGCGATCGCGCGCCACAAGTGCGCTTAGTAGCTCAAGATCTAAGCGAAATCGAGATCGCTAGCGGCAAGCACGTGCAAATCATCGTCGCCGTGCCGTCACTAGATACGCCCGTCTGCGCGACGGAGGCACGTAAGTTCAACGAGCGCGCTGCATCGCTTCCTAACACCGAAGTAATCGTCGTTTCGATGGATTTGCCGTTTGCGATGGGGAGGTTTTGCACGACTGAAGGGATAAAAAATCTACGCGTTGCAAGCGATTTCCGCGATAAGGAATTTTGCCGCCGCTACGGCACCCTCATCGCCAGCGGCGCATTAGCAGGTCTTAGCGCCAGAGCGATCTTCGTCATAGATACCGCAGGCGTTGTGGTTTATAAAGAGCTCGTAAGCGATATAGCCTCTGAGCCCGACTACGACGCAGCCCTAGATTTTGCAGAGCTCGTCGCTCGCAACAGCTGCTCTAACTGAGCAAGATAATAGATCCAAGGTTTGGATAATTTTCGCCTCGCTTTAGTTCACTACTTTAAGCAAATTCGCCCTACTGCAAGTAAAAAACGAAGTAGGGCGCTTAAAATCAACTTCAATTTTACATTTTGATTTTACGCTTTGATTTGCGCTTCGGTGCACGCAAAGCTATTAACGCACTGCGATAGCAAGCGAACGAGCACGAAATATAGGATCGTCTGCTGCTAAATTTTAAATTTAGCAGCAGCGAGAGTTAAAATTTTAAAATTTGCCCGCTTAGCTACTACGCGCGATAAATTCGCTAAATGAAATTTTGCGCGCGTAAAATTTAACTCCGAGCGAGGCGAGTTTGTTTTGCAGCGGCAGCGCCAGCTCCTCTATGCCGCTAAAAAGACAAAGCGGCAAATTTCGCGTCCTATCTTTCGTATCTGCAAAACTCTCGTCCTCAAAAAATTTCTTTAAAAACACGAGCGTTTTTACCTTGTCCGCGCCCAGATCCTCGATGAAAACGCTGAAATATTTGTAGTTTTTTTCTTCGACTTCTTCATCCACCTGCGCGTAGTCGTCTGCCAGCTCGCGGTAAAATTCGTTGTTTAAATCAGCAAGCAGCGCAATCGCTTCAAGCGAGCAAGGCGCCTCAAGCGCGGCAAGGGCGGTTAAAATTCCTTCAAATTTAACGATGTCGTCCGCGACCTTTATCGGCTCCCACGAGCCCGCGCCATGATACGCAAAATACACGGGCGAGGCATCCCCCAGGGCAAAGTCTACGAAAAACGGATCATCCATTCCGTTACGCGCGATGGCTCGCCAGCTCTTGCGCCACTGCCCGGGCGTATCGTCCGCTAGCTCCTCGCTCGTTTTGCGGCTAGCGAGCCTATATCCCTCCTGAAAGCTCTCAAACTCGCTCTCGTCAGGATAGAAAAACGGCAGTAAAATGCACTCCGAGACGATACGTTTGCGGATAAAATTTCGGATTAAGCTCGGAATTTGCACGGCGCGACCTTTGGGTTAAATTTGAGCGAATTTTAGCAGAGTTTTTAATTCGTGCAAATTTACGATCAAATTTTGGTGAATTAAATTTGAGTGCAAAACACAAGCGGAAGTATCGCGAGATGATTTTGAGAGTTGTGCAGAAATTTTAAGTCAAGGCTAGACAAAGTAGTCTGCCGCAGACTTAAAATTTCAAATCTCTCTCAAAAGCACTCGCGAGACGACGCGCTAAATTTTATAGCGACTGCAAAATTTTAGGTTTACCAAACGCCTGTATCGGCTTAATCTCTCCCTTAAATTTCTCAATCTGCACTAGCACGGTGTGAGCCGAGTTGCTTTGCGCGAGACTTGACGTGCCTTTATCGAACGTAAGCACGTTTACGCAGCCGTGCTGGCAGAGGCTCTTTTCGCCCCAAACCTCGGGATCGTACCACGCGCCTTCGCAGATCGCTGCGACGCGCTCGGGCACGATGTCGGTGACTAGCACGCCTGCCAAAATTTCGCCGCGGTCGTTGAAAACGCGCACGATGTCGCCGTTCGCAAGCCCGCGAGCTTCGGCATCTTTTGGATTGATAAGCACCGGCTCTCTGCCGCTAACCTCGGCGAAATTTCTGATGATCGAGTTGTTTAGCTGGCTGTGCAGGCGGTAGCGAGAGTGCGGGCTTACGATGTGAATCGGATACTTCGCCGTCTTTTTCGCATCGCCTAGCCATTCCTTAGGCTCGATCCAAGTAGGCATCGGCGGGCAGTCGGCATAGCCCATCTTAGCGATTACGGGCGAGTAAAGCTCGATCTTGCCAGACGGCGTGCCTAAGCGGTTTTTGGCGGGATTTTCGCGGAATGCCGCAAGGCGCGTATATAGCGCGCTGCTCTCGTCGTCCTTTTCAAAGCGCACGAAGCCTTTGTCGTAAAATTCCTCAAAGCTAGGCATCGTTATATTTAGGCCTTTGGCTTGCTCTACGGCATCGGCGTAGAATTCTTTCATCCAGCCTAACTCGTCCTTGCCCTCGCTAAAGACCTCGCCGTATCCCCAGCGCTTGCAGATCTGCTCGCAGATCCAAAAGTCGCTCTTACTCTCGCCCATCGGCTCGATTGCAGGTCTGTAAGCAACTATATATTCGCCCGTAGCGCCCGTTTGGTTGATGTCGTTGCGCTCGACCTCGATCGCGACGGGAAGCACGATGTCGCTAAGCTTCGCCGTACTCGTCCAGTAAGGCTCGGCGGTGATGACGGTGTCAAATTTACGCCACTGCCTCACAATATTATTCACGTCCTGATGGCGCGTAAACATCGATCCGCACGCCATATACGCGACTCTCATATGCGGCAGTTTGATCTTGGTGCCGTCATAATCGATCTGCTTGCCCGGATGCTCCAGCGCCTCTATGCTGCGAGAGGACGGGATGGTGATATTTTTCGCGCTTTTCCAAGGCGCAGAGCCCGTATTTTCGTATTTCTCATCTATGCGCGTGCTAAGTCCCTTTAAAATAGGAGCCACCTTGTTCGTAGCGCCCGCAGAGCCGTAGCCCAAGCTAAATTCAAAGCCGAGCCCCTCCTTGCCGATATATCCCAGCATCGCATTAAGCGCCACTAGCGCCCAGAAAGGCTGCTCGCCGTGATCTGCGCGCTGCAAACCGCGACCGATCAGGATCGTGCTCGGCTCCTTTGCAAGCGCCGTAGCAAATTTCGCAATAGCCTCCTCGCTAAGCCCGCAAATTTTGCTCGCCCAAGCTGCGTCCTTTACGATTTTATCGCTCTCGCCTAGAAAATACGCTTTAAATTTATTAAATCCGACGGTGTATTTTTTGATAAATTCCTCGTCGTAGAGGTTGTTCGTAAACAGATAATGGCACATACCGATGATGAGCGCGGTGTCGGTGTTCGGGCGCACGATGATATCTTCGCTGCCGAAGTAGCGCGCGGTGTCGTTTCTCATCACGTTTACGCTGTAGGTTTTGATGCCCGATTTTTTAAGCTCTTGCATGCCGATGTAACCGTCGTGCGTAGGTGGAATGGATGAAATTTGATTGGTTACCGCAGGATCGGTCGCCCAAAATACGACGTTTTTAGCGTTTTTGACGATCGCTTTCCACGTAGTAGGCGCGTCGTAAACGGCGCTTGAGCCCAATACGTGAGGCATGATAACCAGACCCGCGCCGGTCGAATAATCACCGCTTTCCTCTACGTAACCGCCTAAAATTTTAAGCATTCGGTGCGCTACGGTGCGTCCCCAGCCGATCTTGCCGCTGCCGCCCCACCAGTAGCACTCGCCGTAGATCGCCTCGGCGCCGTATTTTTCGAAATTTTCTTTCAAAGCCTTCGCCGCTAGATCAAGCGCTACGTCCCAGCTAACGCGCACGAACTCCTCTTTACCGCGCAGTTCGCTCTTTGCCGCGCCTTTAGCCTTCAGATAGCTTTTGCGCACCATCGGATAGAGCACGCGGTTTTCGTTTTGGATATTATCGGGCAGGCTGTAATTCATCGTGTTTGGAAATTTATCGCCTTCAAAATCGCTTACCGAAACGATCTGCGACGAGTTTAAATTTAGCCAAAAAGTACCGAATCTATTTGCGCCGAATACCTTTTTGTTATCAAAAATCGTCTGCGTGACCCCCTCAATCCTGCTAGCGCTTGCCGCGCTTGCGCCTAAAATCCCTGCCTTTAAAAAGTCTCGCCTTTTCATCTGATCTCCTTTATCATTCAGGTTTTTTTGCGTTGTGTTGTAGATATTTTATGATCAAATTTAGCTCGTCGCCCTCGAGCGCTACGTAGTTTGCATTGATCATCTCTTGTAAATTTGCAGGCCACTGATTTGCCGTGAAGCTCTTTGGCTCATGCAGGCGGTGACACGCCGAGCAGATCTGCTCGTAGTTCGTCTTTGCTTCCGCATAAAGAGCCTTAGCGTCCTTAGCTACGGCATCTGAGCTGATTTCGTAAATTCCCTCCGCCTCATACCAGATCTCGCCGTAATCGTCCTCGAGCTTTTTGCCCTTTTTAAAATTTGCTTCGGCTTCGTTCGTAAAAATCGCGTAAATTTCAGCCTCTTTCATATTTTTTTGGATTTGAAGCTGATAGTTTTCGCTCACGACGCCTTTAATTTTAATCTTGGTAACGCCGCCATCGCTGGATATCACCTCGATCGGCGTTAAAATTTCAGCCTCGCCGATAGTTTTTCCGTCCTGCGAGATCGCCGTGGTTTTGGAGATCACCTCGCCGCCGAAAAGCGAACACGCACAGACAAATGAGATAAAAATTTTCCTCATAAAGTATCCTTTCTGGGTTGTCTTTAACGCGAATTATAAATCAAAGATAAATTTAAATTTGTCGCGATTGCGACGAATTTATCCTTTTTATGTAAAATTTACGTGAAATTTTATGCAAAGAGCTGCTATGATAGATAGACTAAATAACGATTACAGCGAGAAATTCGACTTTTTAAGCAGGGAGCGGATTGCTAAATTTAGGCGCGAAAGCTACGCTCGCGGCGACGTGATCTACGCGCAAAAGTTTAAATTTATCATTCTACTGCGTGGCAGGGCGAAGCTAAACTGCTACGAAAACGGCAAGGAATTTATCTTTAGCTTCGTAAGAAGCGGCGCCTACGTCTGCTTGGATAAAAACACGAGCCTTGAAATTTTAAGCGACTGCGAGACGCTGCAGATCAATATCTCGGAGCTTTTCGAGCTGCTTGGAGACGAGTTTGCAAGCTCGATCATAAACGCGCTTATCAAAAACATCTACTCGCAGCGGATTTTAATTAAAGAGATCGTTTTTGCGAAAATTCAGACGCGGATTTTAAATTTTCTAAACCGCATCGCAAATGCCGATAAGATCGTGGAGCTTCCCTTTAATATAATGACGCTGGCAAGCCTGCTCGGAGCGCCTCGCCAAAACGTCTCCTCGGCGATTACGAAGCTGGTAAATGACAAAAAGATCGTGAAATTAAAAGGAAATAGAATTAAAATTTTGTAGTTTGAATCTGCGCAGGGGATCTAAATTTAAACTATTTTGGCGAAAGCCGCCCGCGAAATTTTAAATTTAACCCGATAAAAAGGCGCGCGGCGCGAATCGAACGAAAGGACGCGCAGATCAAAAAGACAAGCGAAAGCATCGCAAAGTAAGATGAGGCTCGGATAAAATTTGGAAACGGGGCGCTTGCGCGACCGAGCAAATTTCACGCGCAAAATACGGTGCGACGATTTAACGCTCTTGGCACGAATTTCAAATTTAACGAAGCGAGGCAGCGCGCTAAATTTTACAAAGATTGCAAAATTTTTACAGCGTCGTAAGTTTTTACCTGCGCTTTTAGAAACTCGCAAAGCTCTTTCTGCTCGCAAAGGCCGTGAGCGAGCAAAAACTCCGCCGTGTCTGTATCATCCAGTACTGCGGCTAGCTTAATCAAGCCCGTTAACTCATTTTGCGGTAGCTCGCGCAAGCTTTGAAATTTTAAAATTTCCTCCACATAGCGTAGCCTCCCGTCGCGGAATTTTTTAAATCTCGCGCTCTTTATGAACTCACGAGCGCGTGGATCAGGCGGATTTTTATATGCCGAAACGATAAAACCTGCATCTCGTAAAAATAGCAGCTCACCGCCTGCAACCGAGCTTACCACGCCGCTAATATCTGTAGCGCCCAGCTCAAGAAGCAATGAAAACGTCTCAAAATCTCCGCACGATGTGGCTAGATGTAACGATCCGCGTGCATGTATGTTTGCGCCGTGCTCTACCAAAAATCGCACTAATCGCAGCACATCCGCATTTTTTAAAATTGTGCGACGTCCTAGCTTTTCGCTTGGAGTTATCAAATTCTTTTCGTCTGCACCCAAATCAGCGCTGCTTGGCGCATCAATACCCGCACCAAAATAAAGCGGACAGCCGTAAGAAATCGCAGTTTGCAACGGCGAGCCGATATATCCTTCATTGTAGTTCAAATCAGGCTTAAACGCAAGTATTCGAGTAATTCGTGTAAAATCAAGCTTTCCACTTCGCATTAGTTTCATATTTGCAATAAATGGCGTAAAAATCCGCTCGTCAAACTCCCCGAAATCCTCGTCGATCCTGTCCCTGTTTTGCGCCGCGAATTCCAAAAGGGCGTCCAAGCCCGCATCTATCTGCGCATCGCTAGCATTTTCATCGTAAAAAATTTCAAAATTTGGCTACGATAAATTTGACTCTGCTTGCTGTGAAGCAGAAACTCTCGCGTCATCCTTAGCAGCGCCAAAAGCGTAGCCCGCAAGCAAAAGCCACAAAAAGATAAAATTTTTCATATCATCCTTTCCATAAATTTTGCCCGATTATATCAAATCTAAGGCTAAATTTAACGGCGTCTTGAAATTTCATAAAAAGCAAACGGCAAATAAATTTAGCCCAAAAAAGCGCCTTTTGATTTTAATTTCGCTAGAATTAGCCATAAATAACCTAAACAAAGGAGCGGCAAATGAAACTACTTTTTACTTTGATCTTGCTTTGTGCGGGGCTTTTTGCAAACACGCTGCAAGAGATCAGAAATAGCGGCGTCATTAGAGTAGGCGTCAGAGACGGCAGACCGCCTTTTAGCGAGATTAGCGGTGGTAAATTTGAAGGCTTTGAGATCGAGCTTGCCAATGCGATCGCAAAGGCGATTTTCGGTGCCAAACAAGGCGAAGTGCAGTTTGTCTCTCTAAGCGCCGCCGATCGCGTCTCGTATCTAGTCAATAATAAAGTCGATATGGTTGCAGCTACCTTCGTCATCGATTCGGCACGCAAAAATCATGTAGACTTCTCGATGCCGTATTTTTCGACCAATCTCGGCGTACTAACTCGCAAAGCGGACGCCATCAAAGATATATCGCGTTTGCGCGATATGAGACTCATAACCGAAGAGGGCACAACCGTAGATAATTATCTCAAAAAAGAGAAATTTAGCAACGTAAGCTACTGCAAAAACACAAGCGAATGCTACGCGATGATCCGTGACGGCAAAGCCGACGGATACGTCAATCTAAATATCACGGTGCTAGCCTACGCCGTCGTGGACGATACGCTCGAAGTGCCGTTTCAAAACTTCGGCAAGCCCGATTTCATCGGTATTGGCGTGCAAAAAGGAAATAAGGAGCTGCTTGATTTCATCAACGCAGAGCTTGTCAAACTAAGCAAAGAGGGCTTTTTCAAAAAGGCTTATCAGGATACCTTTGAGCCTTTTTACCGCGGTACGGCGGATAAAAAATACTTCCTGCTAGATGGAATTTATGACTTGCTATAAAAGCGAGCTAGAAATTAAAATATAAAATTTATCGAAGGCAGTTTGCATAACGAATAAATCTTGGGATTTAAAATTTAGAATTTGCGAAATTTTAAATCCCCACTTCGCCCCTAAATTTCAAACTTGCATACGCGCGGTGATTAAATTTTAAACCGCTTGCATTTATTTTCTCTAAAATATATAGTGCTATAATTATTTCAAAACTAAAAAGTAGGGGGCTTTTTATGAGATTACTTTTTATTTTAGCCTTATTTTGCGCTAGCATTTTTGCAAATACACTAGATGAAATCAGGCAGGCAGGTGTTATCAGAGTGGGCGTGCGCGAAGGTCGTCCGCCACTAAGCGAGTCTAATAACGGCAAGTTTGAGGGCTTTGAAATTGAGCTTGCTAGCTCAATCGCCAAAGACATTTTCGGCGATAAAAAAGGCGAAGTGCAGTTCGTAGCCGTAACCGCAGGCGATAGAATCCCGTTTTTGAAAAATAACAAGGTCGATATGGTCATCGGTACCTTTATGATTACGCAAGAGCGTAAGAAGCAGGTGGATTTCTCACTTCCGTATCTATCGGTAAATTTTGGCATTGTAACGCGTAAAGAGGATCAAGTGAAGGACTTCGCGCAAGTTCGCGATATGAGGATTTCAATTGAAAAGAACCCAAACGGCTCGATGACCGAGCGCTATCTACGCAAAGAGAAATTTAGCAATTTAGTTTACTGCAAAAATACCTCCGAGTGCTATGCGATGATGAAGGACGGCAGAGCCGACGGTTACGCAAACGACAACATCATCGTCCTAGCCTACGCCGTCGTGGACAATACGCTCGAAGTGCCATTTAAAAACCTAGGCGCGGCGGAATTCTTAGGCGTCGGCGTGCAAAAAGGCAATCAAAGCTTGCTTGATTTCATCAATGCCGATCTAATCAAACTAAGCAAAGAGGGCTTTTTCAAAAAGGCTTATGAGGACACTTTCGAGCCATTTTACCGCGGCACGGCGGATAAAAAATACTTCCTGCTAGACGGAATTTATAATATGCTTTAGGTCTTAGAATTCTAAGGCGCAGGGCTTTAAAATTTTAAAATTCCGCTTCGCACGCGGCGAGTGGAATTTTAAAATCTGCAAATTCTAAAATTTTAGTAAGCGAGAAATTCCGCAAAATTTCAAAATTTAAAATTTTATCTCACGCTCGGTTTAAAAACATCTATTCTATTTGAAGCAAAATTCTACGCTACGAACAGAATTTTAGAATTTTACCCGCACCGAGAATTTTAAAATCCCGTGCTGCAACACAATTTCGTAACTCATGGCTTTTGCGCTGCGATAAAATATAAAATTTATCGTGCGGTGTAGAATTCCGCAGATAAGCGCGATAGATTTAAAAGGATAAAATTCCGCGTGAGGTAAATTCTGCTCACGGCAAAAGCGCGGTCGTCGCAGATGTTATCGTTTAAGCTTTGTGGTCGCAGAAATTTACTCAAACGCCTTGTAGTGCGCCTCGTCAGCGAATTCTAACATCTCGCGATCGCCCCTGCTGTCGCCGTAAGCGATAACGCGATCGAAAGCCTGCACGTCGTATGCTGCGCGCACGCGAGCGACCTTTTGCGCGCCGTAGCAGTTCTGCCCCTCGATCTCGCCCGTGATGATGCCGCCTTTGCGCCGTATTTTAGTGCCTAAAAGCTCCAAGCCCTGTGCGTCGCACCACGGACGTAGCCAATCTTCGAGCGAGGCAGTGACGATGACTACCCTATCGCCTGCGGCTTTGTAGCTTGCGATCTTGTCCATCGCGCTTTGTTTTAGGATATCTTCGATGTGAGTGGTGGAGTATTTTTTGCAAATTTTATCGAATTTATCGGCGCTCATGCCCGCAAAAAAGTAGCCCAAGAGCTTTCTGCGCGTAAAATTATTGCTCGCAAGGCCTAGTTTATACGCCACCAAAATGGGCGATAGCACCAAAATCCCGCGAAAAAATTTCTTAAATCCGACTACGTAGGCGACGAACTCGAGCAGCGAATCATCACGCGTGATCGTGCCGTCAAAGTCGAATAAAACAAGATTCATTGCCTCTCCTAGCAAAATTTTAGCAGCTCAAATTTTAAAATTTGTCTATAAAAAAGGCGTGAAATTTAAAAGCTAAATTTCACGCCGAATTTTAAAATTTCATTTTGAAATTCTATTTTTTAGCCATTCGTCTGCGCGTTGTAGGGTCCAGGTATCGCTTGCGCACGCGGATATTTACGGGCGTGACCTCCACAAGCTCGTCCTCCTCGATCCACTCCAAAGCGCGCTCTAAATTTAATGCTCGCGGCGGCACGAGTTTGATCGCATCATCGCTGCCGCTGGCGCGGACGTTGGTTAAATTTTTACCCTTGATCGGATTGACGTCCAGATCGTTCGGGCGGCTGTGCTCGCCGATGATCATACCCAGATAGACCTTCGCCTGCGGAGCGATAAAAAGCACGCCGCGATCTTGCAGGTTCCACAGGCTGTATCCTAGCGCCACTCCGTTTTCCATGCTCACGAGCGCGCCGTTTTGTCGCTTCTCGACCGCGCCGATGAAGGGGCGGAATTCCAAAAAGCTATGATTCATCACCCCTTCGCCGCGAGTATCGGTCAAAAACTGCGAGCGAAAGCCGATAAGACCGCGCGCGGGGATCTCAAACTCCATGCGCGTCTGACCGTCGCCGGTAGGATTCATCACCTTCATCTCGGCCTTTTTGCGACCGAGCTTTTCGATGACGGTGCCGGTACAATCATCGGGCGCGTCGATGACTAGATGCTCGAAAGGCTCGCATTTGATGCCGTCGATCTCTTTGATGATGACTTCCGGGCGCCCGAGGCAAAACTCAAAGCCCTCACGGCGCATATTTTCAGCTAAAATCGTAATCTGCAACTCGCCGCGGCCGCTTACTTTAAATTTTCCCTCACCCGCGTTTTCATAGCGCATCGCGATGTTGGTTTTCATCTCCGCTTCTAAGCGCTCATCAATTTTATTTGAGGTCACGAATTTGCCCTCCGTGCCGGCTAGTGGTCCGTCATTTACACTAAAAATTACGCTAAGGGTCGGCTCTTCGATATGCAGCGCATCAAGCGGAATCGGATTATTGGGATCGACGATACTATCGCCTACGTCAAGCGCGTCAAAGCCAGCAATCGCCACAATGTCGCCCGTGCCCGCCGTATCAATATCGGTGCGCTCAAGCCCGTTAAAACCGATCAGTTTTGAAATTCTACCATTTATATGCGTGCCGTCGGCTTTGGCTAGCATAACACTTTGGTTTTTGTTTATCGTGCCGTTGAAAATCCTAGCGATGCCGATCTTACCGACGTAGTTATCATAATCGAGCGTGAAAACCTGCAGCTGCAAAGGATTATCGTCGCTGCCGCTCGGAGTAGGGACGTGAGAGATGATCGTCTCAAAAAGCGGCTTCATGTCGGTGCTCTCATCGCTTAAATCGTATTTTGCGTAGCCGTTTTTGGCCGCGGCATAGATGACGGGGAACTCAAGCTGCTCGTCGTTTGCGTCAAGCGCTACGAAAAGATCGAAAATTTCATTTACCACGCGGTCCGGATCGGCTGCGGGCTTGTCGATTTTATTTACAACCACTATCGGCCTGAGACCCAAAGATAGTGCCTTTTTTACAACAAATTTTGTCTGAGGCATAACGCCTTCTTGCGCGTCGACGAGCAAAAGAACGCCGTCTACCATTTTTAACACGCGCTCGACCTCGCCGCCGAAATCGGCGTGACCCGGAGTGTCGATGATATTAATTTTAACGCCGCCGTAGTGGATGGCAGTGTTTTTGGATAGTATCGTAATGCCGCGCTCGCGCTCTATGTCGTTGCTGTCCATCACGCGCTCGCCGACTTCTTGGTGATTACCAAAGGTGCCGGACTGTTTTAAAAGCTCATCTACGATAGTGGTCTTGCCGTGATCGACGTGTGCGATAACCGCGATATTTCTGATATTTTCCAAATTTTTCTCCGTTTATAATTTCAAAAACTGATGATTATACTAAAAAAATTCTTAAGATAAAAATTTACAAATACTCTTTGACTTCGCAGACAAAAAACTCATACACGCGCTGTTGGATCAACGCGTCCTCGTCATCATCTCCAATCAAACGGCGTAGATGCGAAAAATCAATTTTTTTGATATATTTTTTGTTATTTTTGATATCTCTGTCGATCTCTTTTAAAAGCGAATCTAAATTTAAGCTTTTATAAGTTTTCGCCTTTAAGATATACTCTTTTACGATGGAGACCAGCACGCCGATGCGCTGCTCATCACCCGGATAAATTTCGCCAGCTATATCTTTGATCGCGTCGTAATCCTCGTCGGTCTGCTTCTTTTTGGCAAGCAGCATAGCGGCAAAAATTTTGGCTCTAAACTCAATAGAGCGATGATGAGGGATAAAAACCTCGCGAAATACGGATAAAAGATGATTTTTGAAATTCATTTATAACCTTACTTTAAGAAACATTTCCATATAATCCCATTTGCCCTTTCTTAGACCTGTGCAATGCTTTTTTTAGGCACCGCTTCAGGGTAGGAATACAGCAGAGCACTTAGATCTCGCATGTGCCGCAGCCATCTGGGAAGGGGTTTTATAAATCGATCCTATTAAGTCCGAAATGCTCTTTGAAATCCTCGCAAACACTCTGAAAATCGACGCCTTCAATTTTTGGCTTTGATTTGAAAAACTCTAACATCGAATTATACCCGCTAAGCAGCTCCTTGCTTTTCACGCCGTAGCTAATCGAAATCCCCGCCTCAAAAAATGCCGCTAGCTTATCACAATACTTAAGCGCCTTGCCGTCGATTGCGCGAAATTTATCTTCGTTAAACATCTTTAGGCTGCCTTCTGCAAATTTAGGCTCCTTGCCTAGCTCGAAGGTGCGGTTTTCAAACTCATCTTTTATAAATTTACCGCCCTCTTTGCGGATACCCAAAATATAGCTGAAATCATCTCTCATATGCTCCGGCACGAAAGGCAAAATTTTATCGTCTATTAGCCGCATCTCATATTCGCCTATGATGTCGCTAAGACCTTTGACACCGTATTTTACGGGGCTAATGATGTCGCGAGTGAGGCTTTCAGGCAGATCGTGAAATAACGCACAGAAAAAATTATAAGCCGTGCGCGAGCGGCACGCATCCACTTCAAGCGAGAAAAAGTAGCTTAAAATCGCGACTACCAGCATGTGTCCTAGCACCGATGTCTCAGGGATGCGCGGCGTCTGCGCCCAGCGCTTTTGAAAACGAAGTCTACCACTAAGATCAACTATGCGGGCGAGCTTTTTATTCATCACGATCTTTCGTACGCCGATTAGCTCATAATAATCCTCGAGCTCCTCCTCAACCTTGGCTTTTAACTCCTCGATATCGTTTAAAAACTGGCTAGTTTGATAGACGATGTTAAATTCCCACCGCGTAGAGAGGTAACTAGCCGCCTTTAAGATTACGGCTTCTTTCTTATGATCTTTGGAATTTAGATATTTTTTAAATCGATCTAAAAACTCGCCATTTTGAATAGGCAAAAGATCACTTTCTAGGACGCTTAAAACCCATTCGTTGATCTTTTTTTTCTTGGTTTTTTGGATCTGATGAAAGACGTCCGGACGGATGTCGGTCACGACGATGCGCGCTAAAAACTCGAAAATCCCCGCTTCGATTACGTAGTTGATATCCACATCGCGCTCAAAGCTAGCGATAAAATAAGCGATGATAAATTTATGTGCCTGTTTGTCAAGCTCAACTAAGCTCACCATCTTTGGGTAATCGTTCCAGCGGCTAATGCTCGCGGATTTAAAAATTTGTTCGACTAAATTTGAGCTTATCATCGGTAAATTTGATCCGAGTTTATTTCGATTACGGTGTGGACGTTGCCGCGCGGATTAAAATCACCCCTGATTTTCATAAATTTAGGCTTTAACTTACTTTGCAGCGCGCCGTAAATTTCATTTATGCTATCTTCGTGGCTGATGTAGCGGTTCATAAAGGAATTTATGTAAAGTTTGATCGCTTTAAGTTCGACTACGAGCTTGTCAGGGATATATTCCAAATAGATCGTCGCAAAGTCCGGATAGCCAGAGCGTGGGCAGCGGCAGCAAAACTCGGGCAGGGTAATTTTTATC
>NZ_CALIMS010000060.1 GCF_938045345.1 uncultured Campylobacter sp.
AAAATTCTAAAATTCTAAAATTCTAAAATTCTAAAATTCTAAAATTCTAAAATTCCGTCTGCTAGGTTTTCCACCAAAATACTGTACAGCAAAATTCCGCGCTTAAAATTATAAAATTTTACGCAATAAATTCTGTGCACTAAGCCTATCCCACATAAGAATTTTCGCGTTATAAGCTTGATACTAAAATTCCTTGAGCTGAAACTAAAGTCTGAGAAATTTTAAAATCCGTGCAGCCTCTTAATCTCTGCGCTGATAGGCTTTTTTCGGCCTGATTTGGTCACACTTACGTAGGTTGCGATCGCGCTGGTTACGTGCAAGCACTCGCGAAATCCATCCTCACCCAGCCGCAACGCTGTGACCTCGATCTGCACGCGGATAGAGGTATTTCCCACACTTAGGACTTTTGCGTAGCAGCTGATGACATCGCCGATAAATACAGGCTGCTTGAAAGTTACCTCCTGCATCGAGATCGTCACGACCCGCTCGGGCGCTATCTCGCGCGCCGCCGTCGCGCCCGCTAAATCGATCTGCGCTAGTATCCAGCCGCCGAAAATATTGCCCGAGCTATTCGTATCCTTAGGCAGCGCTACGACCTTGATGCGAGGCTCGCCGAAATCGTCTAAGTTTAAATCGCTCATTTTTACTCCTTAAATTTAAAAATCTCGCATTTTAACCGCGCAAATTTAACACTTTTTCGATACAATCGGCAAAAATCTATGTCGAAATTTTAAAATTTTAAGCGGATGCGAGGATAGAATTTTGCTCGCGAAGCAGACACATTCCGCTCGTAAAAAGACGATAAAACGACAAAAAGGATACGCGATGAACGATTTTGCAAAACTTAGCGAGATGGCGGCCGCTGCTAAAGCGCAGCTAAACGCCCTCTACGACGAGCCGCACGCCGAGCTGATCGCGCGCGGGCTGAAGATCTGTGGCTTTGAGTCTGGCGATACCGCGCGCATTGCCGTGCTAAGCCGAATCGTCGATCTCAAAGAGGATCCGCTGCTGCAAGAATTTCGCCGCTTAGGCTACGATGAGGCGCGGCAGCGCGAGCTAAAGAGCAAAATGTACGATTTCACGCGCGAAATACATGAGAGCGCGCATGCGGCTCTCATCGCCGAAGCCGGCGCGCAGGGGATTTTGCAGCCGTTTTATCTGGAGCTTTTAAAAGGCGTGCACCGCATCGGGCTCGTGTTAAGCGATATGCAAAAAAGCTGGCAAGCCCTAATTATCGAAGGCACGAACAAGCGCTGGGAAAAGGAATTTAGCTCGCTTGCGCAGGCAAAGGAATTTTTACTGCAAGAGGAGCTGTTTATGCGCACGCCTCACGGCGAGATCTGCGAGCGCTGCTACGGCGCGATAGTGCAGCGCGAGGGCAAATCCCAAATGCTGCCCTACGCCGTGGCATTTGCGGATGAGACAGCGAAGCTGCAAAGCGAATTTAGCGATCTTTTGGAGCGTCTGGTGATGCTTGCAGAAGATGAGAGCGAGCTAGCTTACGTCGCGTATCTATCTAAGCTCAAACAGGCCTTTTGCGAGAGAGATTCTAGCGCGGTGATCGGCGCGTGGCGGGATGCGGAGATCGCGTGGATGGATATAAAAACGCCGCTTCAGATCGGGCATCCGCTTGAGTACTACGAGGACGCCTACACACACGCAGTCGCGCTGGAATGGGACGTCAGGCTTGCGGGCGCGTATGAGTTTAGCGCGGAGGAATTTAAAGCGCGCGTAAGTGAGAGCTTTGAGCGCGCGTATGAAAAAATAGACGCGAACAATGCCGTCATGCACTCGCTCGTGCTCTCAAACATCGCCAAGACCCAGCTTTACGTCTGCGCGCCGCTGATCTACTACGGAGCCGATCTTAACGGGCTCTTTTCGGCGCAGGTCGTACCCAACGACGAGTTCGTAAGCACCAACTGCGGCAAGAAAATTTTCGCCTTCGTAAATTTCGTCTATGAAAGCGCCAAGGCTAGACCTTTTATGCGGCTAAGCAGCGAAATTTTTACTCTCGATTATCTAAATTTCGGGCGCGAAATTTTATTTAAAAAGCCGCGAATTTGGCGCCGCGTCTACGAAATATCGACGATCGGGCATGAGTTCGGGCATATATTTTTCATCGATGCGGACACCGAGGCGCGCATGAACCGCTCGGGGCTTTTCAAGCTCATCGAGGAGTACAAGGCGACCACCGGCGGGCTTATCAGCTTCTTTTTCCACGAAGAGGAGGAGTTTTGCTTGCCGGTTCTGGATGAGCTGATCCGCCGCGCCGTGGGGCTCATCGCGTGGCAGCGGGTGGAGGAGCTCAAGCCCTACTACTGCGAGGCTCTGATACATCTGAACTTGCTTTTTGCATCGGGCGTTTTGAAATTCGACGGCATGCGGCTGGCGGTTAAATTTGATCGCGCAGGCTACGAGGGCTTCAAAGCCGCGTGTTTGCAAAACTATGAGGAGCTGGCGCGGCTTTATTGCGACAAAAAGGACGCGGCGGAATTTTTATCGCGCTTTGCGGAGCTTAGCGGCGGCGTGTATCTGCCGTGCGAGGCGCAGGTGCGGGAGTTTGTGGAGTTCTACTACTCGCGCTATGAAGCGATCGGCAACGAAACGGATCCTAGCAATGAGCGAGCAAAGTGGCTTTAAATTTTTTAGCTCCGAAGCGCGCCTTAAAATATGGAAAGCTAGTAAAATTCCGCGGAATTTTAAGGGGAAAGCATGAGCTATTTTAAAAATTTACTCTCCGATTTGCGAAACGGCAGGCTCGCGCTGCATCCGATTTTACTCGCGGCGACGTTTTGTATAGTGAAAATTTCGTGGCCTTATTTAATAGGACCTACGGGCGATGATGGCTCGGGCGGGACAATCTTCGGTAACTTCATATTTTGGGACCTTGCAGCATGCACGTGTTTCATAGCGCTGGGCGCACATCTTGTCTATGTGGCGGGGCGCGGCAGCAAAAACAGCCAAAGTAGTAGCTGCGAAAACAGCGACTACGAAGGCGCGATGCAACCCCGTGGGCTGCGCTATTTAGCCGTGCTACGCGCTATCTTATGTGCCCTATGTATCATCGCTTGCGTGGTGGGCTATCTTACCGCGGATGTAAATCACCAAAAATTAGGCGTTCTAAATTGGTTTTTTCCGACCGCGCTAGCAAGCGCTTTCATATATTTGGTTGCGATCTGGGTTGTTACGACCGACTCTGAAATAGTAGCTTGGGGTGCCGTCTTTGGGACAAGCTATGTAGTCGCTTGCTATGCGGTTTGCAAATGTTTTTTTTGGTATGGTGGATATGTATTTTGGAAAGGGTTGGAGATAATCTTTCCCCTAATTTGGGCGTTTCATTTCAAGCGCACCTACAAAAAGCTCCTAGCAGAGGAGATGCGCGAGGCGTAACGGCAAGCTGAATGCAGAATTTTAGCCAAAATTTTGTCGCCAGCCGCAGTTTAAAATTAGCGCGAGCGTAGCTCGCCCTTTGAGCGTGCCAGGGGTTGGGGGATTTTAAGGGGGAAGGGGAGCGCCTCGCAAGTAGCGCCCCTTCCCCCTTAAGAGAAAACGCTGCCACGCCCCAAATTCTAGACGCAAATTCTACATAGAGAAATTTTAAATTTATTACATGAAATTCCGTTTAAATTTTAGCCCGCGATATGCTTCTCTTGGGGCGGGAAGGAGGCTTGAATTGCGAGGTCACACCTCTCGCAGAGGGTGGCGCTGCCCCGCAGCACCGCATTGCTCTGCTCGCCCACAAACCCCACCCATCCCCCAACGACGCTTTAAGCGGTGCAGGCTACGCCTGAGTTAAATTTCAACATCCATATCCACGGATTCGATCTGCAGCCCGCGCAGATCTGCAAGGTGCTGCACCGCGGCGTCTGTTTCGGCGTTTTTTGGAAGCACGATGTGAAAGCCGCGATCAAACGCCAAGAAAAAATTCTCCCCGCCCGCAGCGATGCGATTTAGCGAGCGCGCGGCAAATTTTTCGCTTGCGCGCGGCTCGCCCTTTGAAAATGAAATTTCATCCTCGCCCGCGATAAATTCCATCTCTATGTTTGAGTTTTGCGCGAGCTTAGCAGCATCCAGATGCTTTCTTAGCATGCGGCGGTAAAATTTCGGATAAAAAATAAGCCACGCCGCACCCAAAATAACCGACGCCACGTTCGCAATCGGCACCGTTTTTAAAAGCCCGTCGATGATGATGCCCATAAGCAAAAACTCAAACGGTATGGCGTAGGTGCTTACTAGGCGCTGCTTGCGCGCCTTTTTGCTGTAAAGCAGCATAAATTTATTGAGGTTATCGACATCGTGATTTGTGATTTGCACTTTCATATTTTTCCTTTAATTTTTGCGTAATTGTAGCGAAGCCGCCTTAAATTTGCGTCTATTAACTTCCGTGAGATAAAATCCCGTTTTTAAAGGAGATAGCTTGAAATCTTTATTAAAAATCAACGGATTTTTGCCGTTTTTGGCGATTATGTTTATCAACGCAAGCGTCGATCTGGGCCATAAGATCACGATTCAAAACGTCCTTGTTAAAAGCGCCGACTCGGGCGCTCTCATCGCCCTTACCTCCCTTGTAAATTTGCTGATTTTGCTGCCTTACGTATTTCTTTTTAGCGCCAGCGGCTATCTCAACGACAAATTCTCGCGTACCCGCATCACGCGGATCTGCGCAAAGCTCGGCGTCGCGCTTACCGCGCTCATTACGCTAGGTTATCTGTGCGGGTGGTTTTATTTCGCGTTTTTTATGACGATCCTGCTTGCGGCGCAAAGCGCGATCTACTCGCCCGCCAAATACGGCCTGATTAAAAAGATCGTCGGCGCGAAAAATTTAGGCGCGGCAAACGGCCTCGTACAGGCTCTTACCATCATCGCGATTCTGCTTTCATCGCTTGTGTTTTCGGTGATTTTCGAGCTGTTCGCAGTCCGCAGCAGCGACGCGGGCGAGCTGATGAGCTCGGTTTGGTTCATCGGCGTGCTTTTGGTCGCGGGCTCCGTGCTTGAAACATACTACTCATATAAAATTCCATTCTTCGACGCCGCGCAACCACAGGCGGAATTTAATAAAGACGACTATCTTAAGCTTCGCTATCTAAGGCAAAATTTAAATTTTGTGCTAAAAGACAAAAACGTCCTGCTCTGCACGCTGGGGCTTGCGATGTTTTGGGCGGTTTCACAGCTTGTGATCGCGACCTTTCCGGCTCACTACAAAGCTCTTAGCGGCAGCGACAACGTAATGGTGATCCAGGTGATCTTAGCTCTTAGTGCGATTGGAATCGCGCTAGGCTCGATCTTCGCGGGCAGCTACTGCAAAAAGCATATCGAGCTCGGTATCGTGCCGTTCGGCGCATTCGGTCTGGCGCTCGCGCTAATGGTGCTAGCCAACGCGCACTCGGTATTTTGGCTCGGCACGGCGTCGTTTTTTTTCGGATTTAGCGGCGGAATTTTCATCGTACCGCTCAACGCCGTAATTCAGTTTTTTACCGCCGACGAGCGCATGGGGCGGGTGCTCGCGGGTTCAAATTTTATTCAAAATATCTTTATGGTGCTGTTTTTGCTCATCGCCATCATCTTGGTGCATTTTGCGGTCGCCAGCGGCGAAATTTTCGTTATGGCGGCACTGTGCGTGCTCATCTGCGGGATCTTCGGCGCGAAATATTTGCCACAGCTTTTCGTTAGAATTTTACTCATTCCGTTTATGAAATTCGGCTACCAAGTACACGTAGACGGTATCGAAAACATCCCGCAAAAAGGCGGCGTACTGCTTTTGGGTAACCATATCAGCTGGATCGATTGGGCGGTGGTGCAGCTTGCGTGCCCGCGCGGGGTGCGCTTCGTGATGCATCGCAGCTACTACGATCTGTGGTATTTGAAGTGGTTTTTTAAAATTTTCCGCGTCATTCCGATCGGAGCGGGCGTGAGCAAAAGCGCGATCGAAAGCATCCGCGAGGCGCTAAATGCAGGCGAAGTGGTAGGGCTCTTCCCCGAGGGCCACATCAGCTACAATGGCCGCATAGACGAGTTTCAGGGCGGATTTGAGCTAGCCGCGCACGATACGAACTCCGTCATCGTGCCTTTTTATATCAGAGGGCTTTGGGGATCGACGTTTTCGCGCGCCAGCGAGCATTATAAAAGAACGATCTCGCAAAACGGCAAAAACGCACTTCGCGTAAGCTTCGGCGCGCCGATCGAGGCAAATTCCAAGGCGCACGAGGTAAAGCGTGCGGTAACGGAGCTGTCGTTTTTCAGCTGGGGCAAATACCTCGCAAGCCTAAAGCCGCTTGCCTACAACTGGCTAAATCAAGCCAAAAGATCGCCTTTTAAGCGCGTAGCGGTCGATAGCACGGGAGTGAGCTTCACAAATTTAGCGATGATGAGCGCCGTTTTGATACTTCGCAAAAGACTAAAAAGCCGCATAAGCAGCGAGGAAAACGTCGGTATCGTTTTGCCTAGCTCGGTCATCGCAAGCGCCGTAAATTTAACGCTTTTTGCGATGGGCAAAACGAGCGTAAATTTAAACTACACGCTAAGCGAGGAAAATTTAATCTACTGCGCCGATAAGGCAAACATTCGCACGATCATCAGCTCGCGCAAATTCGTAGAAAAGCTCAAATCAAAGGGCTTTGAGCTGGATAGTTCGATCGGCGATCGGCTCGTGTACCTTGAAGATCTAAGCGAGGGCGTCTCTAAAAACGAGCGCATAGCTTGCGCGCTAAAATCGCTGCTAATGCCTAAAATTTTATTTCGCGCGCTGTATTTTAAGCCGCACGCGATAGATGACGTAGCGACCATTTTATTTAGCAGCGGCAGCGAAGGAAAGCCCAAAGGCGTGGTTTTGACGCATAAAAATATAATGGCGAACGTCCGTCAAATTTCAGAGCTCATAAACGCCACCGAGCACGACGCGATTTTAGCGTCGCTGCCGATCTTTCACTGCTTCGGGCTTACCGTAACGACGCTATTTCCGCTAAACGACGGAATTTTAAGCATCCACGTGCCCGATCCTACGGACGCCTTTAGCGTCGGCAAGATGAGCGCGAAGTACGGCGCTACGATAATGTTCGGTACTTCGACGTTTTTTAGGCTCTACACCAAAAATAAAAGACTCAATCCGCTTATGCTAGCAAGCATCCGCCTGGCGATTGCGGGCGCGGAGAAGCTAAACGAAAACGTCCGAAAGGAATTTAAGATAAAATTCGGCATCGAAATTTACGAGGGCTACGGCACGACCGAGACTGCGCCGGTGGTGAGCGTAAATACGCCGAATGTCCTCGAGCCCGATTTTTTCAAAGAGCTTCACTTCAACCGCGAAAAAAGCGTCGGCTTGCCGCTTGCAGGTACGGTCATAAAAATAACCGATCCCGCCTCGCTTCAGCCGCTATCAAACGGGCAGGAGGGGCTTATCTTAATCGGCGGACATCAGGTTATGAAGGAGTACTACGATGAGCCGGCAAAAACCGCCGAAGCGATCGCGCAAATAAACGACGTGCGCTACTACAAAAGCGGCGACATCGGCTATATCGACGACGACGGGTTTTTATTTATCACCGACCGCCTTTCGCGCTTTGCTAAAATCGGCGGCGAGATGATTAGCCTGGGCGCAGTAGAAAGCGCCGTGGGCGAAATTTTAGGCGAAAGCGCGATCTATTCGTGCGTGAACCTAAAAGACGAGAAAAAGGGCGAAAAGATCGCTCTGCTTTACGTGGGCGAGGCGAGCGAGGATGAAATTTCGCGCCGCCTGAAGGACTCCGCGCTGGCGCCGATAATGCAGCCAAGCGTCGTGAAAAAGGTGGAGCAAATCCCGGTACTCGGCAGCGGCAAGGTAAATCTCAAAGCGGTAAAGGATCTGGCGATCGAGCTGGGACTTTAGGGCAAAATCTAAGTAAAAGGATTTGGCTAGTGCGAGGCTTTAAAACCGCGGAATTTTGGCTGTATTACAGAACTACGAAATTTCGCGCTGTGAAATTTTAATCGATTTAAATTTTAAAAAACTTTGTAATAAAATGCTCCGTGTGTAAGCTTATGGAGGCTACTGACGCTGCTCGTCGTTATTGGCTATAAAACAAGAGCGCGACGGCAGAATTTCGCGATGTGGGTTTGTGAAGTCGAGGAGTTCTAAGGCGTTAAATTTCAGGCTGCAAAATTCAAAATTGAGAAAAATCTAGCTGCTAAATTTCGATTAATTCAGTTTGTAAAATTACGCGCATAAGGCGCCTTAGTAAAATATGGAATTCCGTGCTTAAAATTCCACGCCGCGACATAAAAAGGAATTTTAATCGTGGTAAACAAGCGCGACATATCAACTCAGCCGTGAAATTCCGCATTAAAATTTTACGTCGAAACCGCAGACGAAATTCCGCAAAATTCTATCGAAATTCTATGAAATTTTACCGAGAATGAAATTCTTTAATTTCGTAGCGGAGCGAATTTTAAAATTCTGCTCCGCTACTCAAGAATTCCGCAGCATATTATCTTGCATAAAATACTGCTAGTGCGTCTTTAGATGTATCATTTTTGCCGGCAGGCTCCTCTTCGCCATCGGACATTATCTTAAATCCCGGCGCCAAATCTACGCTTTTATCGTTATTGACGACGAAATTAAGCTCTATAGTTGCACTAGACGGCGCTTTTTTATTATATGCACCATAACTAGCTTTTAATTGCTCTGGCGTCAATTGCGAATGATACACCGCATTTTTCAAGAAATCTAAAACGCCCGGTAGATATGTCTTATCTTTTTTAGGGTCTTGGTCTTTTAGAATTTCATCCTCTAGCGACTTATCGCAATCGATCAATCCCCTCTGATCTTCGTATTCTATCTCACCTTTTGCTTTTATAGTCTCTTGGAATTTCGCGTCGTTTAGTTTACAAAGTTTGTTAGCTAGCTGAAGCAAGCTATTCCTATCATAAGCTTTACCCCCGTAGAACTTCATAGTACTATCCATGTTACCACTTAAAGCATCTTTATTATATTTCTCGCGACGTTCTTTGGTCGCTTTCTCTTTTGCGGCATTCAATGCTTCCATATCTATGTCGCACACCATCGTGACGGATTTTAGCCCACCGCGATCAGCCTTCGACCACGTGATATTTTTACATCTTTTCGACCCCTCGATCGCCGTGCCTATACTCATAGATTTAAAATCGGGCAAAGTATAGTTTTTGACGAGTTCTATCTCGTCCTCACCGCATCCTGCTAACACCAAAGCCGCCGCTACGGCACCCATCATATATCTGAGCTTCATACTTACTCCTTAAGATTAAAGTAAGGAATACTAGCCCCCCCGCTTAAAATTTGATTAAATTTGAGGTAAATTTTGAGATTAATTGTTAAGCATTAGCGGAATATTTTAAAATCTCACTAAATTTATCGGCAACAAAATTTTATGTGATAAAAATAGGCTAAATTTTATTTGCCAGTATGATACAAAAAATTACAAGCAGAAAGAAGTTTTAAAATTTTATAGCTTTGTAATTTAGCTAGAGCTTTAATGATAATTCTAATTTGCCGCGAAGCGCACGCTCCGCAGCAAATTTAAAGGAGGACTATTTAAAAGATGGAGCGATCTGCGCTATCCACGCCTCGATACGGCTCTCGGTGAGGTCGCTTTGATTGTCGTTGTCTAGCGCGAGGCCAACGAATTTGCCATCCACTACGGCCTTGCTCTCGTCGAATTCATATCCATCGGTAGGCACTGCACCTACGATATTTGCACCCGCTTTTTTGAAGTTGTCATATAGCTCGCGCATTGCGTTGCAGTAGGCGTCGCTGTAGCTTGAGCTATCGCCCATACCAAAAATCGCGACGGTCTTGCCCGCGACATCAAGAGCTGAGAAATCAAAGCCCGCCCAGTCGTCTTGTAGCTCGCCGTCGTTCCATGTGGAGCTGCCGATGATGAGCGCGGTGTATTTATCTAGGTCTGCAGGCGCGATGTCCGCAACGTTTTTAAGCTCATTTTCGATGCCGAGCTTTTCCGAGATCAGCTTCGCAGCGTCCTCAGTATTGCCCATCGAGCTTCCAAAAATAATTCCAACCATTTGGTATCCTTTTAATAAATTTTGTCGGTGAGCTTGTATGGTACTAATTTCATAATGAAATTTCCCTTAAAGCATTCGCTTTTTATCTCGACGTGGCGGTTAAAATTTTCATTTTTTGGATAGACAAGATACAGGGCATCGAGGTTTGCTCCGCGGCAAAGCTCTAGCGCTTTTTTTATATCATTATCATAAATGGCTGGATTTTGAGGTAAAATTTTTTTAAAGCTCGTAACCACGCCTAGGCTAAAACTGCTCTTGCGAACTACGATGAGCTCGCCCGATTTGCCCACAAGCTGCAGCTGTGCGCCTGCATTGCGAAGCGCGATTTTGCAAAATACGAAGTTGCAAAACGCATCGTCTCCGTTTAGCAGCAATCCGCTACGCAGACTCACGATTGCGCTAGTTAGCTTATAAGCGGGCTTGGCGGCAAATACAGGCAGCGGCATATCGCGCAGATAGGCAAAGATTATCGCATTATCCGCCGTACAGAATTTCATGGCGGGCTTGAAGCGGTAAATTTTGCGAGCACCGCGCCTAAGTTCGGAAGCGATAAAATTTAAAAACGCAGCGCGAAACTGCGAAGCGCCCTTTAAATTTGCGGGCAGAATTCTATAATCCGCATTAACGTTAAAATTATATAGAGCTAGCATCGCTCGCGCTCGCGAAGCCGCATCATAATCCTGCAGCGCCTCTGGCGCAATCTCGCGCCCGTTCGCATCAAAGCCAAAAATCTCGCCGCTAAAGAATTGCTTATTAAAAACTTCGGCATTTAAAATTTCATCATCAATAAGCTCATTATCGCGCCGCAGATCCGCTTTTTGGCGTTTTTCGCGCGTCGCGATATCTCGTTTTGACGCGGTAGTATCTTGTAATAAAGCTGATTTCTCGTCCGAACGCTTAGCGCAGAAAAAATTCTTTTGCGCTAAGCCAGTGTTGTAAAAAGCCTTTGCTGTCAAATTCCTGTTCGCGCTGCCTTTTTGCGCGCTCTTTGCAGCGCACGGCTTAGAGGCATTATGATTAAGCGCGCCCGATTTACCGCTTGAAAACTTTTTAAATTTGCCGCTAAATTTCTTGCTTTCGGCGTGTGCAAGGTAAGTAGCGTTAAATTTGTTAGAATTTAAAAAATCCTTGGAATTTAGCTCGCCAACTTTATCGTCGTAAGCATTTGATTGCGGCGTAGTGCGCGATTTTTTAACCGCTTGCCTGGGCTTGCCGGCATTACTTAAATTCCTTGGGATTTTAATCATCTTCGCAAGGTCTGCAACCGAATTCTTGATTTAAATTGAAAACCTTACAGTATTCGCAAAATACGCAGCTGACGCTTCTTTTAGCGCATACGAGCGGGATTTTGCGCTTTTTTACTTCGCCTTTGATTTTTTTCATCGTGTTGTGGTTTAAAAAGCTCGTAAGCATCACGACACACTCGGTATCCTGCGGGATCGGCTTACGATTTACGCGATTTTCGTTTCGTGCATCCCAGTGCTCGATATTGCTCGCGCCAAGGTCTTTTAAAACCGCCTTAATGGGTGTAATCTCATCTGCTCCTATAACTAAAACGTTCATTTCATCCCCTTATATGATTGATATTCGTTATTATAACAGAGAAAGATTAAATTTAACTGATAATATATATAAAAATTTGAAATTATAAGCCGGAATTTTACCGGTTCATATTTGATATTTATTCGCTTAAAGCTAGACTTACTGCCGCATCGATGTGGATCTGCGTAGTATCAAATAGCCACGCGGCGGTATCTGCTTGCGATACGAGCAGCCCGATCTCCGTGCAGCCCAGTATCACTCCCTGCGCGCCGCGAGCCCTAAGTCCTTCAATAATCCGTAAAAATTTCTCTTTGGAGTGCGGTAAGATTTTACCGAAGCAAAGCTCATTAAAAATTACTTCGTTTACCGCTTCCATTTCGTCCGCATTTGGCACGAGTACCTCTACGCCGCCATCTATCAAGCGCTGTTTGTAAAAATCCTGCGTCATCGTGTAGATCGTGCCGAGCAGCCCTACTTTTTGCACGCCACGTTTTCGCAGCTCACTTAACGTGGCGTCCGCGATATGCACGAATGGTACAGAGATAGCGGCTTTTATCGCCTCGTAGCACTTATGCATCGTGTTAGTGCAAAGAAAAATATAATCCGCGCCGCCGCCTTGCAAAACTCGCGCGTGACGAGCTAAAATTTCACCTGCCCTGCCCCACTCATTATCTCTTTGGCACCGCTCGATCTCGTCAAAATTTAGACTACTTAGCAGGATTTCGCCGCTACTTAGCCCGCCTAGACGCTCGTTAATTTTGCGATTGATCCCATCATAATAGGTAATCGTAGATTCGTAGCTCATACCGCCGATTAGTCCGATTTTTTTCATGGATTTTCCTTTTGGAATTTAACGAAATTCCTGGGTCACAAATTCTGCGACCCGGAATTCTAAAAACTAACTACAACGCTTAAGCATTCTCGCTCGCGACGCCCGCAGAGATAACCTCATCGCCGAAATCGGCATTCGCAAGCCGCTTGAGCTGGCGGTAACGCCTCATCGCGTCGGCTTTGTTGGCTTCATAAAGCTTGCCCGCGTGCTCCGGATCGATCTTTTTAAGCGCGTTGTAGCGCACCTCGTTTAGCAAAAATTCCTCATAAAGGCTCCAGTCGGGCTCTTTGGATGAAATTTTAAGCGGATTTTTGCCCTCCGCCGCAAGTCGCGGATCGAAGGTGTAGGTCGGCCAATAGCCGCATTTGCTCGCAAGCTCGGCTTGATCGCCGGAGCTGCCCATGCCGCCTTTGATACCGTGCGCGATACACGGCGAATACGCGATGATAAGGCTAGGACCGGGGTAAGCCTCCGCCGCCATGATCGCTTTTAGCGTTGCGGCTTGGTTTGCGTTGGAATTTACCTGTGCGACGAAGATGTTGCCGTATGTCATCGCGATCTGACCGAGGTCTTTTTTCTGAACGCGCTTACCGCCTGCAGTAAACTGCGCGATCGAGCCGCGGCGGCTAGCTTTGGAGCTCTGCCCGCCGGTGTTTGAGTAAACCTCCGTATCCAGCACCAGCACGTTTACGTCCTCGCCGGTAGCCAGCACGTGATCTAGCCCGCCGTAGCCGATGTCGTAGGCCCATCCGTCGCCGCCGATGATCCACTGCGATTTTTTGTTTAGATACTGCTTTAGCTCTAAAATTTCACGAACCCCGGGCGCGTCCAAATTTTGTTCTAGTAGCGGCACCAGCCTATCTCTGATCTGAGCGGATTTTAGCGTATCGTCTCTGTTTTCGATCCAGTCGTGATAAAGCGCCTTTAGCGCGTTTGGCACGCTTGAGAGCGAGCCTAGCATTAGATCTTCGATCTTATGGCGCAGCGTCTCGCTTGCGATCTTCATTCCCAGCCCAAACTCGGCGTTGTCCTCAAAAAGCGAGTTCGCCCACGCGACGCCGCGGCCGTTCTCGTCCTTGCGATACGGCATCGAGGGCGCCGATCCGCCGTAGATCGAGCTACAGCCCGTAGCGTTGGCTACGATCATATGATCGCCGAAAAGTCGCGTGATCAGCGTGATGTACGGCGTCTCGCCGCAGCCCGGACATGCGCCGTGAAATTCAAAATACGGACGGGCAAAGCCTACGCCCTTGACGCTTGATCTGTCCATCAAATCGTCTTTGTATCTTACGTGCTCAAATAAAAAGTCTGCGCTTTCTTGCTCGCCCTTTGCAAGTTCTTCTTCAAGCGGCACCATGACGAGCGATTTCTCCTTGCTCGGGCAGTTTTCGGCGCAGAGCGCGCAGCCCGTGCAATCTAGCGGGCTTACTTGGATCTTATATTTTAGCCCCTTTAGCTCCTTGCCCTTGGCTTCTAGCAGGTGATCTTTTAAATTTAAAGGCGCGGCGGCTTCGTCCTTTTCGTCTAGCAAAAACGCCCTGATTACGGCGTGCGGACAGACGAAGGCGCACTGGTTGCACTGGATACAGTTTTGCTCGATCCATTTAGGCACCGTGACGCCTACGCCGCGCTTTTCAAATCGCGTGCTGCCCGCGTCAAAGCCGCCGTCCTCGTGCCCTAAAAACGCCGACACCGGCAAGCTATCGCCGCGCGCCGCGTTCATCGGTTTTACGATCTTTTCTATAAATTCGTCGCCCTTGTATTTATCGTTCGTATCCGCCGCGTCATCTTTTAAATTTACCCACGCAGGATCGATCGCTACCTGCACCAAAGCATCCGCGCCCCTATCGATCGCGTCGCAGTTCATCGCCACGACCGCCTCGCCCTTTTTAGCGTAGGTTTTCTTGGCATATTCCTTCATATAGCTCTGCGCCTGCTCAAACGGAATGATTCCGCTAAGCTTGAAAAACGCCGATTGCATGATCGTATTAGTGCGGCCTCCAAGCCCTATGTCGTGCGCCAGCTTGGTGGCGTTTAGAATGTAAAATTTTACCCGTCTTTGGGCTAGAATTTTTTTGACCTTGTTCGGAAGCTTTGCCGCCGTCTGCTCGGCATCCCAGATGGAATTTAAAAGGAAGGTGCCGCCTTCGCGGATGCCCCCGATGACGTCGTAGATGTCCAGATACGCAGCGACCGAGCAGGCGACGAAATGCGGATTTGAGACGAGATAGGTCGAGCGGATCGGCCTTTTGCCGAAGCGCAGGTGCGAGCGCGTGTAGCCGCCAGATTTTTTGCTGTCGTAGGCAAAATACGCCTGCGCATAAAGATCGGTTTTATCGCCGATGATTTTGACGGAATTTTTATTCGCGCCCACTGTGCCGTCTGCGCCCAAACCGTAAAACAAGCACTCTATCTCATCCTTGTAGCCGAGCGAAATTTTATCTCCCACGGGAAGGGATAGATGCGTCACGTCGTCGTCGATGCCGATCGTAAAGCCGTTTCTAGGCTCGTCCGCCTTTAAATTTTCATACACGGCGATTAGCTGCGCGGGATCAACGTCCTTGGAGCTTAGCCCATATCTGCCGCCCACGATGAGCGGAGCGTCCTCGCGCCCGTAAAATGCGGCCTTTATATCCAAATACAGCGGCTCGCCGAGACTGCCTGGCTCCTTCGTGCGGTCTAGCACGGCGATTTTACGCACGCTTTTAGGCATCGCGGCGAAGAGATATTTGAGGCTGAAAGGCCTATAGAGATGCACTTTTAGTACGCCTACCTTCTCGCCCTTCGCGTTTAGATGATCGACCACCTCCTCAAGGGCTTGATTGACCGAGCCCATCGCGACGATCACGCGCTGCGGCTCACTTGCACCGTAATAGACGAAAGGCGCATACGACCGCCCCGTGATCTTTGAAATTTCGCTCATATACTCCGCGACGATGTCAGGGAGCGCGTCGTAAAATTTATTAACTAGCTCGCGCGTCTGAAAATACACGTCGTCGTTTTGCGCCGTGCCGCGAGTTTTAGGATGCTCAGAGCTTAGCGCGCCCTCTCTAAATTTACGCACGGCCTCGCGATCCAGCAAGCGATCAAACTCGGCATAGTCCATCACCTCGATCTTTTGAATTTCATGGCTCGTGCGAAATCCGTCGAAAAAGTGCAAAAACGGCACTCGCCCCTTAATCGCCGCAAGATGCGCGATACCGCCCAGATCCATCACCTCCTGCACGCTGTTGCTTGCAAGCATCGCAAAGCCGCTCTGGCGACAGGCATAGACGTCTTGATGATCGCCGAAGATGGAGAGCGCCTGCGCCGCAAGCGCGCGCGCCGCGACGTGAATGACGCCAGGAAGCATCTGGCCCGCAATCTTGTACATATTTGGAATTTTTAGCAAAAGCCCCTGCGATGCAGTGTACGTCGTCGTAAGCGCGCCCGCTTGGAGTGAGCCGTGCACGGTGCCCGCCGCGCCGCCCTCGCTTTGCATCTCGACCACTTTAACGGGCATGCCGAAGAGGTTTTTTTTGCCCTGCGACGCCCAAATATCGGTGTAATCCGCCATAGGCGAGCTAGGCGTGATCGGATAGATGCCCGCGACCTCGGTGAAGGCGTATGAGACGTAAGCCGCTGCCTCGTTTCCGTCCATCGTTTTCATAACTTTTGCCATTTTTCGTCCTTTGGAATTATCAAATTTCGCTAATTTTACATATTTATTGCTTAAAAATTTTAATGCTTCGCAAACCGAATAAAATTCTAAAGCTTTATCACGGAGGCGAGCGATAAGCGCGATCTGCGGGCGGTTTTAGGCTAGCATTGCGGACGATTTGAGACGGGCTCTTTCGCCGCTTTGAAAATAAATTTTTTGCATACTTTAAGCGCAGATCGCAAGCAGTGGGTAGAAATTAATGTAAATTTAGCCGTCTAACTTGAAATTCTAACCCAAATATCAAATGACGGGAATGCGCGAAAATTAAGAAATTTAAAAATGTACTTGCCACAAGATGAAAAAACCTCATATCGCAACAAGACTGGATAATAAAATTTAGCCACTACAAAGCCTCAACCGCTATACACATCCAAACTCGACGTAGCGAAATTTTATTTATGGCTTGCTACATGCGGTACATAAAATTTCAGCGCATTCTGCCAAATATAAGGAATTTTACTGCCTCCTGCCGAGCGCAGCGCAAATTTCATTTTAAATTTTCACTGGTCGATCGCTACGTGAATTTTACTCCATGCGACTTTGCGTTTTGAGCGTAAATTCTATTTCCGCAAGCTGCGCGGAGGATAAATTTAGCTATAATCCTCCGCTTAGATTTAGCACGAAACGCAGCACGTATATACGGCACGGAATTTTAAAAATTTTAAAATTTCAAGCAGAACTCGAAAAGCTAAAAACCGCTAAATATGCTAAACTTAAAGCCAAATTTAAAAAGCTCAAAAAGGAAAGCCGATGAACGTCCATAAAATCGCTTACACGAGAGTTATCGCGCTGGCGTTTGCCGCCTTTATTTTTAACACGACGGAATTTATCCCCGTGGCGCTGCTAAGCGACATCGCGGCGGATTTTAGCATGGACGTTACGAGCACGGGGCTAATCATCACGATCTACGCGTGGGCGGTGAGTATCCTCTCGCTGCCACTGATGCTACTAACCTCAAAGCTTGAGCGCAAGAGGCTACTTTTGCGACTTTTCGTGCTATTTACGCTAAGCCACGTCCTGGCCGCCATTGCGTGGAATTTTACCGTTTTGGTAATCGCGCGCCTTGGCATCGCGATTTCGCACGCGATCTTTTGGTCGATCACCTCATCGCTCGTCGTGCGACTAGCGCCGATAAATAAAGGCTCTCAGGCCATCGGCATGCTTGCTCTGGGCACCTCTCTGGCGATGGTTTTGGGGCTTCCTTTGGGACGAGTGGTCGGCGAGCTTTTTGGCTGGAGGATTACGTTTTTTGCGATCGGCGCGCTTGCGGCGGCGGAGGCGCTATTTCTCTGGAAAATTTTACCGTTTTTACCGAGTCGCCGCGCGGGCTCTCTTGCGAGCCTGCCGATGCTTGCAAGGCGCCCGATGCTGCTTGCTTTGTATCTGCTGACGTTTTTGATCGTAGGCGCGCATTTTACGACCTACAGCTACGTCGAGCCCTTCGTGGCGAAATTTAATCCCGCGGGCGATCACTTCGTAACCTACGTTTTGCTTGCATTCGGCGCTTCGGGAATCGCTGCGAGCGTGCTTTTTTCAAAGCTTTATCGCTCTTTTCCAAACGCCTTTTTGATCTGCTCGATCCTCTTTATCCTAGCCTCGGCGCTAACGCTAAAAGTTTTTGTCGCAAATGACGTAGCGCTACTGCTCGCGGCTTTCGTCTGGGGAGTGGGAATTTTTGGCTTTGGGCTTTGTTTGCAGATTAGGGTTTTGGCGCTGGCTCCCGACGCTACCGACGTCGCGATATCGATCTACTCGGCGATCTACAACGTAGGCATCGGCGGCGGAGCGCTTTTAGGGCATCAGATCGCAACGAGATTCGGGCTTGAACACATAGGCGAGGCGGGCGCAATACTGGGCGCGCTAGGGTTTGCAAGCTACCTCTATGCAAGCGTAAAATTCGCGGAGAAAAAATAGCGCGTAGGCTAAATTTGCGAAAGAGCTTCGGCGAGATTAGCGCGCGCTTTTAGTTGGCGCTTTAAAACAGCGGCTTTGCAGGTTTAAATTTTTAAAATTTATCCCTCGCGACCAGCTAAATTTGCAGATAAAATTTAATCTCGCGCTTAGCTCCGCCGTCTGTTTTATTAATCGATTACGCCCGCGCCATCCGCCCAAAGCACTTAAAATTTACCCCTCGTTATAGCGCTAAATTTTAAAATTTAACGACAGGGCGTAAAAAATTAAGGCGCAAAATTTAAAAGCGCGAGCCGCCCAAATTTAGCTACTTTATAAACCCGACCTGCGGTAAAATTTCAGCTAGCGCCGCATCCTTTTTCTCGTTAAATTTGATCTTATTCTGCTCAAAAAGATTATTTCCGTGCGCGTCGATCGAGACGATGAGCGGGCCAAACTCCTTCACGCGGCACTTCCACAGCGTCTCAGGCATCCCAAGCTCCGTCCAGTCCGCACTCTCGATCTCCTCGACCTGCGTCGCGGCCACCACTGCGCAGCCCGCAGGAAATACGCAGTGTATCGCGCCAAACTCCTTGCAGCCGCTCATCGTGCCCTCGCCCATGCCGCCTTTTCCGACAATGAGGCGCACGCCCGTTTTAGCGATAAACTCGCGCTCGAATTTCTCCATCCGCATGCTAGTAGTCGGCCCCACGGAGACCATCTCAAAGCCCTCATCGCCCGTTTTTCTGATGATCGGCCCCGCGTGCAAGATCGCGCCGCCCCTGATATCTAGCGGAAGCTCGCGGCCCTCCTGCACGACGCGTCTGTGCGGCACGTCGCGGCAGGTGACGATGTGCCCGCTGAGGTAGATCACGTCGCCGATCTTGATATCCGCTAGATCCTCGGGCGCGATCGGCGTGGTTAAAATTTTCTTACTCATAGCGCGAACT
>NZ_CALIMS010000061.1 GCF_938045345.1 uncultured Campylobacter sp.
GGTGCGAAACAGAATTGTGATTATACAAGAGCGATGCTTAAAGGGGGCTGAATAATTGGTAAAAAATGAGGAGTTCTTAAACGAAGAAAAAATTCACAAAAAGGGTAAAATTTTAAAGAAACGCCAAACGTAAAAGCGAGGAAATTTAAAAGTAATCAAACTCAGTATAGCTTCTATATACAAAATTCTACTCTTAAAATTCCCTCATAATTTAAAATTTCTAAAATTCTAATACGCCATCAGCTTCGCGCCGAAGGCTCCGCGCACTAAGCTTTCGCTTTTATTTGCCAGCTTATCCATCATCTTTTCATACGCCGAGGGCTCCTGCCAGATCGGATCTGCTACGCCGCTAGCCTTTACGAGCGCACTTTTAGCGTCCTCTAAAGAGCCCACCTCGTCGATAAGCCCGACGCCTTTGGCGCCGCTAGCTAAAAATACTCGCGCATTTGCCCACGTATCGCACTTCCTAAGATCCAGCGAGCGCGCCTGCGCCACTTCGCGCGTGAATAGCTCGTAGCTCTCATCCACCAGAGCTTGCAGGCTCGCGCGCTCCGCGTCGCTCCATTTTCGCATCATCGTTCCCGCTTCTTTGAGCTCGCCCGCTTTGACGATCTGTTCGGCAAAGCCTAGCTTAGCGGCCGCTTCGCTCACGTCTAAGCCCTGCATGATCACGCCTATGGAGCCGATGAAGCTGCCCGGATTTGCGTAAATTTTACTCGCCCACACGCCGCCTAGGTAGCTGCCGCTTGCCATCGTGCCCTTGGCGTAGGCGACGACCGGCTTGCGCGAGTTTAGGGATTTAATAGCCAGCGAAATTTCCACGCTCGGGCTTAGTGCGCCGCCGGGACTATCGATCAGCAGAAGCACTCCTTTGATCGCCTCGTCGTTTTTCAGAGTTTCGATCTTTTCTAAAATTTCGCTATCGTCCATTATCGCGCCACTTAGCGAAAGCTGAGCGAGATTTGCGCCCTTTTGTTGCGCGCTTTCGCCGCCTGCGAAAATCAAAAACAAAATAAGCAGAAAAATCAGGGATTTAAAGTATTTGTTGATAAACCCGAGCACGGCGCCGATCGGCGCAAAGATATTCTTTAGAAATTGCATTTCATTCCTTCGATAAAAAGTAATTTTACGTTTTTGCTCTGCAAAATGAGCTGTAGCGGCAGCTGATCCTCATCGCACTCAATGCCTTCAAAAACGGCGATGTCGGCGAGCTTACCGGCCCTCAGCTCGCCCAAATTTAGCCCCAGCGCGGCTGCTGCGTTTCTCGTCGCGCCTAAAATCAGCGCTCGCGCTAGTTCCGCCAAACCTAGCTCGTCGTGCATCATTAAATTTGCACGCAGCTCGTCTAAAAAGCTTAGGCTAAAATTTGAGCTAAGCCCATCGGTAGCGATGTTGTAATTAAGCCCGCTTGCGAGCAGCTTTTTAAAGCTCAGCCTCTTTTTGCTAAGCAGGCGGTTGGAGCGCGCGCAGTGCGTGATCGAGTGAATTTTCGGATCAAAGATGCTAAAATCATCCACCCAAACGCAATGCGTAAAAAGCGTGCGAAGCCCGCTAAAATGCGCTACAAAGCTACGGGGCGAGTAAAAAGGCGCGGGCGTTGGGTTAAATTTAGAAAGCCAGGTTTTAAGCTTACCGCGCCCCGTGCGCAGCCACTGCCGCTCATACGCACTCTCCATAAAATGCGTGCTTATAGCAAGCCCGTTTTCGCGGGCAAGCCTCGTCGCAAACTCCGTAATCTGCGGGTGCGTCGAATACGGCGAGTGTACCGACACGGCGGGGATAAAAAGCGAGCTTGCAAACGCCTTTGAGCGCTCAAAACGCTGCTTAAATTTCAAAATATTCTCCGCCGTAGCGTCCTTGCTCGCGCCTAAAATTTCATTGAAAAACACGGTTCTAATGCCGCTTTGCGCGCAAGCTTCAGCCTCGCCGCCGAAGCTTGAAATTTCGCCGATCGTGCCCACGCCGCTTCGCATCATCGCGGCGATCTGCTCCGTGATCAACCGTCCGCGCGCTGCGGCGTCCAGCTCCTGCCTTGAGGCAATGACGCTGCCTAGCCACTCCAAAAAATCGCCGTAGCGCAGCGTGCCTTTGTTTGCGCTAAATTCCAAATGCACGTGCGGGTTTATAAACGCAGGCATCGCTATATCGCCGCTAAAGTCCAAAATTTCGGCTTGCGGATATTTGCGCGCCGCACTCGCAAAGCTGCAGACCTCGATTATTTTCTCGCCAAAGACGATCGCGCCATCTTTTAAAATTTTAAAATTCTCATCGCAGACAAGAACCCACTTCGCCCTTAAAATTCTCATCGTTTTCCTTATCTAAAACAGCGCGTGATTTTAGCATAAAATTCTCTTCCGTGCTAAATTTAGAGATAAAATTTTAGCGACTGGGCTTGAACGGGCAAATTTGGCGCCATAGTAAAAAATAAGCTCGCTTTGGTTATAATTTTCGCTTAAATTTCAAAACAAGGACGCAAAAATGAAAATTATGGTGATTCAAGGACCGAATATCAATATGCTCGGTATGCGCGAACCCGCTATTTACGGGGTTATGAAGATGGAGGATATCCATAAGCAGATGAAGGCGGTCGCCGATCAGAGCGGCAACGAGATCGAATTTTTTCAGAGCAATTTCGAAGGCGAGATCGTCGATAAGATCCAAGAGTGCTTCGGCACCTGCGACGGTATCATCATCAATCCTGCCGCCTACACGCACACTTCGCTCGCTATCCGCGATGCTCTCGCCGCAGTCAGTCTGCCCGTGATCGAGGTACATATCTCAAACATCGCCCGCAGAGAGGAGCTTAGACAAAAAAGTCTAATAGCACCCGTAACTGCGGGTCAGATCATCGGATTCGGCCCCGTGGGATACCATCTGGCGATGATCGGAATGATTCAAATTTTTGAGCAGATCAAGGCAGCCAGAGCCGAGCAGAAAGCCAAGTAGGACTGGATAAATTTGAAAAATTTTATCCTAAAGGACGAAAACGCTGTTTACCACGAGTGCGGATACAGTTGCGACAACGCGATATTTTTGAGTCTCGCGGGGCGCAAATTTTTCCTCACCGATGCGCGTTATAGCATCGAGGCGCGCGAGCTTTGCAAAGACACCGAGGTGATCGAGGTCGAGCGGAATTTGATAAAAGACGCGCGGCTGTTTTTGCGAAAGGCGGGCGTAAAGGAGCTTAGCTACAACCCGTACGATTTTAGCGCGGGTGAGTGGGGGGCGCTTAGCAAAGGGCTTGGGATAAGATTTAAGGCGCGGGCGAATTTTTCGCAAATTTCTCGCATAGTAAAATCAGAGGATGAGATAAAAATTTTAAAACGCGCGGCGCAGTTGGGCGCTGAAAGATTTGACGAATTTGCCGCGTTCGTGCGCGCCGAGGGCGAAGGCATGAGCGAAGAAGAGCTGTTTTTTAACGCCGAGCTCATCTTTAAGAAAAAAGGCGAGCTCGCGCTTAGCTTTTCGCCTATCGTCGCGATCAACGAAAATGCCGCAAAGGCGCACGCTCTGCCGAGCAAAAAGCGTTTGCGGCATGACGATTTGCTCCTGCTGGACGCGGGGGTTAAATTTAACCGCTACTGCTCCGATAGGACGCGTACGGCGTGCTTTGACGAAAATTTTAACTTCGGCAAAGAGCAAAATTTTAAAAACGCCAAACGGCAAGAGATTTACGAGATCGTAAAAGAGGCGCAAGCTCTAGCGATCGCGGCGATTATGCCTGGCAAAAAGGCGCGCGAGATCGATGCGACGGCTAGGGATTTTATCGCGAGGCATGGTTACGGCGAAGCGTTTTTCCACAGCACCGGACACGGCGTCGGAGTCGATATCCACGAGCTTCCGTTTATCTCAAAGCGCGGAGAGGTCGTGCTAAAAGAGGGCATGGTCTTTAGCGTGGAGCCCGGGATTTACTTGCCCGGCGAATTTGGCGTGCGCATCGAGGACGTCGTGGTCGTCACGGCAGGCGGCTGCGAAATTTTAAGCGAGTAGATTATGAATGTGCGACTTAAGAAAAACGGATTTTACGAGTGCATGGACGCGCTGTGCGTCGTAAAAAGCGCCGTTTTCCCGATGAGGCGCCGCGAGCGCGGAAATTTTAAAAATTTATATCTGCTCGGGCTCGGCGGGAATTTAGGAGATATCAGGCGGCGCTTCGAGCGATTTTATCGCGTTTTACAGAGCGATACGCGCTTTTTCGTAGCGCAAAATTCCTTGATTTTAAAAAACAGACCGTTTGGTTTTTTAGATCAGCCCGATTTTTTAAACGCCGTAATGCTCGTGCAAAGCTCTCTGCCGCCGCTTACATTACTCAAAATCATGCAGCGCGCAGAGCTACGATTTGGACGCAAAAGAAGCTTTAAAAACGCGCCGCGCACGCTGGACGTGGATATTTTATATGCAAGCGCGAAGGTGCGTGCCTGCGAGCAGCTCGTGCTGCCGCATCCGGGTGCCTGCGAGCGCATAAGCGTGATTTTGCCACTTGGAGAGATGAAATTTAAAAGAGGACTGATATGCAAACTAAAATCGTAAATTTTTTAAGCGCCAAGGGCGGAGTCGGCAAGAGCGTGATTGCAGCAAATTTCGCCGAAATTCTAAGCGAGCAGGGCTACCGCACGGCGATCATCGAAGCGCCAAATTTAAACAATCAAGAGATCATCTTAAACGCTTTGCAAAGAAAGAGGATTTCGCTACCAAGCGCCATCGCAATAAAAATTTCTCAAAATTTAACGCTCGTTTCGCCCGCGCTTGCTTCACAAAATTCTGTAAATAGCGCGAATTCTATGGCACAAAATTCTATCAAAAACGCAAGCTCTAGCGCGGACGATTGCGTCATGCAAAATTCTATGGATAGCGCACAAAACCGGGAAGGCGACGAAAGTAGCGGCTCGCGCAATTATGTGCAAAAGCTTACGAGCTCTGATGACAAAAACAACTCAGAAAATTCCGCCGCTTCAAATTCAATGGCAAACTCTGCAAAAAATTCTACGAATTGTGCAGCCAAAAAGCCGCAGAATTGCGAAGATGGATGGAATTTTACAGAATCAGAAAGCCTAGAGAATTTTAAAAGCAATGATTTCACCAAGCAAAATTCAATCCCTGACGAGAATTCTCAAAATTCCGCAAGTGAAGATGAAATGAAAAATTCCGCCCGCTCATCAAATTCCAAAAAAGCCGGAAATTCCGCAAACGCAAAGGCTCACGAAAGCCCTGCTTGCTTCGCAAGCGAGCTAAAAGAGGCGGGAATCTTCGATTTTATTTTGATCGATGCGGGGCTTGAGTATCTTGGAGATTTTTTGAGCATCGGCGACGAAAATATCGTGCTGTGCGCGAACGAACCCTGCTCGATAAGCAACACCTACGCGCTTTTAAAGACGCTTGGGGCGAGCAAAAAAGAGGTTTTGTTTTTGCTAAATTTCACCGCGAGCGAGGATGACGCCGTGATGATCTACGACAATCTAAAGTCGGTTGCGCACCGCAATATAAGCGAGCTGGGCTTTAAACTGCTAGGCTTTGTGCCGTTTTGCAAACAAGTAGCCATCTGCTCACAAAATCGCGCGCTTTTTAACTCGCACTATCCGTTTTCACCCGCTACGATCGCGCTTAAACAGAGCGTCTCGCGATTTTTGAGCAAACAGGGCTGCGAGCCTATCGATATGAGCGCTTACCGCGGCGTCGGCGGATTCTTACGAAAACTTAGCAACCTAGTATGATTTACGATGAGATTTTAAATCGCGCAAATTCTACTATTTTAAACGGAATTTTAAAAATTTAATGCTATTCTTAAAGCTGAAATTTTAAATAATATACACAAAAGATAGATTAATCATGCAGTTAAAAGAAATTCTAAAAGACATCAAAATTGCCCGCGACAATCTCAAAAACGTGGGCAAAAGCGCCACGATCTTCGGCTCGGCGCGCTTTAGCGAGGATAATCGCTATGTAAAAGACGCGCAAAAGCTCTGCGAGGGGCTCGCTGATTTAGGATACTCGATCATCACCGGAGGCGGTGGCGGCATTATGCAAGGCGCCAACCGAGGCGCATTTGCGAGAGCAAGAACGCACAGCGTGGGCTTTAACATCATGCTGCCGTTTGAGCAAAAAAGCAACGGCTTTTTGACGCAGGGCGCGAAATTTTCGGCATTTGCGCCACGCAAAGGCGCTCTCATCGAAAACAGCGAAATTTTCGCCATCTTTCCTGGCGGATTTGGGACGCTGGATGAGTTTTTTGAAATTTTAGTGCTGGTGCAGACGGGCTTTAAACGCGCACGGATCTATCTTTACGACGAGGAATTTTACGCGCCTTTGATGGAGTTTTTCCGCACTTCGCTGCTAAAATCTGGTGCGATAAACGAAAGCGATCTGCAAAATTTTAAGCTCTGCGACAGCGTGGATGAAATTTTGACGGACGTGCGACGTAAGGAGAACGAATGAAAATTTTAGTCGCGATGAGCGGCGGCGTGGATAGCTCGATGTGCGCGAAGCTGCTGAAGGACGCGGGCCACGAGGTGCAGGGCTGCTATATGAAGCTGCACGCAAAGCCCGGCTATCATGAGGCAAACATCGCCAAAGTTCGCAAGGTAGGCGAGTTTTTAGGTATAAAAATCCACATTTTGGATCTGCAGGATGATTTTAATCGCGATGTTTACGAGCCCTTCGTGCAGGCCTATATCGACGGTCTTACGCCGAATCCCTGCGCGCTGTGTAATCGCCGCATAAAGCTCGGCAAGCTCTTGGAATTTGCGCGCGAGCAGAGCTTTGAGCGCCTAGCTACGGGGCACTACGTCCGTATCGAGGATGGGCTTTTAAAAGCCGCAACCGACCTTAGCAAAGATCAGAGTTATTTTTTAGCAAACATCGATCCCGCCGCGCTTAAGTTTATGCTCTTTCCGCTTGGAGGGATGTATAAAAAGGACGTCAAAGAGGCTGCGTGCGCCTATACGGAGCTTTCGCAGATCGCCTCTGCGAGCGAAAGCAGCGAGATCTGCTTTGTAGATACCACCTATATCGACGTTTTGAACCGTCATACGGGCACCAAAATGCCCGGCATCGTGCGCGACCGCGCGGGCAACGCCATCGGCACTCACGAGGGCTATATGCACTACACGATCGGCAAGCGCCGCGGTTTTACGGTGCACGGCGCGCATGAGCCGCACTTCGTGCTAAGCATCGACCCGCATAAAAACGAGATCGTCGTGGGCGGCAAGGAGGAACTGGCGACCTACGAGTTCGACACCGAAAATTTTAACGCCTTTTTAAGCAGGGATGAAATTTTAAATATGGCGGGTCTCGGCGTTAAGATCCGCTACCGCAGCGCCAAACTCCTCGTTAAAATTTCGCCGCGCGAAGACGGCGGCGTGCATGCCGTACTGTCCGCGCCCGCAGCGGGCATTGCTCCGGCACAGCTCGCGGTTTTTTACGACGAGCGCGATCGCGTAGTGGCAAGCGGCTTTATAAAATAGCGCTTTGTTTTTGCTTCACTTAAAGCTCGCGAGTTTGCAAAACGGCGCTTTGATCGCGCCGCTTGATATGCACCCACTCTGTTAAATTTCATATCAAAAAAGGAATTTACGCTTTTGAATCCAAGCCGCTAAATTTTATCTTGCGAGCTCGGCGAGCAAGTTTTATGCGCGTAGCTTTACGATTAAGCCTTTTAAATTTACGCTCTGTCGCCGCGTTGCCCGCACTGCTAGCAAAAATTTACGAAAGCTGCGGTGCTAAAATAAAATTTACGGCGACGCCTTATCAAAGCGCGCCGCGACGCAAAGATCGCGACCGATATAAATCTTCGCGCGCCATCTCGATACGACGAAACAAAATTTTGCACGACTGCTCCAAAGGCGATTTGCGATAAAATTTAAACCTAAGCTCGCGTCAAAGCCCGCGGCGCCATTTAAATTTTATAAATTTACGCCGAAATAAAAGTAAATTTTAAAATTTAGCAACGCTTTCTAGAGTCCAGGTAACGCCCGTCGCGGCTAAAATTCCACCCGCGTCTTTACCTCAAAAAGCAGCTCGCCGTCCACCGCCTCAAGCCCACCGCTCTTTATCATCTCGCGAATTTTACTCGTGCCAAAGCTGCTTTTTTGAAGCAAAATTTCAACCAAGCTTAGATCCCTAATCTCATAAATGCACCGATCTATCAGCTGCGAAGAGCCCAGATCGTCGAAATAGAAAAATCGCCCGCCGTTTGAATAGACCCAGCCGTATAGCCCGCCGTGCACGCCGCCGACCCTGCGCCACTCGTGTGGCAGATCGAGCGCGAAAAGCCCGCTTTTGCGAGCGACTAGCCTGCGAGTGCTGCGACCGCCGCCCCAAACATCCGCGCGCTCCAAAAAATATATCCGCTCGCCGCTTTGAAATACGCTGCCGCTAAGCGCGCGAACCTCGCCTGCAAAGGGGTTGTCTCCCGCGCGCTTTTGCTTTCCGTTGTTCTCGTCGAAATAGTAGATACCGCCAGGGGAGGCAAAAAGCAGATGGTTTGAATGTGCGAGCTGCCTATTTAGCGGAGTATAGGGCGCGGCGGCTGGGTCAAATTTCAGATCGTTTGCAAAAACGTCGCCGCTTTTCGCATCCCACAAAAAATAGTCCAACCGCTGCCTAAAAAGATCGTAATGGCCGCCGTTATCGCGCGCGTCAAGGCGTAGGCTTTTAAAATACACGTTCGCGCCGTCCGCGGTATAAACGCCGCTAGCGCGCCCGTCGCTTCCCTCTATCTGGCGCAGGCTCGCGGCATCGGCGTCCGGCAAAACCTCTCCCTTATAAAACGCGCGCGAGCCCTCCGCCGCGTAATACAAACCCGCGATTTGGCGCAGATCCGTAGCGTCCATTCGCTTAAATTTATAGAGGTAGCTTTGCGGCTTGGGCGCATCCCAAAAAATATGCGCCAAGGTTTGATAAGTGAGCTTAAGAGTTCCCAGCGCGTCGTTCGGCACCGCCTCGCCGTCGCAAAAGTAGCTAACTCGCCCGTCGCTTACGTATCCGAACGCTACGGCTTTCGTGCGCGCGGGCTCCAGCTCGCTCATCGCGATATTTCCGCAATATACGGCGTTTTGATCCGCCGCGACGTTGGAGCGGTAGCCGGAGCCGAAATCCAAAACCCGAAAGCTCGCCGCGTCCGCGCCCTGCATCGCAAAATAGCCCGCACCCACCACGAGGGCGTAAATTTCGTCTCCTTTTTTGTAAAAATCGCTGTATTTGATCTGCTCTTGCGGCGAGTAGTCGTCTGCGGAATTTATAACCGCCGACATAATAAGCACGCTAAAAGCCGCAAATACAAATGTCGCGCCAAGCGCGATCTTGCGCCAAAGCGGCATACCTCGAGGCGCGTCTCGTACAGGCTTGCGATCTGTTTCTGCCTCGCGCGCCCTAGCCTCGCGCTTCTTTTGCGCCCGCTCGTCCTTTAGCTCTTGCGTAAAATCCTCATACATCTTTTGCCTCAAATTTAATCTCGCCGCAGATTGCGCGGCACTTGAAATTGTACAAAAGCGCGGCTAAATTTATGAAATTTAACGCTACGGACAAATTCTGATTCAACTCTTTGCGGCGCTAATTTATTTTACGAATACCACAAAATCTCTGGCAAATTTTAATTCAAAGCGCTTCGTAGCCGCACGGAATCGGCGCCGTAACGCTTGCAAACACAAAATCCTCATCGCCCGTATTTTTCATACCGTGGCACTCTCCGCTTTTGGAAATGATTAGATCTCCCGCACAGATCGGCACCTCCTCGCCCTTGCTCGGATAAAACACGCCGCTTCCGCTTAAGCATATCCACACGTCATCGCCGTCTGGGTGAATATGCGGCGCTACGACCTGGCCGCGTTTGACGATCCAAACCGCGCCGCAAGTGGCCTCCGTAGTAAAAAATGTCGTTTTTACGGCTCGCTCGTCGCTACAAATAGCATCTTTTATATGAAAAATTCTTTGCATTTTCTCTCCTTTAAGTTCACCGCATCCGGTGCGGTTTCGGCGGAATTTTAGCATTCTTTTCGTGCAGCGAAAGTGAAATTTCAAACGCCAAACTCACAACGCAACCTTAAATAAAAATTCTAAATTCTCGTTTTGCTGTGCGATTTTTTTGGAGGATTGAAGATCGCATCTGAAAGTAATAATGTGCATAAGCAGGGTATTTGCGGATAGAATTTCGGCTTTAATTTAAGACGAAATTTTAAAAATTCTTATAAATTTAAAACCGGCCTACGAGATAAATTTATTGAATTTGATATGAGCTTTGCTTGCGCGCTTTTGCCACCCAGCTTAAAGCCCAATCGTATCTTTTATCAAAAACCTCGCGTGGCGCAGACTTTACGGCAAGCGCCAAGTCGGTTTATAAAGCTAAATCGGCTTATAAATAGATGCTACTACCTCCGGCTTGTTTTAGCAAATACGCATCTTGCACCTCGAATTTTTGCATATTTTACGATAATATTTTATGGTGCGTTACACACTGATCGCGAACCGAGCGAGCGCTCAAAGAGATAGTGCTAGATTTTGCACTATCTCTTAAATTTCAAAACTATTTTATCTTGCTTGGATCCAGCGCGATCTCGTCGTTTTTGATCACGCCGATTCCCTTATTTAGCACGTTTTGCGCGATCTGTTTAGCTTCTGCAAGCGAGTGCATCGCGAAGGTGCCGCACTGAAATTTATTCAGCTCGGGGATCTCTGCTTGAGAGCCCACGCCCAAAATATCCTTCATACTCGCGCTCCACGCCGCTGCGACGGCACTCTCGCTAGGCGTGCCGATCACGCTCATATAAAAGCCCGTGCGGCATCCCATCGGCGAGATGTCGATAATCTCGACGTCCGCGCTATTTAGATGCTCGCGCATGAAGCCCGCGAAAAGATGCTCCAGTGTGTGGGTGCCGCGCTCGCTCATGATCTCTAAATTCGGACGGCAAAACCGCAGATCATAGACGCTAATTTTATCGCCGCTTTTGGTGCGCATGCTCTTTGCGAGCCGCACGCCCGGGGCATTCATGCGAGTATGATCGACCTTGAAACTATCTAACAATGGCATATTTTCTCCTTAAATTCAGATCACGGCGATTTTAACATAAAATTTCGCACTTTTAGGCGCACAGACGAAATTTTGGCTACAATTACGTTTATTTTCAGGAGAATTAATGCCCTACATAAACGTCAAAATCACCAAAGAGCGCGGCGGCTTAAGTCGCGAACAAAAAGCAAGGCTCGTCAAGAACCTCACCGACGCCCTCGTAGCCGTGCTGGGTAGGGGCGAAAAAGCTACGGTCGTGACGATAGACGAAATATCCACTGACGACTACGCGATCGGCGGACGACTAGTAAGCGAAATCAGAAAGCGGCAGAGCTAAGCTCGCGCGTCAAGCTAACTTTGAAAAGTTAAATTTTAGAATTTTAAAATTTTCATGCGAAATTCTACGCGGCAGGTTTCACTTCTAAGGGAATAAAATTTGCGACAACCTCAGCTTGCAAGATGAAATTTTACGCTAAATTCCATGCTGTAAAATTCCAAAAACCAACCGAGCGGAAATTTTAAAGCGGATCTAATGGTGAAATTCTTTGAAAAATAGACAAGATAGAATTTATGCAAGTTTTAAAATCTTACTAGATAAAATTTAATCCTCGCAAAGTTTAAAATTTCGTAAAAATAAATAGACGATTTATTAGCGAACTAGCGTTCCCAAATTAGCTTTTTGCCGAAAGTTAGGGTATTATCGGTCATTTTCATCCAATCAATTCTGATTGTAAAAAAATCGGTCTCCATCGCGCGCGCAAACGGGAAGCGCTTAAGATATAGCGAGGTTTCGCGCTCATCCGCGCTACGGATATGGCCGCAAATCTGCACGCCTTTGATCCTACCTACAAATTTCGTATCCAGCGCGACCGTAGCTGCAACTCCGCGGTTGGCAAAGACTGCTTTGATATGCTCGGAGTCGCTCGCGCTTGCGATGATGAGCTCCTTATTTTGCGGATCGTAGGCATAAAATGCACTGCAGCAATATGGCAGATTATTGCGCAAAACTCCGAGAGATAGGAGTTTCATCCTGCCTAAAAACTCGTCGAATTTATCCTGAGCGGCACACATTTTAAGCCTCCTTTTTGCTAAATTATACAATGATTTTCTTTTATTAGCTATAATCGCGAGCCAAAATTAGGAGAATTTTTATGGAAAATTATAAAAAAGTAAAAGAGATGTTTCTGATGCAGCAAGCCCTAAACGACGAAACAAATGGCGTGGGCTGGGAGGATGGCTATACAAAAAACGGCAAACTTATCAACTGGAAGCGCTGCATTTACATGGAATGCGCAGAGCTCATCGATAGCTTTGCGTGGAAGCATTGGAAAAATATCTCTGCAGCGCCGGACGTGAATAATATCGTCATCGAGATCGTTGATATTTGGCACTTCGTGATGAGCTATATTTTAGAGCAATATTACGGCAGCAAAAACATCGATCACATCGTAAGCGACGTCACGGCAGTAAGCGGATTTGCGGAGTTTAGCTCCTACGCCTACGACGTGCGCGAATACAGCATCTACGAAATCGTAAACGACATCGAGCTAGTAATCCACGAAACAAGCGGCTTTGAGCTGCAAATCGGTGAGCTACTGACCGATTTTTTTCGCGTCGCGATTAAATGCGGAGTGAGCTTAGACATACTTTTTGCCAAATATATTGGCAAAAACGTGCTGAATAAATTCCGCCAAAATAACGGCTACAAAGAAGGCGGCTACCGCAAAATCTGGGGAGACCTTGAAGATAACGAGGTGCTAATCGAGGTGCTATCAAAAGGCGCAGTAAGCGCAAACGAAATTTACGAGCAATTGCAAAAGATCTACGACGCGACGAAGTAAAGTCATGGATTTGCTTGCGAAATTTATCTTTAAGATTTTAAAATTCCATCTATAAAATTTCGGCAGGCAAATTTTAAAAAAGAGGTTTGATTTGAAATTCTGCAGTTTTGTACCTAAAATTTTACGCAATGTCAGCTTATTTATAAGTGGCAAAATTCCGCGCAGCAAGCAAATAAATATTCGCAACAGGTAAAAACATAGCTAGATCTAGCCTCTTTTTACACACTATAAATGAGCAAATTAAACGCGGGCAAGCGATCAAAGCATAAATTTCGTATTATAATGCAAGATGAGCCGGTTAAAAAAAGCGAATGAGCCAAGCGGGCGGATTGATGAGGCGCGTTTCGTGCGGCAGCCAAATTACTCAGCTCAAATTCCGTCGCAAAAGTCGCTAAAATAACGCAAATAGGAGCATACATGGGTAGAATTTTTAATTTAGCAAAGCAGGACTTTTTTACGCGCAAGTTTATTTTGCTCTCGCTATTACCGCTTATGTGCTCGCTTATAATCTTGGGCATGCTCGCATTTTTCGGCGGCAAAGAGCTTTTTGACGCGCTTTCGCAGGGCGCGCAAAGCGGCGATTTTAGCTTCTTGAACGAACAGCGCTTCCCGGTAATTGCGAAAATTCTAAGCTTTGCTGCTACGAAGTGGATTATCGGCGCGATTTTTTCGGTGTTTGCCAGCTTTGCGGTGCTGATGCTTAGCGTGTTTTGTGCGCTTATCATCGCGGCCTTTTTGACGCCCGCAGTCACTAAAGAGATCAACGCCCGCCACTACCGCCTAATCCGCGCGGACGAAGCGAGCACGGCGCGAGTGCTAAAGCTGATGAGCGTTGAAATTTTAAAATTTTTAGCGATTTTATTTATCTGTTCGGTGCTTTTGTTTGTGCCGGTAATAAATTTATTCATCATCAACGTGCCGTTTTTTTATATCTATTACAAGCTGATTCTAATCGACGTCGCTTCAAACGCGTTAAGCGCGAAAAGCTTCGAGCGCTCTTATAAAATGGGCGGCGGATATAAATTTGCCCTAAGCGCTTTTATTTTTTATCTGCTGTGTTTGATCCCGCTGGTAGGATTATTTTTCCAGCTATTTTTCATCATCTTTTTGACGCACGTAGTGCTGATAGACGAAAGCGCCCGCAATAAAAATCGCTAAAGATTAACTAAAATCAATGAAAAATTTTGAAATTTTCATAAAATAGTGCAAAATTTTTTAAGAAAGGATTTCTATGAAATCAGGTGATATTTACATTTGCAATATATGTTCGCTCAAAAGCAGCGATGATGAAAACGCGGTCTTTATCAAGGCGCATAAAAACGGCGAGACGGTGCATATCTGCACATCCTGCATGCCTAGCGTCATCCACGGCTCAGGCATGGTCGTAAAAAGCAACTCTGAGATCGAAGAAGAGCTTCAAGACGCTGCAAACTAGCTGCTGGCACCACTTGCTGCGGCGCGTTTTAATTTGTCTATTAATCTGCGCGCCGCAAAATTCTAAAATTCTAAAATTCTAAAATTCTAAAATTCTAAAATTCTAAAATTCTAAAATTCTAAAATTCTAAAATTCTAAAATTC